>NZ_JACLIC010000035.1:0-49802 GCF_019748695.1 Paenibacillus cucumis (ex Kampfer et al. 2016) | reverse complement strand
CTCACTCGTTGTTCAGTTTTCAAAGATCAAACTTCTTTTTTCATCACCATTTTGTCTCAGCGGCGACTTTTATAATATATCATACTTCGTTTGTTTTGGTCAAGCCTTTTTTTGAAATTATTTTTGAAGTTCATAATGAACTTCATTTGTTTCAAGCAAAGCGTGTAACCAAGCAAGCAAAGCAACGAGATATAATGTACCATATATATTGCTCGGTAGTCAACTACCCGAATAAAGAAATTTTCAACCCCAATAACAGACCAACCCCCGGGAGTCCCAGAACAGTAATTGTACCTATTGTTGCAGGATTTAAAGGGATATAAATTCCTGTTATCCAACCCGAGTAATTTACGACATATATCCCAGCAGCCGCAAGCACCACATGAATTCCGATTGATGTAAAGATTGATAACCCTAAGCGTTTTCTAAACAAAACAACAACCAGTGCCAACAGAGAGGCAACCAATATGCTTCCCAGAATAACACCCTTCATACATTCCACCTCCAGCTATATATAAAATCACCTGTATACTCAGCCACCTTACTCTAATTACACACTGAGTCCTCGATCGGTAGTAGTCACATCCATCCCAATCAACCGTTTGGCCCGTTTCAAATGAATTTGATATTTCCTCTCGGCCGCTTCAAGGACATAGATGGCATAATCGATCTCATCCTCTCCCAGAGCATCCTCAAACTGTCGCATCGCACGTTCCCACTCTTGTTTGGCCTTCTGCACATCCACATAAACCAACTCCGCCTCCAGTTTCGCAAGCTCTCTCTTCTTCCCGTCCCTTAAGCTACGCTTTTTTCGCCATATCAACATAAACACCCTCCCTTATCCATCCGTATAGCACACTCTCATACATATCAAGGAAGGGACAAACTTAGAACTCGGAGATCTACTTTTATAATAAAAAAAAGAGAGAGCTCACGGCTCTCTCTTGCAATATAAATCAATTTATTGGATTGTCTTCTATACGAACGACACCCTTATCAAGCTCACACGCAACTAGATACATTAGCGCATCTCTCTGCGTCCTTCCAGCGCCTTCGAAAGTGTAACTTCATCTGCATACTCCAGATCGCCGCCCACGGGTAATCCGTGAGCAATACGGGTCACACTAATTTCAAACGGACGCACTAGGCGGGAAATGTACATCGCCGTAGCTTCTCCCTCAATATTGGGATTAGTCGCCAAAATCAATTCTTTTACCCGCTCATCACTCAAACGAGTTAACAGCTCTTTCAAGCGTATATCATCCGGACCAATTCCCTCCATTGGAGAAATTGCCCCCTGCAACACATGGTAGTACCCATCGAATTCCTTAGTCCGCTCCATAGCTACCAGATCTTTCGAATCTTGGACTACACAGATGACGGACACATCTCTCGACTTATCCTGACATATCCGGCAAGGGTCTGTATCTGTAATATTACAGCACACAGAACAGTAATGGAGATTACGCTTCACACTCACGAGCGCTTTGGCAAAATCAATAACGTCATCTTCCTTCATGTTAAGCACATGAAAAGCTAAACGAGCCGCTGTCTTCGGACCCACCCCAGGAAGACGGGTGAAGGCATCAATCAGCTTGGCTATCGGTTCAGGATAATACAATCGGTTGTGTCTCCTTTTGACAGGATCAGTTTATACTAAAATAACCCCGGAATTTTCATGCCACCCGTGAATTTACCCATATCCTGATTCGCAATTTCATCTGCTTTTGTCAAAGCATCATTCACAGCAGTCATGACAAGGTCTTGAAGCATTTCAACATCATCCGGATCTACGGCTTCAGGCTTGATCGTGATGGCAAGCAGTTTTTTATGCCCGTTAACTTCAGCAGTTACCACTCCGCCGCCAGAAGTACCTTGAACCGTTTTGTCCGCGAGTTCTTCCTGCGCCTTCAGCATTTGCTCCTGCATTTTCTTCACTTGTTTCATCATTTGGTTCATGTTATTCATATCCGTCATCTCCTTTAATATAGTTATCTCAAATTATACACATTACATCGTAATGTACTACTCTTTAATGACTACGAGATCTTCGCCAAATAACTGAATAGCTTCATCAATCCAAGGCTGTTTATCGCCTGAACCACCATCTTCATGCTCTGGTTCAAGCTTAAAATCCTCCTTTGGCGTTTCAGAAGCTCCTTCCATCGCACCAGTCCAGTCCCTAAGCATCATCGTCACAAGTCGAGCCGGACGCCCAAGCTGTTCCGAAAGCACCCGCTCAATGACATCACGATTCGCCTGTTTTTCGGTTGTTTCACGGTGGATGTTGTTCTTAAAAGCAACCAGCACATTGTCTTCGAGCAGTGAAACCGGCTCTCCATCCATAAACCAAGCATGAACCGTAACTTTCTCTTCTTTGACACGTTGCAAAATCTGGCTCCATTTTTTGCTGATCTCCGTGAATTCTGAAGATCCTTTGCGCGCAATATATTGATCCAAATTCGCCGGAAGCTTCACTGGAGCGTTCGCTCTGGACATTGGCGCACGTGTTGCCGGTCGTGCAGGAGCATTTGAAGCCGCATCCCCACCTGACAGACCACTCTTGAGCGCTCGATCTAGCTTTTTCTCCAGCTCAGCAAGCTGCTGTTTCAATCGATTGATCTCTCCAGTATCAGCGGGTGCAGAAGGAGAAGTCACTCCAACCGATGAAGCAGCTCCGCCCATAGCCGGGATACTACACAGTTTAAGCAGAGCCACCTCAAACAATGTCTGCGGCTGAACTGCATATTTCATCTCACTCTGGTACCGATTCAGCGTATCGATCATCTGAAACAACTGTTCCTTCGTAAACGATTCCGCCATATCTCGAAACGATTCCGGGTTCAACACCCGATCCGTCAGTTTGTCCGCATCTGGCACCATCTTGATCATCAGTAAATCCCGGAAATAGTAGAGCAGATTCTCCATACATTTGTCCGCACTCTTGCCTTCATGCATAAAGCCCTCGATCATCTGCAAAATATGACCGACATCCCCTTTGAGCAAGGAGGATGCGAGCTTGGCAAATTGTTCTGAAGGAATACCGCCTGTCATGTCCATAACCTGCTGATACGTTACTTTCCCATCGGTAAATGAAGAGATTTGATCCAGCACACTGAGCGCATCCCTCATCCCACCATCAGATAGACGGGCAATGTACTGCAACGCATCTTGATCCGCTTCCATCCCTTCCTGTTCACAGATCAAAGTCAATCTGGCTGTCTGTTCTTCCAGAGATACGCGGCGAAAATCAAATCGCTGACAACGCGATATAATGGTAGCAGGCAGACGATGCGGTTCTGTCGTTGCTAAAATAAACATTACATGTGGCGGCGGCTCCTCCAATGTTTTGAGCAAAGCATTGAACGCCTCTGTCGTCAACATGTGCACTTCATCAATAATATAAACTTTCTGCCGGACTTCGGTAGGGGCATACTTCACCTTTTCCCGAAGATCACGGATTTCCTCGACGCCCCGATTGGAGGCAGCATCAATCTCCTGCACATCCATAACAGCGCCATTCGTAATTCGGCGGCAAGCCTCACATTCGTTACAAGGCTCAGTTGCAGGTCCGCGTTCACAGTTTACAGCCTTGGCCAATATTTTGGCCGCACTTGTCTTCCCCGTCCCTCGGGGACCGCTAAACAAATAAGCGTGGGAGGTCCGCTGTTCACGAATCGCGTTCTGCAAGGTCTGAATAATATGTTGTTGTCCCACCATATCCTGGAACGACTGAGGACGCCACGCCCGGTATAACGCGATATGCTCCATGATGCGTTACCTTCCTTCCACTTCGCATTCGAGTCCGTTGTCGTCACCCCATTATACTATATTCCAGAGTGAATCCAAACTTTATCTGACTCATTTCATACGCGGTTTTTTAACATATCAAAAAAGACCCCTGCATTTATACTGCTGCAAAGGTCTCTACAATTTAAAAGGTTAAGCCGTGCACCTGCTATCGATATTTGCGATCCAAGCGGCACCCCTGAACAATAGCTCAGGCTAGGCAACCCTCCGGCACAAGAGTGATCTCACTTATGGCTGCTTCCTTCCGGACCTGACCAGGTTCATGAGTACTCATTGCGGAGGACCCAACCGTCAACACCACGTTCAGGGACCAAACCTCACATCGACAAAACCTCTAACAGGAATTCAACCTCGCTATAGCGGATTGCGAGTTACAGGGCACCGCTACCTCCCCATCTAGCACGGTAAGAAATAGTATAACGCAAGGTAGTCCAAAATGCAACCGGCTGGAAAATGGAAACCACACACTTCTCTGTATAAGTAACTAAAAACCCCTGCCAAAATAGCAGGGGTGATTGGGATACAATAATTAGACAATCCACAAGGAATTGTACGATTAGATTCCGTATTTCTTTTTGAAACGGTCCACACGGCCGCCAGCATCGATAAACTTCTGTTTACCTGTGAAGAACGGGTGGCACGCGGAGCAAATCTCTACACGAAGTCCTTCTTTAACCGAACCAGTCTCAAAAGTATTACCGCATGCGCAGGATACTTGACCAATCGTGTATTTAGGATGAATTGCTTCTTTCATTACCTTTCACCTCTTTCCGCCCTGAGCCTCAAGCGGACCCAGAGTAAATGGCACAACACAGCAGATTATAACACGGCCTAAACCCGGTTGCAATCTAATTCATTCAAGAGGTAATTAGCTTTTTGGGACGAGCCATCCCAGCCGGTGGAACATGCGTATACGACCCGATGACAACATCCGGCAACTCTTCCGCAAATATCTCCAGCATCTGCTTCATTCCCAATATATCTCCCTGTGCTGGCGGAATTAACTCCAGATAGCTCTCCGGGTCAATATTCAGGTTACGCATCTGAATCAATCGCAGGTTGGTGCGGCGTGCAAATTCAATCATTGCCTCGATCTCTTCCTCACGATCGGTTACACCCGGGAAGATCAGATAGTTAATGGAGGTATATACCCCTTGCTCCGCAGCGTACTTCATTGATTTCTCTACATTAGCCAATGTATATCCACGAGGTTTGTAATACGCGTTGTAATGATCATCCAATGCACTGATCGTACTCACACGCATCAGATCCAGCCCCGCATCCACAATTCCGCGGATATGATCATTCAATCCAGCATTGGTATTAATGTTGATGTAACCCATATCCGTAATGGAGCGCACTTCGCGAATAGCTTCGATGATCAGCTTGGCCTGTGTGGAAGGTTCACCTTCACACCCCTGTCCGAAGCTAATAATAGATTCGGGTGTTTTCAGATGTTCCAGCATCACTTCAACGATCTCATCTACACGAGGACGGAAATTCATCCGTGTTTGAGGTGATACAAATCCACTGTCATCCGGCTGTTCAGAGATACAACCGAAACAACCAGCATTACATGAGTATGATACAGGAACGCCGCCTTCCCAACGATTCAAGAATGTGTTGGAAGACGTGAGACACTCATAACCCAGTGCACAATTGGACAGGTGGGTGTATAAACGGTTCTCTGGATACTTCTCCGTAAATCGTTTAACCCCAGAGCGCACATCGTCACGATCACAGTTCATCGGATTCCACTTCTCAGGAATATCGGACTGGGAAGCCGTAACGTAGAAACCGCCATCTTTCCAAACGACAGCCGAGTATCCAAACAACGGCAGCTTGTAATCCTTATCCGTTTTTACGTAACCCGGCAAGCACAGACGCGTAAAACCTTGCGGCAACAGAGCCCCTACAGCTTGTGTATCACTCGGCAACGGCAACATCTCGCCTGTATCCGGGTCCATACCGATAGGACGGGTGCTTGGAAGACCAACCAATGTTGCACCGTCCGGCAGAGGAATCAACTCATCCTCCATTATCTCGACAATCATATCTCCACTACGGGCGAGTCCGTACAGGGAGGGATGATCAAAAACATTACCTTTTTCATCTGCGTATACTAAATACATGATGTTCTCCTCACATCTATTGGGTTAAACCTGACGACGAGTATATTATATTGCAGTCAGTTGATTGTACAGTCAGCCACATCTTTATCTTACAACGATCATGGCTACGTTATACGAATTCAAACTGCAGTTCAAATGTTAATTCGATGTTCCTGATGTAGCCGTTTGTCTTGGGGAACGGCGAGTTGTCGTCGTTCCAGCATTGCTGGAGGGCGCATTGCCAGCCGCGTCAAACGCAGCCAGGAACTCGGCATTCGTTTTACTGTTGCGTAGTTTTTTCAGGAAACCTTCAACGAAGTCATGGGAATCATTCATATTTTTACGAATAGCCCAGATCGTATCCAGCTCTTCCTTGCTAAGCAATACCTCTTCACGGCGTGTACCGGAACGGCGAATATCGATGGCAGGGAAAATACGGCGTTCAGCCAATTTGCGATCCAGATGAAGCTCCATATTACCCGTACCTTTAAATTCTTCATAAATGATGTCATCCATACGCGACCCCGTATCAATCAACGCTGTTGCCAAAATAGTCAAGCTACCGCCTTCCTCCACGTTACGAGCAGAACCAAAGAAACGCTTTGGACGATGGAATGCTGCTGGATCAATACCACCACTTAGTGTACGTCCAGATGGTGGAATCACCAGGTTATATGCACGAGCCAGACGTGTGATACTATCGAGCAAAATAACGACATCCTTTTTGGCTTCAACCAAACGCAGAGCGCGCTCCAGCACCAGTTCCGCTACTTTGATATGATTCTCGGGCAACTCATCAAACGTGGAAGCGACAACTTCACCTTTTACCGAACGAGACATATCCGTTACTTCTTCTGGACGTTCATCAATCAACAGGACAAAAAGTTCAATTTCTGGATTGTTAGTTGAGATGCTGTTGGCAATTTCTTTGAGGAGAAGCGTTTTACCGGCTTTGGGAGGTGCTACGATCAATCCACGTTGTCCCAACCCTACAGGGGCAAGCACATCCATAATACGTGTGGATAAATGGCTCGGGGATGTTTCAAGAACCAGTTTCTTCTGCGGATACAATGGGGTTAATGCCGGGAAGTGAAGTCTCTCCGCAGCCGCCGATGGATTCTCACCATTCACAGCGTTAACTTGCAATAAACCGAAATATCTCTCATTTTCTTTTGGCGTTCGACACTTACCTGATACAAGGTCACCCGTTCGTAAATCAAACTTGCGAATCTGTGAGGCCGAGATATAAATATCTTCTGTACTTGGCAAATAGTTGATTGGCCTCAAGAAGCCGTAACCTTCAGGTAAAATCTCGAGCACGCCCTGCATAAACATCAAACCACTTTGTTCCGCTTGCGCACGGAGTATTGCAAAGATTAATTCTTTCTTTTTAAGGGTCCCGTAATAAGGAATCTGGTATTTTTTCGCCAGCTTATAGAGGTCCGTTAATTTCATTTCTTCCAAATCGGAAATTTGCAGATCCATATAATAACCACCTATTCAATTAATGAGTCCGTGAAATGGATAGTTTCGTTAGCTAATTCAAGCCATAGAAAGCAGTTCTACCACAATCTCTTCTATCCATTGTACGGAATGTAACCGTTATAATGCAAATACATGTCTTGGTGTGTAAGTTTCCGGGTGGAATGGCCATTACATGGCATAATCCTTAATGAGTGAACTCCAAACATGGGGCGATCGATCCGGGAAGACCGGCTATGAAGCGCAGGTTCAAACAAATCCGGGGATTGGAGAAAGGGAATGATTTTCAAAAACAATATAAGAAATGATGTGTTCTAAAGCCTTATGATGTTTATTTCAAAAAAAGACCCTCCGAAACGAGAACCTGTTACAGTTCATCATATCCGGAAGAGAATACAAAATCTATTAGAATAGTATACCCTATTCTACTATAGGTTATGCAGCACCGCTACAAAACACGCTTCAAGCGGGAATATTTGCGATGCTGCGCCTTAATCAATACCTATTCGGTTTCCCGCCACACGTCTGCACCAAGCAAACGTAGGTTGGTCACCAAATGATCGTAACCACGATCAATAAACTCAACTCCCGTCACCTCAGTAACTCCTTCACTGACGGTAAGTCCCGCGATGACTAGTGCTGCACCAGCACGAAGATCCGACGCTTTTACTTTAGCCGCATTCAGTGCACTGCCTTCAATAATGGCTGATCGGCCTTCCACACGGATTTTGGCGCCCATACGAACCAGTTCAGGCACATGTTTGAACCGATTGCTGTATACAAAGTCACTCAGTACACTTACACCGTTCGCTTGTGTTAATACACTGGTCATTGGGGACTGCAGGTCGGTAGGGAATCCTGGATATACCAGCGCCTTTACATCAACATGACTGTACTGCGGCTGTCCAATAACCCGAATACTTTCGTCCAGCTCCTCGATACCCACTCCCATCTCCAGCAACTTGGCCGTTAAAGCCTCCAGATGTTTGGGGATGACATTATCAATGAGTACATCTCCGCGCGTGGCCGCCGCAGCGATCATATACGTGCCCGCTTGAATCCGATCCGGAATAATGGAGTGACGGCAACCCTTAAGCTCCGAGACCCCTTCGATTCGAATCGTTTCTGTACCTGCACCTTTGATGCTGGCACCCATAGAATTCAAAAGTGTTGCTACATCTATAATCTCAGGCTCTTTAGCCGCATTTTCAATAATTGTAGAGCCTTTGGCACGAGTGGCCGCCAGCATAATGTTGATGGTTGCACCAACACTGCTTACATCAAGATATATTTTAGCTCCGCGTAGCTCTTTGGCATACAAATGGATAGAGCCATGTTCATTCGTCACGGTTGCGCCAAGCGCTTCAAACCCTTTGATGTGTTGATCAATTGGACGAGGTTCAAAATTACAACCTCCGGGCAAACCTATTGTTGCTTCTTTAAAACGTCCAAGCAGTGCTCCCATCATATAATAAGAAGCACGAAGTTTCTTCACAGGACCGTTTGGCATCGGAATGGATTTAATATCAGAAGGATCAATTTTCATCTGACTACCTTCCCAAGTCACACGCGCCCCAAGTTCCTCCAAAATTTCTGCATATACGGCCACGTCACTGAGTAATGGCAAGTTATCCAACACGACCTCTGACTCGGCAAGCAATGCTGCAGGAATAAGCGCAATGGCGCTGTTTTTGGCACCGCTTATAGTTACAGTTCCCTGTAACGGACGTCCGCCACTAATCATTAATTTTTCCATAAAGCTTAATGTCCCCCTACGTGTTTTGCAGCCGATGAACGGCAATACGTGCTGATGGCTAACGATGTAGAAATAAGGTGTGAAAATGGAAAGACACCGGCTAGGCGGTGTTCTTCCATTTCACAGTATGGAACTTTTAAAGATAAATTACGCTTTGTTGTTGGAACCAAACTCACGGATTTTACCTTTAACAGTTTCTTTGATTGCATCACGGCCTGGTACGATGAACGTACGTGGATCGTAAGCGTTTGGTTTTGCTGCAAGCACTTCACGAACTGCTTTTGTGAACGAGATTTGGTTCTCTGTGTTCACGTTGATTTTGGAAGTACCCAAAGAGATTGCTTTATCGATATCGTGCTTAGGAATACCTGTACCACCGTGCAATACGAGTGGAACTTGTACCGCGTCACGAACTTCTTCCATTTCTTTGAAGCCGAGGTTTGGCTCGCCTTGGTAAGGACCGTGAACGGAACCCAGAGCTGGTGCCAAAGTATCGATACCTGTTTCTTTAACGATGCGGATACATTCGTTCAAGTCAGCGTATTGAATACCACCGATAACGTCGTCTTCTTGTCCGCCTACAGTACCAACTTCAGCTTCTACAGAAACGCCTTTAGCGTGTGCGTATTCAACGACTTTTTTAGTCATTTCGATGTTCTCATCGATGGAGTGATGGGAACCGTCGATCATAACGGATGTAAAGCCAGCATCGATTGCTTCTTTACATTTGTCGAAGCTTGAACCGTGATCCAGATGGATTGCAACTGGTACGGAAATTTTCATGTCAATCAAGAGTCCTTCTACCATTTTAACTACAGTAGTAAAGCCGCCCATGTGACGTGCTGCACCTTCGGATACGCCCAGAATTACTGGGGATTTCTCTTCTTCAGCAGCAGTAAGAATCGCTTGAGTCCACTCAAGGTTGTTGATGTTGTATTGACCAACTGCATATTTTCCTTCAAGTGCTTTGTTCAACATGTCTGTCATAGATACTAATGGCATGGTTTCAATCCTCCTAGGGGTTTGGGTTGTGTCTATGGTTTTTAGCCGAAATCACATACGGGCTTATTATACCACATCCCATGTCAAATACTAAACAAGCTTTTGCAAAAATGCTGTGCTTTGCAGCACAGTTTTCACAGACACGGCATGATGGCGTTACCATTTCCAATATTCCCTACACTAACAGGTGAAATACTCCATTTTCTCATGATTACATGTGGTTGGTGGTTGACGCAAAAAAATCCTGTATCGACAGGATTTAGCTGCATTTGTTCGCAGCGCCATTGCGAAGTTGCATATTAACGGCCACACGCATCTCATCAATATCAAACGGTTTCGTAAAATGCATGAGCGCGCCAAGATCGGTAGCTTCCTTGATCATGTCAAGTTCTCCATACGCCGTCATCATAATAACCTTGATATCAGGGTCAATCTCCTTGATATGCTTCAGTATTTCAAGCCCGTCCATCCCCGGAATTTTCATGTCCAGCAGAACGAGATCCGGCTTGTCCTTATTGACGATTTCGAGCGCAATCTTGCCGTTTGCCGCCTGAAATGTGTTATACCCTTCGCTGCTGAACACTTCCATCAGTAGAATACGAATACCGTTTTGGTCATCGACAATCAGAACTTTTTTCTCTTCCACGCTGTAACCTCCTAGAATTAGGAAAGCATATACACATTACATCTGGATAACTATCCCATAGTCGTCATGATAAGTATTCTACCTCTTCCAGTAAAATCCTTCTATTATCTCAAATTGACAAAGGGTAAATCAATCTACATCTTTATTAAAAAGAAAAGGACGTTTCCGCGCTATAATAGCAGCCAGAAACATCCTCATAATACTAGGGTTTTCAATGATTCAATTTATTATTTCTCCGCGTTCTCCAGAGAAGCTTTCACAAACTCACGGAACAATGGTTGCGGACGGTTCGGACGGGAAGTGAATTCCGGATGGAACTGTACTGCCAAGAACCAAGGGTGTCCAGGAAGTTCCACAATCTCAACCAGGCGTCCATCCGGTGATGTACCGGAAATAACAAGACCTGCTTTTTCAATCGCTTCACGGTATTCGTTGTTAAACTCGTACCGGTGACGGTGTCTTTCGTATACCAACTCATCGTCGTAACATGACATCGCCAAAGAACCTTCCTGCAGCTTACAAGGGTACAGACCAAGACGCATCGTACCGCCCAGATTTTCAATATCTTTTTGCTCAGGCAGCAGGTCAATTACCGGGAACTCGGTAGCCGGGTTAATCTCCGAACTGTTTGCTCCGTTCAAACCAACGATAGAGCGTGCATATTCAATGACAGAAACCTGCATACCCAGGCAAATTCCGAAGAACGGAATATTTTTTTCACGGGCATAACGAATTGCCGATACTTTGCCTTCAATACCGCGATCACCGAAGCCACCAGGAACAAGAATACCACCAATACCATGCAACATGTCGCCTACATTCTCATCGGTAATATCTTCAGAAGGAACCCAGCGGATCTTCACGTCCGCATTGGATGCAAACCCTGCATGTGACAGGGACTCTACAACACTCAGGTACGCATCATGCAATGCCACATATTTACCAACGATTGCAATCTCGACCGTACGCTCCAGCTTGCTGATCCGGTTCACCAGACCTTCCCACTCGCTCATATCCGGTGCAGGAGTAGTCAGTTTCAGATGGTTAACCACGATTTCATCCAGACCCTCTTCACGAAGGTTAAGTGGTACTTCATACAACGTGCTTGCATCACGGCATTCAACGACTGCATTCTCGTCAATATCACAGAAAAGTGCGATTTTGGCCTTCATGTCCTTGGACAGCTCATATTCCGTACGACAAACGATAACGTTTGGTTGGATACCAATGCTACGCAATTCCTTCACACTGTGTTGTGTCGGTTTTGTTTTGACTTCACCCGCTGCTTTGATATATGGAATCAGTGTAACGTGAATGTACATCACGTTGTCACGACCTACATCACTCTTGATCTGACGAATCGCTTCCAGGAATGGCAAACTCTCGATGTCACCCACCGTTCCGCCAATCTCGGTAATAACAACATCCGAACCCGCTTCACGTCCAGCGCGGAATACACGCTCTTTGATCTCGTTTGTGATATGTGGAATGACTTGAACTGTACCGCCCAGATACTCTCCGCGACGCTCTTTGCTGATTACAGAAGAGTACACTTTACCTGTCGTGACATTGCTGTTTTTGGAAAGGTTGATGTCGATAAAACGTTCGTAGTGGCCAAGGTCCAGGTCCGTCTCTGCGCCATCATCCGTTACGAATACCTCACCATGTTGATAAGGACTCATGGTTCCCGGGTCAATGTTGATGTATGGATCGAATTTTTGGATTGTTACTTTGAGTCCTCTGTTCTTCAGCAATCTGCCCAGCGAGGCTGCTGTAATCCCTTTGCCCAGGGAGGACACAACTCCGCCCGTCACGAAAATATACTTTGTCACTGTTATTACCCTCCTAATATAAGTACAGAAATTCAGGCGATATATGGTGTTATCGTAACCCGTTTCCCAGGTAATCATCGTTAAAAAGAGCAATGGCAGAAATTAACTGCATCTGCGAACTGCCCTTTCCAGCGAAGACGGCTTTAACTAACACATCATTCCTGGCAAAAAATAATGCAAACTTTCCGGGAGCCTTCATCCACGCTTGTCCCACTACAAACCTCGTCGGTAGTTCCATTTTCTTTGTTTGAACATACAAAAAAACAGGCCGAAAAGGTTTGGCCGGAAGCAGTCGGAAAAGTAATCGTTTGGCATCATTCTGCCTCTAAAAATACAAAAAGAAAGTACTCCCGCAGGACGGGGCACTTTCTCTAAAAAAACATAAATATATTGTCGCTCATTCATAAGCCCATGCAATAGTTTACCCGTTACCCCGTCTGCTGTCAAGGCTGACTATCGGGGAAAAAACGGGCAATTTTTCGTCAGCAAAAAGGATTACCGATTATCGGAATCGTCGTCAAATTCATCCTCGTCTTCGGACTCTTCTTCGTCTTCTTCGAGGTCTTCGTCTTCCAAATCGTCATCTTCAACCAGCACTTCTTCTTCACTGTCTTCTTCATCAAAGATGTCATCATCATCGTCATCTTCGTCTTCATCTTCGTCTTGATCATCATCTGTGCTGTCGAAGTCTTCGTCACTGTTGTAGCTGTCGTCCTCTTCACCGAAGTCTTCGTCTTCCAGATCATCATCTTCATCGTTGATGATACGCGGACGCTTCGCACCCGTCATGGAATCTTCCGATCCAACAACCGGATACCAGCGTTTCAATCCCCAAAGACTCGTACCGACGCAAGCAAAACGGCCATCGATATTAATTTCGGTATACAGCTGGGCGATATACTCGTTGATCTCTTCATCTGTCATTCCGCGCTGTTTCGCTACCTCATTCATCAAATCCCGGTAGTAATACGGCGTGTTTGCCGCTTTCAGCACCATAAAGGCCAGATCCACCAAAGGGATCTCTCTTACCTTTTCTTTATCAATTTTCAAATTGAGCGAGGTACTCACTGAAGACACTTCCTCTCACACATAATTCACTTTATATCCCCTGCAAACTGGATCGTTACGTATAACATATCCATTAACAAACCTAAGTAAAACCTATTTAGCGTTAAAAAGCAAGTTTTTATGTAAGCATGTCCCATATTTACACATCCGTCCTTTGATCCATATCCCGATCTTCTCACTTCGAGAGACAGAATGATAAGGAAGCAATGAATAATATGTACGCTATCTCTATGAACAAAAGCCCAAACCATATGTAAAAGACGGAGTCCCCTCCGCCTTCTGACTGTATACCCTCGTAGGATTGCTCCTCACCAGGTTCCCCGCAAGAGCCCTCTAGCCCTCCATCCATCATATGTACCTGCGCCCGTTTTGACACGGAGAGAATGTGTTTTTATAAAAAAAGGGCAAGTTCCCCATGCGCCGGGATGAGCGCATTCATAGAATACCTCAGCATGTTCATCCCGAAGGGGGCAGCCCATAATGGACTATACCGGTTTATTGCATCAGTTGATTGACGGAATGAGATGCCCCGAACCTGAACACGGGGGACGTTATCTGATTCGATTCGCCAAACCGCAGCAGTACGAGGCCTGTCTCGTTGAATTATCCCGAATGCGCAATGAATTCACCGATCTGGGAGGCGTTCGAACCTCAAGGCTTGCCAGAACTCTCATCGCTCCTGTCCAGAGCCCGGACGTGTTATATCGATACGGGGACGACATTACGTTAGAGGAAGACACTCCTGTCTCGCTGCATTCTACTGCACTCCACAACAAACCCAGCACCCCTCAAGGCATACCCTGGGGTGTGAAGCAAATTCGAGCCCCTAAAGTATGGTCTGTTTCAACAGGACACCGAATCAAAATTGGTGTTATTGATACAGGAGCAGATTACCATCACCCTGATCTACGATACTCCCTTGCCCGTGGCATTAATCTGTTGAACCGAAGCTTGCTTCCCCATGATGACAACGGTCACGGTACCCATATTGCAGGAACCATTGCCGCAGCCAACAGTACCGAAGGCATGATCGGCGTTGCCCCGCGTTCATTAATCTACCCCGTCAAAGCCTTTGATCACAACGGCTCCGCTTATGTCTCGGACATCGTACTCGGCATCGACTGGTGTGTACGCAACAAGGTGGATATTATCAATATGAGTTTCGGTATGAAAACACGAAGTAAATCTTTGCTTGATGTGGTCAACCGTGCATATCAAGCAGGAATCGTCATTGTGGCTTCGTCAGGAAATGACGGCAAGCGCCGCAGCATCGATTATCCTGCTCGATATCCGCAGACCATCTCGGTTGGGGCTACCGACAAAAACAGACGTATTGCTTCATTCAGCAATCGCGGTGCTTATGTGGACGTCTATGCTCCCGGGGACAAAATTGTGTCCTCCTGGGTGCAAGGCAAGCACCATGAGATGAGTGGAACATCCATGGCCACCTCCCATGTGAGCGGCGCAATCGCATTGCTGCTCGCCAAACATCCCGGCTTGTCTCCAGCCGAGATCAAGACGCTTGTGAAGCGCGCGACGGTTCCGCTGCGCGCCCGTAAAAGCACCACCGCGAAGAGTAAAGTCCGCGGTGGCGAGCTAGACGCCCTCAAGCTGATGCAAGAGGGCGGGGGGTGACTTGGCGGCGCATGCTACACGCCGCCAGCACCTGTGCTGCGCAGCAACGGGTGCCGGCCACTGCCGGGCACGCCTTGCGCAGCAGGCAAGAGCGAGAGCAGGCACAACCGAGCCTGCTCTTGAAGCAGTGCCCTGCGGCTGTGCCGATGGCAGGGCACTGCTGGGTGCCCGCGGCAGGCGGCAAGCCTGAGCCCTTTACGGGTACTTGGCGAGCATCGCCAGTACCCGCAAGGGCCAGGTGCTGGCCACCGCCAGCCACGGGCACAAAAAAGTCTCCATGCCCGCGCGCGTTAGCAACTGCTCGCGCGGGGCATGGAGACTTTGCCTTCGGCCGAGCGGCAGGAAGCTGCCCGCCGCTTGGCCGAAGGGATTACATTTTGTCTGGTGCGGATACGCCCACCAGACGGAGCGCTGTTGCGATGACGGTGCGAACGGCACCGATCAGCGCCAAGCGCGCCTGGGTCTGCTGCGCGTCTTCGGTAATGACGCGATCAGCCCGGTAGTAACTATGGAACAGGGATGCCAGTTCGTAGACATAACGAATGATGCGATGCGGCGCATAACCTGTAGCCGCTGCAGCAATCTCTTCAGGTAATTCTCCCATTTTACGAAGAAGGTCATACTCGTGCTCGGTAGTCAGCTTGGACAGATCGATCTGTGCCAGTGGCAACAACTCGATACCTTGCTCTTCGGCTTGACGATACACACTGCACACACGCGCATGTGCATATTGTACGTAGAATACCGGATTTTCATTGGATGTCGAAATCGCCAAATCCATGTCAAAGTCCAGATGGGAATCCATGCTACGCATCGTGAAGAAATAACGAATGGCATCAATGCCAACCTCATCCATCAGGTCTTCCATCGTTACAGCTTTACCTGTACGTTTGGACATTTTTACTTTCTCGCCATTCTGGAACAAGCTAACCATCTGTGCAATCAAAACTACCAGCTTGTCCGGATCGTTGCCCAGCGCTTGCATTGCTGCTTTCATACGCGGAATATAGCCGTGGTGATCCGCTCCCCAAATGTTGATCATCGTGTCATAACCACGGGAGTATTTATCGCGGTGATATGCAATATCCGGTGTCAGATAGGTATACGTACCGTCGTTTTTGATCAGAACGCGCTCCTTGTCATCACCATATTGCATCGTTTTCAGCCAAGTTGCGCCGTCTTTTTCATAAATCTCGTTGCGGTCACGAAGCTCGTCCAGCACGCGAAGCACTTCACCGTTATCATACAGCGATGTTTCGCTGAACCAGATATCGAAGTTCACACGGAAGCGGTTCAGGTCGCGTTTGATCTTGTCCAGTTCTTTCTCCAGACCATAATCACGGAAGTATGCCGCGCGATCTCCCGGGTGCATAGACAGCAAGCTGTCTCCTTTTTCAGCAACCAGTTCCTTCGCGAAACCTTTAATGTCTTCACCATGGTAGCCATCTTCCGGCATTTCGGCTTCTTGACCCAGCTCTTGCAGATAACGCGCTTCAATAGAACGGGCCAGATTAAATACCTGGTTACCCGCATCATTAATGTAATATTCACGAGTTACATCGTAACCTGCGTAATCGAGGATGTTGCACAGCGCATCCCCTACAGCTGCTCCGCGGGCATGGCCCAGATGCAGACTGCCTGTCGGGTTGGCGCTGACAAATTCCATCTCTACCTTTTTCCCCGCTCCAACTTCAATTCTTCCGTAGTTCTCGCCTTGCTCATGCACCAAGTTAAGCACGGGATAGAGATAACTCTTGTTCAATTTGAAGTTAATGAATCCTGGTCCCGCAATCTCCGCCTTTTCAATTCCGGCTTCTGCAAGATTCAGGTTAGCGATGATTTCCTCGGCAATCTGACGAGGGTTCCGTTTGGCAATCTTGGTCAACTGCATCGCTGCATTGGTAGCCAGATCGCCGTGGGACTTCTCGCGCGGCACTTCAAGTGTAATAGCTGGAAGCTCTTCCTGTGTTACGATACCAGCAGCAACAATCGCATTGCCAATGGCTGTACTTACCCGTTCGTTAATCGTATCTAGTGGATTACGTGTCATGAATTTGGTTCCTCCTGTATATGCAAACTAATCGCAAAATGTCCGGCTTCTTCATCAAAGCGGTAAAAGTCGTAGCTCCACGCTGCGCGTGCGCTCAATCCCTGAATGGAAAGTTCCAGCTTCTGTGTATGCGTGGACAGGGCAAACGACATATATGGTGAACGGTAGAAACCTGGAAGCTTTCGGTTTAATTCAAACGTCTGCTCCGACTCCACCTCACCATGACGTATAATCTTGATGGATTGTCCGCCCAGCTTCAATGTTGTACGAGTGATGCCTCCCTCGGGTCCAGCCTGTGGCTCTTCGTAACGAACATACAAGTATGCTCCCTTGACCACAGCTTCTCCCTGCATTTCCTGCAGTACATCTTCCCCTTCATAACGGCTGTGCAGCCGGATCTGAACCGGTCGCATCTTCGACATGAATGTTAACCTCCATTATATTCGAGGCGACGCAAAATCAGGACAGCTGGTGAGAACAGCCCTTCCTGAATGGTTGTGTCGCTATACACGCTCATATTCCGAATAAACTTGCTCTCCTACACTCTACTGTATAACTATATCCAGTTCACCCGCTCAATTCAAATCCAAATTCAGAGTTTTTTTGTTATGACATCAAAAAGGAGAGCTGCACCCGTATCGTGCAGCCCTCCCTTAATTCACATCTATCTCGTTATCTTGCTTCATCATCTGGCTGTCTGACTTCATTCACTTTGCCACTTTGCTTCATTGGGCTTGCTCTCTTACTACATTATAATGAAACGTATCTAGGCAATATAACAACATACTTGTTTACCCAGTTTCAAACATAAAATGATGAACTCTGTTCATGCCCACTGCGATGCATACGGATAGGGACAGGTGGAGTCGGCCAGTTTCGCGCGCACTTGTACAAGGCAGCCGCAGTGCCGGCATGTTGTTCCATATTGCAGATCAGGGCAGCCTGAGCAGATCGCAAGGCGACGCTCATACTCCTCATCCTCTACCGTAGTGCGTGAGCGTGAAGCGATCTCCACCAGACGGGCCATTTTGGCATCACTGATATGAATATCATACTGGCTGTCACAACCCTTACAGGGTTCGTTTCTTCCCTCACGGGGCTGCTGTTGGTATTGGTGATTGCTAGGCTTCATACCTTAACCCTGAACAGCGACCACACCAACGGAAGCCGGAGGTAACACAAAACGCAATGTATTATTCTCCAAAACAAGCCCTTCCCAAGCTACAAGTTTCACCTGATCTGGCTGTTCAAACGTATTAAATGCCCCAAAGTCAGTGTTATGGAGCAACTGTCCCGATACGCTTGCCGCTTGACCTGCCTCCAGTTGCACGACTACTTCAAGCTCATCCGTATGACTGAGATTACATCCTGTCACATGAATAACGCCATCTTTGTTCCGTGATGCAGACAGACTGAGTTGCGGAATCGTCTCCTCACCAAATGTATACCCCGGGCTCTCATAACTGAGATCCAGGCGCTGTGCATCCATATGGACCTGATACATATCGAACACATGGTACGTCGGCGTCAGGATCATTTTATCCCCTTCAGTAAACACAAGCGATTGAAGTACATTAACGATCTGAGCCAGATTCGCCATATGCACCCGTTTGTTATGCTGATTGAAGATGTTCAGGTTCACCGCCGCAAGTACTGCATCCCGCATGGTATTCTGCTGGTATAGAAAACCCGGATTGGTTCCTGGTTCAACGTTGTACCATGTCCCCCACTCATCTACGATAATGCCTACTCGGCCTTCCGGATCATATTTGTCCATGATCTCGGAGTGCTTTACAAGTAATTCATCCATAAACAGCGTTTTTTTCAATGTAGTGAACCATTCAGCCTCTCCAAAACCGGTAGCATTCCCTTTATCTTCCCATACACCTGTCGGAATCGTGTAATAATGAAGGCTAATGCCATCCATGAAACGGGCTGCTTCTCTCATCAACACTTCCATCCACTCATAGTTGCTGTCATTCGGTCCACAAGCAATTTTGTAAATCTGATTTTCTGAATAATTACGTACATATGTAGCGTAACGACGATATTCATCCGCATAATACTCTGGACGCATGTTTCCACCGCAGCCCCAGTTCTCATTGCCGACGCCAAAATACTTCAGCTTCCACGGTTCTTCCCGGCCGTTCTGCTTCCGCCAGTTCGCCATAGGAGACTCACCATCAAACGTAATGTACTCTACCCACTCCTGCATTTCCTGCACGGTTCCACTGCCTAGGTTGCCGCTGATATAAGGTTCTGTCCCCAGCAGTTCACACAGCCTCATGAATTCATGTGTACCAAAATGGTTATTCTCTTCCACTCCACCCCAGTGGGTATTAATCATGCGTGCACGTTCACTTTTTGGCCCTACACCATCCTTCCAGTGATATTCATCAGCAAAACAACCACCTGGCCAGCGAAGCACAGGAATGTTCAGCTTCTGAAGTGCCGCAAGTACATCGTTCCGAATACCTTCCGTATTTGGAATAGGTGAATCTTCACCCACCCAGAGGCCTTCATAAATACAACGTCCCAAATGCTCGGAAAAGTGACCATATATATTGCGATTTATTAATCCTTTATCTGAATCAGCCTTTAAAATAACATTAACCATTATTTCAACCTCCTTGAAATATGTTGTCAACGCTTACAATAACCTGTTTCGAGACAGGTTTCAAGCCTTTTGTTTCATGAAAAAAAAGCCCTTTTCCATATCAAATCTCAGGAAAAGGGCTCATTATGAGGTTACATCATTTTAATTCAATTAAAAATACACATAGATCGTTTTTACTATGAATTAGCTAATACATTAATTCATTTTATAATTTGTTAATTCTGTTCTGAGCGAAATAAAATTTTCGCTGACCAGGTTATTCCACCATCTGTTGTTGCATAAACGGCAGGTGCGTTCGTACTTGTCACAACAAGCCAGCCGATCTTGGTTGTAGGGAACGAGATACGGGAGCTGTAGCCTTGAGCTTTCAGATCAATGTTTTTCCACGTGGAACCTCCATCAAAGGAATGCCCAATTCCAACCTTGTCTGCCGCTGGCGATCCAGCAGAGAGATAAGCGGTCTTTTTACCAATCAGTGCCATGTTGCCTGGATGTCCACCGGGATTAGCCGGTCCGGTTCCTTTGCCATCTTGATTGGCACCGGGGGCCGGCCCTGCGCCTGCTGTCGATTGAGCGAAAACCTGCCTCCAGTTCTCTCCTTGATCACCACTCGCATACAGGGAGTAGGATTGCTGGGACATGCCCGCATCCCCATATAGGATAGCCCATACCTGAGATCCATTTGCATACAGGTCTGCTCTGTTCCATGTACCGGATTTCACCTGAAGAGCTGTATTCCAACTCTTGCCTCCATTACTCGTCTTCTCGATCTTATAGCCTGTCCCGGGTACAACTACAACAGCATACCCCAACTTATCTGTAATAAATGTAGCGGCTCTAGTGTTGGCTGGTGTATTTATTTCACTCCAATTCACACCGCCATCGACAGTTCGATATGCACCGTTATAGCTGTATCCGTAGCCGTTATTTTTATCCCCGAAATCAATCCGCTTAAACGGCGGAACACCTGGTGTACTCAGTCTCTTCCAGTGTGAACCTCCATCGTCCGTACGTATGAGATACGTTAGTGAGGAGCCCTTTACGCCCGCCAGTGCATATCCTGTAACGTTATTTGGGAAGTTTAATTGTTCAAACTGCCACTGTCCCATGTATATGGGTTGCCAAGTACAGCCCGCATTCGAAGTTCCAATCAAGAACCTTTTACCTGCCGCCCGTCCTGTAGTTTGATTTAGAAAATTGATATCCGTGAATTGCAATTGCTGCTCTTCCACGCCACTGCCTTTTTTCAGTTCTGATGTCAGTCCATGATCTCCTGTGCCACATGTCGCGGTTGAAGGTGCTGCGCTAGCATCAGGTAATGTATGAGCCTGTCCCATTCCCCATAATAGTGTAAGCACTAGAGTTATCGCGCTTGCTTGTTTCCATGTCTTGGTGTTCTTGGTTGTCTTGATTCTCATTGGTAACACCTCCTTCTATCGTTTTACCCCAAATCGCGCATCATAACGTAACAATTCGGGTGAAAGCAGATGACAATTTTGCAAGATAAAAACAAAAACCACCTTTACCCATGACGGAGTTCATCTGGATAAAAGTGGCGTGCCATAAGTTATGTGTCTCTTTCTCCATTCATTCTTTATGACAATGAATAAGACTGAATAGCCAGCATAACAAAACTGATACTTAGGATCAGACATAAAGCGAAAGAGATTTTACTGGATTTATATTCCCTGATGGCATAAGCACCAAATAACGTTACCAGATTTACAAGCATGAAGCTGAAATTAAAATAACCCGTCATGGCTACAACAAGTTGAATTATAAATATGGTTGTAATAGGAACGTATGTGCTATAATTAGAGGTATGGACTTATGATTGAGTGTGGATGTTTTATGATCACGGCGTTGCTGTCCGAAAGGGGGTGACGTCGATGGTCAAACTTGTGGCGTTGCTTGATGTAATCCGGTGGATTGCTGCGATCCTCAGCATTGTGCTGAGTGGACGAAGGCTTTACCGTTGGTTGCGTAAAAAGTTTCGTAACAAGCAAAAACCCACCTCATAAGGTTGATCGCCTGACGGTGGGTTTTGCTTGAATAGCATTATTTAATTCATGCACGCCGTGGCAATCCACAGCCTTTCGGGTCCTAAGAGTCATTATCGCGCCAACGATAATGACTCTTTATTTAGTATATGGTTGAACCCGCAGACCCTATACTTCACGACCACAATATATTAATTAAATATATTACTAACACTTCTGTTTCCAGTATAACATAGCTCGAAACAGAAGTTAAGTTCACTTACTTCACGAATCCAAGCAGCATTTCACGAATCAACTTGGCAGCTACGATCTGTGTCTGTTGTGTCGGATCATAGATTGGTGCTACTTCCACCAAGTCACAGCCAACAACGTTCACATCCGATCCAGCAATCATGTGAACCGCTTCAAGCAGTTCTTTGGATGTGATTCCGCCAGCTTCTGCTGTTCCAGTTCCTGGTGCAGCAGACGGATCAAGCACGTCGATGTCGATCGTTACATAAACTGGACGGTTGCCCATTTTCGGCAGAGCTTCCTTCATTGGAGCCGCTACTTCAAACGGGTAGAAGTTAATGTTCTCACGACCATACTGGAATTCCTCGCGGGAGCCGGAACGGATACCGAATTGATAAATATTTTGACCGCCCATCAGTTCAGCAGCTTTACGCACAGGTGTGGAGTGAGACAGAGGCTCGCCTTCATAGTGTTCACGAAGGTCTGCGTGTGCATCAATGTGGATCAGGATCAGATCCGGGTATTTCTTGTACATCTGTTGAATCACGGGCCATGTCACGAGGTGCTCACCACCAAGGCCAATCGGGAACTTGTCATCTGCCAGCAGGTTGCCGATGTATTCATGGATAACCTCAAGGCTGCGTCCCGCGTTGCCGAACGGCAAAAGCAGGTCTCCCGCATCAAAATAGGTCATATCCACGATACTTTTATCCAGATACGGGCTGTACTCTTCAAGTCCAACCGATGCCTGACGGATATGAGCCGGGCCGAAACGGGAACCCGGGCGGAAGCTGACGGTGTAGTCCATCGGCATACCGTAGATGACCGCTTTCGAATTTTCATAATCCTCAGAGCTGCAAATAAATACGTTTCCTGAATAAGCTTGATCCAGTTTCATTCTTCATTTCCCCTTTATTTCGTTAAATCTTCCACGAATTTTGGAAGTACAAATGCCGCTTTGTGCAGACGTGGAGAGTAATACTTCGTATCCATCTCCGGAATTTGAGTCTCGTCCACCTCAAGTGGATCATGCCTTTTGCTGCCCATGGTAAATGTCCATAGACCACTTGGGTAGGTTGGAATATTACAGCCGTACACATGTACGATCGGGAAGATTTCTTTGACATCTTTGTTCACCTTCTGGATCAGATCCGCCTTAAACCAAGGGTTGTCCGTCTGGGCAACGAAGATCCCGTCTTCTTTGAGTGCTTCATAGATCCCCTGATAGAAACCACGCTCGAAGAGCGGAGCAGCTGGGCCTACAGGTTCTGTTGAGTCCACGATAATAACATCGTACTCATCTTTATGTTCAATGATATGCATGTAACCATCGTTAACGAGCACTTCAACGTTCGGCTCATCAAGCTTGCCGGCGATTTCAGGTAAATACATTTTGGAATATTCGATCACTTTACCGTCAATTTCGACGAGAACTGCTTTTTCTACAGCCGCATGTTTGATGACTTCACGGATTACACCGCCGTCACCGCCGCCAACCACCAGCACTTTTTTCGGATTTGGGTGAGTGTTCAAGGCCGGATGTGCCGCCATTTCATGATATACAAACTCGTCCTTAACCGTCGTCATCACCATGCCGTCCAGTACAAGCATATTGCCGAATTCTTCGGTTTCAACCATCGCGAGATCCTGAAAATCCGTTTGCTCCGTGACGTAAGTCTGCTTAATCTTAGCGGTAATGCCGAACACAGGGGTCTGCTTCTCTGTAAACCACAATTCCATGATCGCTACCTTCTTTCCGTAAAAGTAATGAGTGATCATTTTAAAATGCATAATCACTGGTCTGTTCGTCCACACATGCTTTAGTATGTTGTGCCGAACCCTACCTTTTCATTACCCTTTTGCATTATACGCGATAGACGATTCAACTGTAAAACGGTTTTCAGGCCAAAATTGGCTAGAATTTGTTCACTTCGCAGCCCAATTGAATATCCCGGTTATTCCCGTCCCATACTGGAAAGAAAAGAGAGGAGCCCGTTCCATGAACAAGCCAAGTGTCAAGACCCGCAAACGCGGGTTCCGTGTACTCCAATTCATCAAATATCTATCCATACTTACGGCGCTCGGCCTGATTGCCATAGCTGCCATTTTGGTATATCTATACGCAACCAGTCTGCCCCTTGCTGACTCGGATCGCAACTCAAGATTACTCGACAGTCAAGGTGAAGTCATCGCCACCTTCTCCGCTGGCGGCAAGGATTCGATTCCCGTACAACTTCAGGATATTACCCCTGATTTGGTGAACGCTACACTAGCCGTAGAGGATCGTAAATTCAGGCAGCATTTCGGATTCGACATTCAGGGCATGGGACGAGCTGTCCTTGTCAACATCCAGCACATGCGAATGTCTCAGGGAGCCAGTACGTTAACACAGCAGCTTGCGCGTAACCTCTACCTATCCCATGAGAAAACCTGGACACGCAAAGCCAAGGAAGCAATGTATACCGCTCAGCTTGAGATGAAATACAGCAAAGATGAAATCTTACAGATGTACTTAAATGAAATCTATTATGGTCACGGTGCCTACGGTATTGAGGCAGCTGCGCAGATGTATTTTGGCAAATCCGCAAAGAAACTTGATCTGGCCGAGAGCGCTATGCTTGCGGGTATTCCGAAGGGACCGACTTATTATTCTCCCTACAATCATATGAAAAATGCCAAGGATCGACAGAAGATTGTGCTGAAAGCCATGATTGAAACGGGTAAAATTACGCAAAAACAAGCGGACTCCGCCTACGAAGAAATGCTGAACTTCAAACCCGAGGGCGAGCGCAAGACGGTGGAGAACGCACCGTATTTCCGCGACTACATTCGAAGTCTTGCAGTGAAGGAGCTTGGCATCAGCGAAGCGATGCTGGATCACGGCGGGCTGAACATCTACACGACACTTGATTTACGAGTGCAGAAGGCCGCGGAAATGGCGGTTGCCAAAGGTATGGATGCGAAAAGCGAGCTGGAGACCGCACTCGTGTCGATTGACCCGCGCACCGGTTACATTAAAGCGATGGTTGGTGGCAAAAATTATCGTACCAATCAGATCAACCATGTGCTGACAACAACACGCCAGCCGGGATCAGCCTTTAAGCCGATTATGTATCTCGCTGCTCTCGAATCGAAGCAGCTTACCAGTGCATCTATTTTCAACAGCCAGCCTACCTTGTTCCATTACGATAATGACCGCAAAACGTACAAACCCGGCAACTTCGGCGATAAATATTTAGGTGAGATTGACCTTCGCCAAGCCATTGCTGCATCTGATAACATCTACGCGGTCAACACGATTATGAAGATCAGTCCAGAACAAGTCGTAAACATGGCTCAAAAGCTCGGTATTACAAGCAAGCTGAGTCCTGTCCCTTCTCTTGCACTGGGTACTTCACCTGTCAGTCCGCTGGAGATGGCCTCCGCCTTCTCCGTTATTGCTGCTGGAGGACAACGGACACCACCCGTAGCTATTTTACAAGTGACGGATGCGGCAGGGCGTGTGTTGTATGAATCTCCGCAGACCAAAGCAGACACCGTGGTGGAACCGGCAGCAGCCTACGTACTGACACGTCTGATGGAGAGTGTTTTTGAGAACGGAGGCACAGGCAATCGGGTATCTGCCACCATCAAACGTCCGGTAGCTGGCAAAACAGGAACAACCAATACGGATGCCTGGTTGGTTGGATTCACCCCAGAGCTGTCTACCGCTGTATGGGTGGGCTATGATCAGGGCAAGGCGATCTCGACATCCGATGGCCGCCGCGCAGCCCCGATCTTTGCTCAGTTTACGGAACAAGCCCTTGCAAGTGTCCCCCCAAAAATCTTCTCTGTACCTGATCAGGTCGTGAGTGTCTACATTAACCCTGAAACCGGAAAACTCGCTGGTAACGGCTGCGAAGAGAAACGGCTGGAAGTGTTTATTCAGGGAACGGAGCCGACTGAGGTCTGCCGTGGCGAGACGCAGCCACTGGACAATCCTCAGGACGATAAGGCGCGTGAAGCACAGAACCAAAAAGGGGTACAGGAGCAGAAGCGTTCCTGGTGGAGTGATTTCAAACGCTGGTGGGTAGAATGACAGAATGACGCATATCCGTAATGACTTGATTGCGTCAAGAAGATGGCCGGTTTAACAGACTCCATATATTTACATGGAGGATTCATAAATATGCAGGCGACTGTATGAAGCCTTCGCTACATCTTCATCACAGAAATAAAGCAAGCCCCGAAACCGGATAACCTGCCGGTTCGGGGCTTGTTGCTTTTTTCTTTTTTCCCGTTAGGAAAGTGCCTCTTTCAATTCATCCGGGGAAGCATTCCACCATTCTTCATTATGAGAGATCAGAAGAGTCTTCAGTGCCGCTTTGTCTTCCGGTCCCAGCTCATCCAGCATAAATCGGCGTTTCATCGCATAATCCATCCGGTTGACGTGATCCGCGAGCAGCTTCCACCCCCGTTTGGCTTCCGTGTCAATCCACATCTCACATGCCGTTGCCCCGCCATACAACTGTCCTTGCTCTGTACGATCCACAGCAACCCATACCAGCCATACCTGACGTCCATTCGGAACGTCTTCACGATTCGTTGAAAATTTAATGCCTCGTTCCACTTTACTCTTCGCGTGCATGGCACCGATGTCGATTTTCGCTTCGCCCTGGTCAATGATGACCGGAGAAAGATTGTTCAGATCAATAGAGCCTGAACCAAAGCCTTTATGCTTGCTCTTTGCACTCACGATATTCAAGGCAATCTGTTTCTTGCCGTTTTGCTCATTTTGGTCCATGTTCATAGCCTCCAAGAGTTGATACAAATATTTTAACTAATAATTGGCCCAATGCAAACATATACATGCTGTAGATGCTTGTCAACGGGAGGTATTTAACGATGATTCCACGACGCGCCAAGAGCTGGCTCATCATATCCCTGGCCTTATGCCTGTTTGCCGGAGGGGTATGGATCACACTCGGTTACAATCGCTCCATTTCATCTGAGTTACCCGTACTCGCTCCAGAATCGGGCAAGCCTCCAGCCAAAAACGGAGCGCCCGCCCCCCCGGAAAGTGTACAATCCCCTACAGCCGAGGTATACAGCAAACGTGTGGTTGAATACCACATGGATGTGAAGCTGAACGAGGGGAACAAACTGCAAGGCACACAGACCATAACATGGACTCATCCGGGCAAAAAAACGGTGAACGAACTTTATTTTCATATGTACCCTAATGCATTCTCCTCTGCGGATACTACATTTATGAAAGAATCGGGCGGTAAGCTTCGCGGCGATGTCATGCCTACAGATGGTTATGGCTCCATGAAATTTACTGACATGCAGACGGAGGATGGGCTCTCTCTGCTACACCGGATGCAGTATGTACAGCCGGATGACGGGAACATCAAAGACAAAACGCTGATTAAGGTTCGTCTCCCTAAACCCGTCAAGGGCGGGGAAAGCATCACAATACGCACATCGTTTGAAGTAAGTTTACCCAAAATTTTCGCAAGGATGGGCAAAACAGATGATTTTGTCATGGCAGGCCAGTGGTTTCCTAAACTCAGTGCTTACGAGCCTGTTGGAAGACGGGGCCGTACCATAGAAGGCTGGAACCTGCATCAGTATCACGGGAACTCCGAGTTCTATGCTGACTTCGGTATCTACAGTGTGCGTATCCGAGTACCCGAAACATACAAGGTGGCAGCAACCGGATTCCCCACGCAGCAGGCAGCCTTGAAGAATGGTGAGAAAGTGTATCAATTTTATGCCGATGATGTGCATGATTTCGCTTGGGCAGCCTCACCTGATTTTGTGTATGCAGAGGAACCCTTCTCTGCCCCCAACGTGCCCGGTGTACGCATTAAACTCTACCTTGATCCGGCACATCAGGATCTGAAGGAGCGGTATCTCTTTGCTGCCAAAGCCGCATTAACGAATTACAGCAAGTGGTTTGGTCCCTATCCTTATGCCACCTTATCTATCGTGGTTCCGCCAAAAGCTGCAAACGGGGCCGGAGGCATGGAGTACCCAACTCTCATTACAGCCTTTGGGGCCGATGACACAACACCGGGTTACGATCTGGAACGCACCGTTGTTCATGAAATTGGACATCAATACTTCTACGGCATGGTTGCGAGCAATGAGTTTGAGGAGGCCTGGCTGGATGAAGGGTTCACCTCCTATGCAGAAGATAAACTGATGGAACAGGAATACGGATTGATTCCGAATCTACCGGTACAATCAGGTCTGATCACATCTCCGGCTCCTCTAACACAGCCCTCGTGGAAGTTTGACTCACAGAATCAATATGCTTCCAACGTGTACACAAGGGGCAAACTGGTGCTACTCGGCATTGAACAGCAAGTCGGAGCGAAGACCATGGAACGAATCCTTTCGACGTATGTAAAAAAATATCGTTTTAAACATCCCGCAACGGGTGATTTTCAAAAGGTGGTTGAGCAAGTCACCCGCACCTCCTGGGCGGATTACTTTGACCAATATGTCTACCGGAACGGCATGGCCGATTTTGCTGTAGAGAAGATCAACGTTTCTTCTATAGAGAAGGACGGCAAAAAAATGTACGAGTCCTCTGTCACCATTATCAAAAAAGGCAGTGACTTTCCCAAGGTTCCTGTTCGAATTGCGTTTGAGGACGGCCATACCGTAACCAAACACTGGGATGGCCGCGAGGAGCGCGTCACCTATAAACTGACATATACATCTCCTGTCACCTGGGCCATGACTGACCCTTTGTATGACATCGTGCTCGAAAATCGCCATATGAACAATTTCCTGAGAACCGGACTGGACGAGCAAGTCAAATCCCGCTGGAACATGAGTGCTACGAAACTAATTGAAGCCATATTCGGAGGTCTGTCATGGTGAGGTGGAGACAGTGAAAGCAAAAATTCGTGAAGGCTGGTTTCTTGTCCGTCAGCATATGTTTATTGCCGCACTCTTGTTTATCTATCAATTAACTTGGGGTTATTTCATCTACCGGTTGGTTCAATCGGCTGTCGTTCCTCTATTACTACGTTATCCAACGGATGATGTCGGCGAGCTAAGCACACTTTTATTCAAAATGGAAAGCCAGCTCAGCCTGTCCGGTCCGGAGGTCCAGCGTTATCTGTGGATTTTGGGCGGCATGTTATTGCTTCGCCTGCTGATCAGTCCACTTATTCAGGCCGGGTTACTCTACTCCCTGCAACATTATCAATCTACTGAAGAACGCATTCCTTTTATTCGGGGCATCAAAACGTTATGGAAACCCATGATATTGCTACACACGATACGTACCTTTCTCATGTTCTTGCCTGCATACTGGCTTCTGCCCAAATTGTTTTCTACAATAATGGACAGTTTTCATTCTCTTCATTTATTACTTCCCGGCATTCCATATGTAGCAGGCTGGATTATTTATGGCTGGATTGTACATCATGCAGTGCTCTACATGCAGTTTGGTATTTCTGACCCGGATGCAGAAGGGCGAATCCACGGGACGCTCAAGGGACTGTGGATTGCTGTGCGCCGCATCTTTGCTGTCATCGGCATTGCGCTGGTGCTGGGAGTTGTGCATTTAGTGGTCTTTGGTGCATTCACTTCCGCTTCCTGGTTCTTGACAGGACTATCCGGATTAATCCTGCAACAATCCTATCCGCTTGCCCGAAGCCTACTCAGTATGTGGAAAGTATGTAGTCATTTCCGTTTATGGCAGTCCACATCTACCAGACATGAAAATCATATACGTTGAACTAAAATGTTACACGCCATCTGAGATCGCTTTCAAAAATAAAGAAATGTTACCATCTCATGTTAAACATTTCATTGGTTATTACGTATAAATACGCAAACCTCGACCTTTCCCCGTCAAAGGTCGAGGTTTTTTTTGTTAATTTTACTGCTAAACGTTGCCAAAGTACTAAGCCTCTGGTACAATAAGCGCAGTGAGTTTTTAGTAACAACTTTGTAATCTTTAAATCCTTATTTGTAACAACTTTAAATTAAATCCTTAAAATTAAATTTTCTTTTCATTTTTCAGGTGCATAACTAGCATAGCCAAATTCCTGGCACCTGGGAAGCGGGGGAACCAGTTATGGGTGAATTGATCTTGAAACAGAGGGATCATAGGGGACCTTCAACCGAATCCTTAAGCTAACCTCGCAGGCGTTGGAAGGGGTATATCACTTGTTTAAGAAGAAACTGACCGCAGCAGTACTTAGCCTCACATTTGCATTATCACTTGGAGCAGGCAGCGCATTTGCAGATTCTAAGATGGATAAAGTAATTGATTCAGCAATGGGAACTACATACAAAAGCGGAGGAACAACGCTTGACGGTTTTGACTGCTCCGGATTCACACGGTATGTATTCGACAAATTAGGTATTGATTTGGCTCGTCAATCTAGCTCCCAATACGACATGGGTGATTCCGTATCTCGCATGGAGATGAGACCTGGAGATCTGGTGTTCTTCAACACAACAGGTAAAGGTATATCACACGTAGGCATTTTTGTAGGAAGTGGCAAGTTTGCACATTCTTCTTCTTCCAAAGGTGTAACGATCAGCTCTTTGAGTGAGAACTACTGGGCTAACCGCTACGTTGGCGCTAAACGGATCATGAGCACGGACGATTATGAGTCACTGGCCCTTGACTAGGTACAAGCTGTAATCAACATGATGTTGGAACCATGTAACTCTACTGTAACGAAATACGAAGTATAAACAGAACCGCCCGGTACATTCTCCGCAGGAATGTATCCGGCGGTTTTTTTATGCTTTCTGACTCTGTGTAGTTCCCGATGTTGCAAGTCATGGTGTGTATGTGAACTAACACGTTCGCCTACTTTCGTTTGTCCGTGCCCTTATCATGTTTTTACCCAGCCTGTTATAATATAAACGGAATGATCACGACTTTTGTTTCAATTTTTATCTGATCATATGAAGACTTGCCTAATACACAGCTCTTTTGTAGAGTGAACAATGACACGGATATTGGAGAAAGGAGCATGCACTGTTATATGAAGAATGAAGCCTCTTTGATACTTCATGTTGTACCGATGCAAGAAGAACATGCTGAACTTATATGTGGCTGGAAATACGCCCCACCTTACAATATCTATAGCTGGCTTCCTTGGGAACAGATGAAAGCACTCGAAGTCGAGTTCGGTGATGCACAGCTCAGACAACAACAATATGCGATTATCCTGGATCAACATGACCAGGTTTATGGGTTTGCACAATATTTTCCGCTCCAGCATGTCACACGAATCGGTCTCGGTATGCGCCCCGATCTGTGTGGTCAAGGTCTTGGTAAAGCTTTCGTTACTGCGATCGTACAAGAGGCCATCCGCCGCAATCCATCCAATGAGATTGATCTTGAAGTGCTCACTTGGAATAACCGTGCCATTCAAGTATATCTAAAGAGCGGATTTGTCATCCAGGATACATATGAACGCCAAACTCCTAGTGGTTTAAAGCCTTTCCATTGCATGGTTTATGAAGGCCCAAGAGAGTAAACTCACGATTAAATGGTTTCAATTTGTCTCTCTTTTGTGATTAGTTCAAAAAATTACCACAAAATGCTATGATGTAACGACGGCTTCCGTTATAATGATAGGGATTAGTTTGAGTTAGATGATCTTTCATTCTGGAGGGGACATAAGGGATGCACAAATGGATCATGAGCGGGGTATTTTTTGCAGCATGTGCTTTAGCTATTGTTTTAATGTTTACGCTTCCAGGTAAAGAGGAAGTGGAGCAGGAAGCCAAACCAAGCATGCCTGAAGTGGCTATGGATGCTGGACAGGCTGAGACGTTAGTGAAAGCCAACTGCATTTCCTGTCACGGCGATCAGCTTCAAGGTGGCGTAGGCCCAGCTCTTGCAAACATCGGTAGTAAGGATGATGTGGAGAAAATCTATTCCACCATTGTCAAAGGTAAAGGTGGCATGCCTTCTTTCAAAGGCAGACTGCAGGACGAGGAAATTGCCCACATCGCGATGTGGCTGGCAGAGAAGAAATAAGCATTCTTGCGCGCAAGGCATCAAAGAGGCTCTCATCCTCCCGTTAGGGAGGCAAGAGCCTCTTTTGGTATGCATGACAAACATCATCCTGCAGACGACGTTGGTGCAGATTATTATGTTCTCATTTTCTCAAAAGCTTCGTTGTACTGCTCTGCTTCTTTAATGTCTACCGATGTAATGCCACCTGCATCCCAAGACGTAAGACGCAGTGTAACCGTTGTATAATCAATAGTAATAAAAGGGTGATGATTGAATGCTTCCGAAATCGCAGCGACTTCATCCACAAAAGCAATCCCTTTCATATAGTTAGAAAACACAAATTTGCGGACAATCCACCGTCCCTCTTCCAGTTCCCAGCCTTCAAGCCTTCCCAGATGAGCTTCGACTTCCTCTTGCGTAAAAACCATGCGTTATCTTCCTCCCCATATGATGAGACATCGCGGACTTACATCCACATGACCATCGGCACCTTTACATGCTGCCCATACAGCCTAAAAGGCAGGCCACCGCCCAGCGGCGCCTTTTTCATGAGTATCATCTTACCACGTCAAAGCACCAAAATCCATAGAACAGATGGCTCAGTGCCTTGAAGCGCAAGGTTTTATCGTCACTACACATGTTAAATTAGAGGTACAAAGGTTAGCTCTTCTTCTCCAATCAAAATATGGATCCGGTGTTGTTCTTTGTCATGGATCACCACACCGCTCCCAACCGGAATGACGGATTCCTCTCCAAGCGCGTAGAACAAGTCCTCCGCCAGTGCTTCGTCTACCTCGAGCTGTTCCGGTTCCCCTAGTCTCCCCCACTCTTCCGCATCCATTTCAAAGAAAACATAGCGATCCGGTATGCGTCCTATGGCCACCGTTAAATCTGTCAATATTCCTTCATAATCACGTCCATGCTTTACGCCCATTGACTTCTCACTCCCACTCACCTTGTAAAAGGTGGATTTGATCTTATTATACCTGAAAATAACCCTTAAAAAAAAAGCCCATCTGGTCGATAAATACTATACATGACCGTTTCATTCGTTTTCGGTAGCCATGGAGGTTGCCAGACATGCAACGGATTGCAGCAGAACCTTCGTCTGGAAGCCCGAATTCTGCCGCCTGAAAGGATTCAATTTTATCTCATGGATGAGGTGTATGATGGAAATTTCAACGATTATCGGACTAGTTTTGGGGTTAGTCTCCCTTGTACTCGGTATGTTTTTGAAGGGTGCTCCGCTGATCAACCTCGTTAATAACCCGGCAGCATACGTTATTATCTTCGTTGGTACGGCAGGAACCATCTTTATGGCGTTTCCTATGTCTGAAGTTAAGAAGATTCCGAAGTTATTCGGTATCCTTTTCAAGAAGCAAGAACTGATTGACCGCGTTTCTCTAATTGGCACATTTATGGACTGGGCTTCCACTACCCGTCGTGAAGGTTTGCTCGCTCTGGAATCAAAAGTAGAAGAGATTGATGATCAGTTCCTTCGCAGCGGCATGCGGATGATTATTGACGGTAACGACCAGGAGTTCGTCAGTGATGTACTGATGGAAGATATTCATGCGACCGAAGAACGACATCGCGGCGGCGCACTGATCTTCGCTCAGGCGGGGATGTATGCACCAACCCTCGGGGTTCTAGGGGCCGTCGTAGGCCTGATTGCGGCACTCGCCGACCTCAGTGACATGGAGAAGCTCTCTCATGCGATTGCAGCGGCATTTATCGCAACCCTCCTGGGTATCTTCAGTGGTTACGTGTTATGGCACCCGATGTCCAACAAGCTGAAGCGGATGTCCAAGAAAGAGATGGAAATCAAGTTGATGATGGTTGAAGGACTCTTGTCTATTCAATCTGGCGTATCTACTATTGCCATCAACCAAAAGTTATCCGTATTCCTGACACCTTCCGAACGTAAACAACTGGAAGAGAAGGAGGGATCATCAGGTGAAAAAGGGTAAAAAACACGAACCGCATGAGGAGCATATTGATGAAAGTTGGTTGCTTCCCTATTCCGACTTAATGACCTTGTTGCTCGCCTTGTTCATCACCCTGTTCTCCATGAGTTCACTGGATGCTGCCAAATTCGAGCAAATGGCCTCTGCACTAAGCAGTGCACTCAACGGAGGTTCCGGTGTTCTGGATCACACGTCAATGAATCCAACGGACTCCAGTACAGACTTAGGCAAGAACAAGGAAATACCCAAGGAAATCACAAAGAAAAATCCTGCGCAGATTACGGATGCCCAGATGGCCCAAAAGGAACAGGAAGATCTGGAAAAACTCAAGAAGCGACTCGACAAGTATATTTCTCAGAATGGACTATCAGACCAACTGAATACCAAACTCAACCAGTCTGAACTCAAGATCACCATCAGTGATAAAGCATTGTTCTCCTCTGGGCGAGCAGATGTGAAGCCTGAATCACGTTCACTGGCCAAGGCGATCTCTAGCATGCTGCAAGAGTTCCCTGAGTATGAAGTTGTCGTATCCGGTCATACCGATAATATTCCCATTTCCAATAACCAATATAAGGATAACTGGGATTTGAGTGCAGATCGTGCTCTGAACTTTCTGAAAATCCTGTTGCTGAACCCGCAGCTTGATCCTTCCAAGTTCACACCTAGTGGATACGGGGAGTATCATCCAATCGCTAGCAATGATACAAACATCGGAAGAGCACAGAATCGGCGTGTAGAAGTGTCCATTATCCGGAAGTATCAAAGTAACAATACGAATGTAAAATCCGTGAATGGCGGCAATTAGCAGTCCTTCAGCACGGAATGAGTTTAAGACCGTTCTCCTTGAAACTGATGGAGAGCGGTTTTCCTCTTTTTTGAGGCGTCGAGTATATGGGTGTCCTTCTGTATTTAAACTAAAAAGCATTGTCTCCTCTTAAAGGAAACAATGCTTTTTCATTCGTGCTAATATTAAGGCGGCCTTCACCCGTTTCATATTCAGTATTCCTTATTCTAGTGAATAGTCCAGTAAGCTGCCCAGTTCTGCTTTTTCAGCAGATGTAAGCTCCCGCCATGTTCCTGTTGCCTGCTCTCCAAGATGAATGTTCATGATACGAATCCGCTTCAGCTTGCGAACCTCATATCCGAATGCACTGCACATCCGCCGGATTTGACGGTTCTTGCCTTCCGTCAAAATAATACGGAACACACGGTCTGTCATTCTAGTTACGGTGCAAGGCAGCGTCATTTCACCTAGGATTTTAACACCGGTGCTCATTCCCCTGAGGAAGCTTGGTGTGATTGTCCGATCAACCGTTACAATATATTCCTTTTCATGACGACCTTCGGATCTCAAAATCCGATTCACGATGTCCCCATCATTCGTCATCAGAATTAAACCTTCCGAATCCTTGTCTAGACGTCCGATCGGGAAGATCCGTTCATGATGCCCAACAAAATCAACGATATTCCCCTGAATATGCTGTTCAGTTGTACTTGTGATTCCCACGGGTTTGTTCAACGCAATGTACACATGCTTTTTCTTCTCACTAATCGGCTTCCCGTTGATTCGAACATCGTCGCCTTCTTCTGCTTGACTACCGAGCTCCGCCTTGATGCCATTAATGGTCACCTGACCACTTTCAATTAATTTGTCGGCTGCTCGGCGGGAGCAGTAACCTGTCTCACTAATAAATTTATTAATACGCAAAAGGTCATCTCACCTCATCTAGTTCTCTTCATCTGGTTGTTGTTCTTCCGCTGATGGATCTGCCTCCTGTAACTGTGTCTGCACTTCAGAAGCCGGCAGTTCAATAATGACAGTGGTTCCCCTATTCATAGCACTCTTAATATCCATCATGCCCTTATGGGATTGAATAATTCGCTGACTTACCATGAGGCCGAGTCCCGTGCCGGATTCTTTGTTCGTGAAGAACGGCTCACCAAGCTTTGCCATCATTTCTTCCGGGATGCCAATGCCTTCATCCTTAATTTCAATTCTAACCCGGTTGGCCTGCTCGTTAACCTTCAGCTTGATATGGATGCTTCCTCCATTCGGCATAGCTTCCATACCGTTTTTGAGGACATTGATGAATACTTGCTTTAACTGATTCTCTTCACAGTGTACCATAGCTGAATCCGATGATGCATGCAACACAAACTCAACCCCGTGCAGATGTGCCTGACTATCCAGCAATGAGATAACATCCCCAAGAATGAAACGAATATCCCGCTCTTGAAAATGAACTGCTTGCGGCTTCGCCAGAATCAAAAACTCGCCTACAATCAGGTTGATTCGGTCAAGCTCAGATAACATCAGATCCAGATGGCGATGATTTAGCTTGTTGCTCTCCTGTTGAAGCTGTAGGAAACCGCGCAACGTTGTAAGTGGATTTCGAATCTCATGGGCTACTCCGGCGGCTAGCTGTCCAACCGTCGTTAGCTTCTCCGACCGTCTAAGCAGCTCTTCCATCCGATTACGGCTTGTAATATCCCTTGAGACACTGATGAGAGCTGTAATCTCACCAGCCTCGTCGCGTACAGGTGCCGTACTTACACTGACTTCAACCCGGGTTCCGTCTTTTTTCATCCAGATCGTTTCATTAGACGTAATCGACATGCCTTCAATAAGCTGTGCATGCTGCTGCTTCATTTCTTCTTCCGCTTCAGGAGGAATAATCTTGAGCGAGCGTCCTTCCACCTCACGGCTACGAAAACCATATAATTGTTCAAATGCACGGTTAACCCGTAGCACTTTTCCTTCAAGGTCTGTTATATGAATTGCATCAGCTGTCTGATTAATGATAGACTCCAGATGCTCCTTCACTGCCCGGTTCTCTTCATACATCTGCTTTAGACGACTTGTATAGTGACCCAGATTTCGAATCATCGCATTAATCCGGTTGGCGAGCTGTCCCAGCTCATCCTTGCGTTTAATCTTCAGACGGAAATCAAAATGCCCATCCGCCACATCATTCACCTTGCCCAAGATCGATTGGATGGGACGTGTAATGTAACCAGCAAGCAAGTAACTGCCAAAGATCACAATCTCCAGCAAGACCAGAGATATCGAAGCATGGCTGACCAGCTGTTCAGATACCATCGAGGATATTTGTTTGTAATCCATGACAATACTGATCACATATGAAGACTCATTCGGTGTGAAAATCGGAATAAAACTCTTCAAAACCTTCTGATCATGTGTTTCACTCACGAAAGACACATTCTGCCCTGTGCGAACAGCTCGCACCACAGCACGATGGTCTTCATCTACCGAGCCATACTGATATGTACCAAAACGGATCGGTCTGTTATTCAGTTTGCTGAAGTTCGTATCTCTTCCATCATCGCTCATATCCGGGCTCGCAAACGTCAATGGATTAATGCCTGTAATCTCCAAAATGGAGGGATTGACTTCACGGATTTTATTTAAGATTTCATCCGGGCTAGAGATCTTCACATAGTCATCTACTTCAGTATTATTATAGAAGGGGTTGATTATGTAATTTCTCTTTCCATCATGGTAATAACCCCAGATATCAACATCTGTAGGACTGGACGTCGAATACTCGAAACCATCTGACCAGAAATGATCAAGCTTCTGCCCCTCGGGAATCGTTACCTGATGCTTCTCAAATAACTGCTTAAACGCCTGATACCAGTACGTCATTGATTTCGTGGAGAGCCCTATCTCCCTTGGATCAGAGGACCTGTTAACCACAATGTCATTATCCGTCTGTTCCAGGAGTGAGATATGGGATACACCTACTTTTTTACTCAAACGAACCAGATCTTCATTGGTAATGTTCTTGATGTCTGGATCTAATTCCTCTGCTGCCATAATAGAAGCAAGCCACAGATTGTTTCCAATCTGTCTTTTTACATAATCTGCACTGTACTGATTTTGTTCGACAGAAATTGCGATCTGTTTCGCTGTGAGTACCATCTTGTTCTCACTATCCTGCCTCAAATTCTCTTCTGTAGTATAATAACTCAGTGCGATATTTAATACCAAAATAACGAGCACCGAGCACGACATAATCATGGATAATTTCGTTTTAATAGACAAATTCGTTCTTCACCTCTCGGCTTATGCCCTCTGGCGATATATGGCAAAACCTATACCCATCATAACGCTTGTATGACTATTTGAAAAGGATAATCGCCCTTTGCCCGAAAGTTACCGCTCTGGCTGAATAGATCGAATATTGTTGTATGTTCACTTTTCATGAAATGCAATGAGATGTATCACTTGATTTATTCACAAATCCACAGGGTTGTGGATAGTATGTTCATAACTATGTGATTAACTAATAGTTATCCACAATTCTGTGCACAACATGTTAACAAACCGAATGTTTGTTCGCTGAATAAATGTTGAAGAAGGGAGTTTTACGCCTATGAAGGATGATTTTCCCCAGCCTGATCTCACAGTGCTGCCCGAGGAAGAGCTGCATGAATATTGGATGAGGCAGGCTATTGCAGAAGCCCAGAAAGCAGAGGCGCTTGGTGAGGTACCCATCGGAGCCGTAATTGTGCGTAACAACGAGATTATCGGTCGTGGGTATAATCTGCGGGAAACCACGCTCGATTCTACTGCCCATGCGGAGATGGTAGCCATTCGAGAGGCAAGCGAAGTCATTGGAGCTTGGCGCTTACTGGACTGTTCACTGTACGTTACTCTCGAACCTTGTCCAATGTGTGCCGGTGCGATTGTACAATCTAGGGTTCCACGCGTTATCTTCGGTACTGCGGATCCCAAAGCAGGATGTGCAGGGACATTAATGAATTTACTTCAAGAACCGCGCTTCAACCATAGAACCGAGGTTATCCCTGATGTTCTACAACCGGAGTGTTCTTCCATGCTGACTCAATTTTTCAGACGTTTGCGTAAAAAATAATAACCCTGTAACATAAGAAAACAATATGTGAGAAAGGATGTTTGCTGCAATGGCACTAACACTATACGATACAGCTCATGGCATAAGTCTTCGTTTACTCGACATCAAAGATGCACAAGCCTATCTTGAACTGATTGAGCTTACCCGCATCCCTTATCAAGCAGTTGAACCAATTCGCGAAAATGATTTTTACACGCTTGAAGCTCAGACCCGGCGCATTGAGGATCGCGTGCGAGCTGCTGACGAGGGTACCGGTTATCAGTTCGGTATCTTCACGATTAAGGATGACCTCCTCATCGGGCAAGTCAGTCTGAACAATGTTGTGCTCGGCGTTGCTAATTATGCAGATATGGGTTACTTCATCCATCCGGACTATCAAGGCGGTGGACGAATGACTGCTGCGGTAAAGCTGGCTGTAGCCTATGGATTTCGTGTTCTGAAGTTAAACCGGGTGCAGGCCGCTGTATTGCCATCAAACCAGGGTTCTAAGCGGGTACTGGAGAAGAACGGATTCCAGCATGAGGGGATCGCTCGTAAATATTTGAAAATTAACGGGGTCTATCAGGATCATCAAATCTACGCCGTGCTTGCCGAAGATTTGGGAGATGAATTACAGCGCTAAGCCCATTGCCGCACCCTCAGTGATTGTCTACATAATAAACACATCATTCCTTGTGTACAGGAGCGAGTGGTATTTATACAAATAAAACCCGCCTAGATACTAGCAGGAAAAGAGCTTTCTCTGCTTGAGTATCAGGCGGGTTTTATTTGTAGATCAGGTTTAGATCCTAATATCCGTAAGAGGAGTTCATCAATTGCTCGAACTCTTCCATCGTAATTACATCGTCACCCGTTGGGATGTTGATTTTGAATTCAGGCTTTTCGTTAATTTTAGTGTATGTGTTCGAACCAGTGAAGGCCAATTTCATTTCGTCTTTGGTATCTTCCGGTTTGATCAGCATGTCAGCGACCATTTTTTGATAAACTGGGAAGTCGTTTTTATCCAACGCAAAATCAATGTTGAATGTGTTGATTGTCAGAACGTTTTTCAATTTATCCAGATCTTTAGTCATTTCAGCTTGATCTGCTTCAGAGATTTTCAAATCTTCTTTGGCTTTGTCAATATCTGCTTGGCTCAATTGCAACATATCTCTGTACTCTTCTTTAGAGACAATATCCATCACTTTAGGAAGTGCTTTGGTTACCAGTACAGTAACTGCTTCTTTCACATTGTCATTGTTTACAGAGAATTGTACAACCTGCTTCGCGTCTACACCTTCAGGCAACTTTGCATCTTTGGTGTCGAGGTTTTTGAAGAACTTAGCTTCATCATACTCACCCAGTACCGCATCCATGATTTCGTTGCTCAGCTTTTGTGTTTTGGCTGCGTCCAGTGCATCGGGGTTAAATTCTGTACCCTCTTGCTCCGCCAGCTTTTTCAAGTCGAATTCAATAAATTTGCCCACCATATTTTCCGGAATCGGGAAGAATGGGATGTTTGGCACTTTTATATACAATTTCTCTTTGGTCATTACCATAGGAATGTTAAAAGTCATCCCCATATCGCCTTTAAGCTCGATGCCAACGGTCATCTCTGTCTGCATTGGCTCGCTTTGGTATACACCTGTGACATTCAGTTGTGCGTCCTTCAGCATGCTCATAAACTGGGTCATGCTTTGATCCGTCTGAGATGCATCACCAGGTTTATAGCTCAACTCATTAATTGTAAAGTTGGAACTCATTTCGTACGAAGTTAATTTAGAAGCATTCGCTGCAGCCGTCTTCAATGCCTCTTTTGGTTCTTGCTTGCTACTACATGCTGTTAAAGCCAAAGATACGGTTAACAACAACGTAAGAAGAAGCGCCCCCATGCGTTTAGTCATTTGTTTCTCTCCTCTCGTGATAACCCCAAAAAAATAATTCAATACCAATGATATACCATCTCGGCCGATACTGAAACCTAATTTGGGAAAATTGTGATTTTTCCTCTTGAAAATGGCTAGAAAGACCTATGTCAGGTACGGGATGATCTGACTGCTAGTCTTTCCATATGTATGAATACGCAAAAGCCCCCTGTTAGGTAACAAGGGACTTTCGAAATGAAGTGATTTTTTATGTTTGGTACTTATCTTTTGCACGAGAACATTATAGGTTACCCCTCCGGATTTAGATGATCCACATGATTCTGATTCTTCACTTTTTTAGAGCCAGACAATGGTTCCTGCATGGAAGAACGCTTGGATGAATGACGTTGCTGATGGTTATCCTGAGCTTCGGGTACAGGAATTGCTTTTGGTTTACTCATATAAGTGCCTCCTCATCATAGGTTAGGAATGAGATGGGTCTCTATCTTCCGTTTTATCATGATTTAATGCATCCTGATGGCGGCGATCATTGGAATCTTGCTGTATTTGCTGTGCATGATGGCTGTTAACCACAGTTTGTTCGAGATCTCCAACAACATTTTGCAGGTTTTTATCCACACCCAATTTGGCTTTAGTCATTCCATTCGACCCCTTTTGGTTCGTGTTAAGATTTCGTTATCGATTGCAGTGACTGAGCACACTCGTGAATATGCCGAGTGTAATCATGCGCCAGTTCCTGAATCGGTTCTGTGCGCTCATCCGTTGTTCGCCCATCCCGTTCCACGTCAACTAGCTCTACACTGACCTCACGGGAATCAACATATTGGCATTTAAAATCAAAAGAGTACATTTCGTGACCTGCTGTAGCAATGTGTATCCGAATCGCCTGATGATTTGCTTCGTCTGCCATAACCTGTGCCTGATCACCCACATTCAAGACTTCAGGCAAACGCTCCTGCCAAGCACCTACAAGTTCGTTCTGATCAATGTTTAGTTCGCGGTTCATCTTTACCACCTCCACTTCTATAACGTGCGGAGAAGACGTTGTTTTTATGCATGAATGAATCTGGCCATACCATAAACTTCATTAAAATGATTACAAATTCAATTGTGCATGATACAATCATTTCATTATATAGAGTTAGGAGGGAATCATCTATTGAGAGTTGCCACAGGCATCATCTTCGCGTTTTGGCTTGTATTCATGTTCTTTAAGTTTCTGACAACACAACCTGTAGGTTATGATGGAGAGACTACACGCATATTAAGCGGAGGACTAATCTTCGTTCAATTCATTGCATGGGCTTTTATTTTCACATTACCATTTACAACCTTTTCAATTCTAGTCGTAGCAGAAGTGATAGCTTTGTTATTAGCAATAACGTATCAACCAGGCTATTCGGTCTTTGCGGTCGTTAACCTAATCTTCCTTATTATGAGTTTTGCTGCACATAAAGAATTGCAGAAGAAAATAGCAGTATCTAAAAAGCAAGCCAAAACTACATAGGTTTCGTTTAAAGGCATACCGTTCTAGGTATGCTTTTAATTTTCTTCATAAAAGCACCCCTACGAGTAACTCCCGTTAGATTTATCTCTAAAGGTCACAAACACAAAAAACGCACCAGACCGCTATTCAACAGTCTAGTGCGTTTCAAACATAATCACCGCAAATCCATATGCGGCGTGTCATTTAAAAGTTATGGCGGAGAGGGTGGGATTCGAACCCACGTGGGCTTGCACCCTAACGGTTTTCAAGACCGCCCCGTTATGACCGCTTCGGTACCTCTCCAAAAATATTTTATAAACTTGCCACGAAAAGTATCATACCATAGATTAATGATGGAATGCAAGTATTTTTATTTAAAATTTATAATAGAACTGGATTTAACAGCCTCCAGCACTGTAACACATCACCCATCCCACCCGCCATCCTCAAATGGCGAATGGAGTAAGATGATTTGTTAATTATGCTATCTTAAACATCGTACTATTTACGGCGAGCGATGACTTCAATCCCACCCATATAAGGACGCAATGCTTCTGGAATAATCACCGTTCCGTCTTCTTGCTGATAGTTCTCCAGAATGGCTGCTACTGTACGTCCCACTGCCAGTCCTGAACCGTTCAGTGTGTGTACAAATTCAGGTTTCGCCTTAGGCTCTCTGCGGAAACGGATATTGGCACGACGTGCCTGGAAGTCTTCGCAGTTAGAGCATGATGAAATCTCACGGTAGGTATTGCTCTCAGGCAGCCACACTTCAATATCATATGTTTTAGCCGAAGTGAAACCCATATCTGCCGTACAGAGCGTCAACACACGGTAAGGCAAGCCCAGAAGTTGTAGCACACGCTCTGCGTTTTGTGTCATTTTCTCCAGCTCATCATACGATGTCTCTGGTGAAGATAACTTGAGCAACTCCACCTTGTTGAACTGATGCTGACGAATCAAGCCACGAGTATCCCGTCCAGCCGAACCAGCCTCTGAGCGGAAACAGGAACTATATGCGACAAAATGCTTCGGCAGATCATCGGCATTCAAAATTTCTTCACGGTGGTAGTTCGTTACGGGTACTTCTGCTGTTGGGATCAGATAATACTCGGTATCTCTAAGCTTGAACAGATCTTCCTCGAACTTCGGCAACTGGCCTGTTCCAAACAAGCTGTCCCGGTTCACGATATATGGAGGCAAAATTTCTTCGTATCCGTGCTGATCACTGTGCAAATCCATCATAAAGTTAATCAAAGCACGTTCCAGACGCGCTCCAAGTCCTTTATAAAAGGTAAAACGTGAACCTGTCACTTTGGCTGCTGCTTCAAAATCAAGGATGTCCAGCTCCTGTGCAATCTCCCAGTGCGCTTTTGGCGTGAAAGAGAATGACTTGGGCTCTTCCCAACGGCGAATTTCAACATTATCCTCTTCGGATGTACCTACAGGCACACTTTCATTTGGAATGTTAGGAATCGCCATCGTGAGGTCATTAATTTTAACCTCAAGCTCGCGTACTTCCTCATCCATTGCTTTAATTCGATCGGAGACCTCACGCATCTCGACAATCAAATCATCGGCGTTCTCACGATTTTTCTTCAGTCTGGCTACTTCTGCGGACACGGTGTTACGGCGACTCTTCAGATTCTCACTCTCCTGAAGCAATTCCCGTCGCTTTGCATCGAGCTCCGTAAACCCAGCAATCAGGTCGAGCGATTTGCCACGATTATTTAATGCTTCTTCTACACGTGCATATTCATTCCGCAATATTTTCACATCAAGCACTACGTACCCCTCCTAATAAACCTACATTATAGAGCCTCATGTCAGGCCCGTTCTCGATACATTCATTTAAAAACACAATAATATCTATTATAACCTACAATGTGCTAATAACCGAAAAAACAACCTATGTCCCCGGTTGCCACCTCCGCTGCGATTCCGCTATGCAGCAGTTACAAGCAACATGAGGCATCCGTCCAGATGCAGCTGCCTCAGTAGCCTAGAACAGACAACTGAGGAGTGCTCCGATGACCGGGAGATCATAGGTTGTACATCATACTTTATTTTGCTTCTACCGATTGTTTATATGCCCTTGCCATGTCTACAAAGTAAGCATGTAGACGGTAGTCATCCGTCAACTCTGGATGGTAGGAGCAAGCCAGCAAATGTCCCTGGCGTGCTGTCACAATCTCATCTTTATACGTGGAAAGAACCTCGACCTGTTCGCCAACACTCTCAATTAACGGGGCGCGTATAAATACAGCCCGTACCGTCTCATCGATACCTTTTACAGGTAGGTCTGTCTCAAAGCTCTCTCTCTGTCTCCCAAAAGCATTACGGGAAACGGTCATATCCATAAGCTCCAAATGAGCCTCATCCTGACCTTGAATACGCTTGGCCATAACGATCAGACCCGCACAGGTACCGAATACCGGTTTTCCAGCTGCGGCGAAGGCACGAATGGCTTCCATGAACCCATACTTGCGCATAAGCTTTCCGATGGTTGTGCTCTCTCCACCCGGTAAAATCAAGCCATCCAGCTCGTCTAACTGCTGAACCTGCTTAATGGCTACACCCTCAGCTCCAGCACGTTCAATACTGCGTATATGTTCTGTAACAGCACCCTGAAGTGCCAAAACGCCGATCTTCATGTCTGAATTCCCCTTCTCTTACCAGCCGCGATCCTGCATACGCTCGGAAGGTGCGAGTTTGGAAATTTCGATGCCTTTCATTGGTGCTCCCAGGTTTTTAGAAACCTCGGCAATCAATTTATAATCGGTATAATGTGTTGTTGCTTCAACGATCGCACGTGCGAACTTCTCCGGGCTGTCCGATTTGAAAATACCAGAACCTACAAATACACCGTCTGCTCCAAGGTGCATCATAAGTGCAGCATCTGCTGGAGTGGCTACGCCGCCCGCTGCAAAGTTAACCACTGGCAATTTTCCGTTCTCATGCACATCCAGCAGAAGCTCATAGGCAACGCCCAGATTCTTCGCTTCAGCATACAGCTCGTCTTTTGACATATTGGTTACTTTACGAATTTGGCTGTTAATGAAACGCATATGACGTACCGCCTCAACAATGTTGCCTGTTCCCGGCTCACCTTTTGTACGAATCATAGATGCTCCTTCACCGATCCGGCGAAGTGCCTCACCCAGGTCTTTCGCTCCACATACAAACGGTACAGTAAACTCATGTTTATCAATATGGAATACTTCATCCGCAGGAGTCAGTACTTCACTCTCATCCAGGTAATCCACACCCAGTGACTCAAGTACTTTAGCTTCTACATAGTGACCAATACGTGCTTTGGCCATAACAGGGATCGTAACAACTTTCATTACTTCTTCCACAATCGTTGGATCAGCCATACGAGCTACTCCACCTGCTGCGCGAATATCAGAAGGAACACGCTCAAGTGCCATTACTGCTGTTGCACCTGCTGCTTCCGCAATTTTAGCTTGCTCAGCGTTCATGACGTCCATGATTACGCCGCCTTTTTGCATTTCAGCCATACCTCTTTTAACGCGTGATGTTCCCGTTTCCATATTCCAAGCCCCCCGTAGTGTATGTGTTGTCTCCCATTTTTCAATAAGCATAATAGCGCTTCTATTCAGATGAAAGAACCTTAGACTTTTATACTGTAATACGTAGAATTCTAACTTGATATTTTACCGGAAAAAGCGTAAATATACAATCCACTCATTCAGTATTAGTTTGTATTTTTCGGTTAAAACAAGTTTTTGATTCCATCGAACAGATCAACGAAGAAGTCTTTGATCGCACGGAAGAATAGGCGGAACCAGCCACCCTTCTCAGCCTCTTCGGCTGTAATCAGGTTTACCGTTTTTTCCTGAGGTTCCATTCCCTCTGCTTTGTAGGTGTAAGTGACCGTACCAACCTTAGTACCCGCTTTAATTGGTGCAACCAGTTTGTCCGCTTCAGTTACACTCGCTTTGAATGTTACGTTCAGGTCTTGAGTGCCTTTAGGAACAACAAAGCTCACTGCATTATCGGTTACGACAGGAACTGTTGTCTCTTTCCCTTTTTTCAGAGGTACCGTTTCCCAGCCTTTAACTTTGGTTTTACCTGCAACAGCCTGTTTTACTTCAAAATTATCAAAACCATAATCCAGCACCTTTTTCGTTTCTCTAAAACGTGCGGATTCGGAATCGGTTCCCATCACCACGCTAATCAAACGCATACCGTTACGCTCAGCCGTACCTGTAAAGTTATTGCCTGCGTTGCTCGTATGGCCTGTTTTCATACCATCCAGGCCTTCGTAAGCGTAGCTTTTGAAGTTGGTTATATTTTTATTCGCTTCCAGCATCCAGTTATAATTGATAATAGGTGCTTTGTCGTTCGGACGGAATTTGTAGGATTGAATCGTTGTAAAATCTTTGTAGTCAGGATGATCTCTGACGATATATCTACACAAAATAGCAGCGTCTAAAGCGGACATCACCGTTTCCTTGTCTTCTGCTGGACGGAATTCTGCTGGCATGTCTGCACGATCCAGACCAGTAGAGTTAATGAAGTGGGTATCCTTCATACCCATCCGTTTCGCTTCCTCATTCATCATTTTTACGAATTCAGCTTCCGAACCGGCAACATACTCGGCCAATGCCACGGTAGCATCATTTGCCGATCCAACAGCCATGGCGATATACAGATCTTTTACCGTGTGCTGATCACCTTCAGCCAGGAAAATGCGTGATCCGATACTTTTAGCTGCATTTTTTTTAACAGTAACTACATCGTCCCAGCCAAACTTGCCCTGTTTCACCTGTTCTGCAACAATATACTCTGTCATCATCTTCGTCATACTCGCTGGTGGCATCGCTTTATCCGCGTCAACTGACAGTAAAATCTGGCCTGTAGAAGCTTCCATCAGGACTGCCGATCTTACATCAAGTCCAAGCGAGTCTACTGAAGGGATACTAACGGCCTTTGCTGGCGTTTTCGTTGTTGTAGCTGCCGCAGTCAGAACCTGACCAGAGTCACTGGCAGCGGCCATAACAGGCATCACTGCAGACATGCATAGCATGTTAAGGAGCATAACGGAGGCTACGCTCTTTTTGAGGATCTGACGTTTTTTCTTATTCATGTGTTTGGCTTTCAATGATGAATACTCCCTTCGGTCTGAAGCTTCTGAATAATGCCTCAGTGCAGCTCAAGCTGCTATTTTCATAGTCCCTGTCACTGTGTCAATGGATATGTGGTTCTCTGCTGAATGCGCTGTATCGAAATGAGCAAGTTCGTTGCTCTATTATTCAGATCAATTGTCACTTCGCTCGCATCTTGCTGAATGCTTATCTTATGTAAAACGTAATAAACATTCTTTCTAGTATGATAAGTCATAACTGGCTTACTTTGAATCTCATAAAAAAATCATGGATCACGTCAAAAAATCGCCGCAACGCCCCGTTCCATCCTAGGACGGTCACCGCTTGTTCTATTCTATCACAGGGGTATCCGCAAAAAAAGACAAGCCCGGCGAAAATCGCCGAGCCTGCCTTGGAAATCATTAACTCACTTCAGATTACAACGAGTAGTTAGGTGCTTCTTTCGTAATCTGCACATCATGTGGGTGGCTCTCGCGAAGGCCAGCGCCTGTAATACGGATAAAGCTTGTGTCATTACGCAATTGATCCAGATTACTCGTTCCGCAGTATCCCATACCCGAACGCAATCCGCCGATCAACTGATGAATTGTATCAGACAAAGGACCTTTGTATGCTACTCGACCCTCAATGCCTTCAGGAACCAGTTTTTTGTCATCATCCTGGAAGTAACGGTCTTTACTGCCTTGTTTCATTGCAGCCATTGAACCCATACCACGATATACTTTATAACTACGTCCTTGGAAGATTTCCGTTTCTCCTGGACTCTCCGCTGTTCCTGCAAACAGGCTTCCCAGCATTACCGCATGAGCACCGGCAGCAAGAGCTTTGGTGATCTCCCCAGAGTATTTAATACCGCCGTCAGCAATGATAGGTACGCCGTATTCACGCGCCACGCTTGCACAATCATATACAGCTGTAACTTGAGGAACACCAATACCTGCAATAACACGAGTAGTACAAATGGAGCCTGGCCCAATACCTACTTTAACAACCGAAGCTCCTGCTTCAATCAGATCACGTGTGGCTTCACCCGTAGCAACGTTGCCTGCAATAATGGTGAGCTCAGGGAAACGTTCGCGTAACTTGCGAACCGCTTCAATAATGTTAATATGATGGCCATGAGCTGAATCTACTGTAATCAGATCCACACCCGCTTTGACCAAAGCGTCTGCACGTTCAAAAGTATCTTTGGAGATACCAATGGCTGCACCAACCAAAAGGCGACCTTGCGCATCCTTCGCAGCTTGTGGGAACTGAATGGCCTTCTCGATATCTTTAATTGTGATAAGGCCCTTCAATGTGTTGGACTCATCCACCAATGGAAGTTTTTCAATTTTATGCTTCTGCAAGATACCTTCTGCCTCTTGCAGTGTTGTACCCACAGGAGCTGTAACCAAATTCTCACGCGTCATGACTTCACTAATCTTGATGTTGAAATCATGGATAAATCGCAAGTCACGGTTTGTCAGAATACCTACGAGCTTCTGATCTCCTTCAACGATAGGCACACCAGAAATCCGGTATTTTGCCATAACTGCCTCAGCATCAGATACCAGATGTTCAGCTGTAAGTGAAAAAGGATTGGTGATAACACCGCTCTCCGAGCGTTTAACCCGATCCACTTCTTCAGCTTGTTGTTCAACTGACATATTTTTATGAATAATACCAATACCGCCTTCACGTGCAATGGCAATCGCCAGTGTCGCTTCAGTAACAGTATCCATCCCTGCACTAATCAAAGGAATGTTCAATTTGACGTTATCACTCAAACGAACGGATACGTCTACTTCTTTAGGCAGTGTCTCGGATTTCCGTGGCACTAGCAATACATCATCAAAGGTGAAGCCTTCCTTACCAAATTTATCTTCCCACACGCAAGTGTTCCTCCTTATGTTTGCTCAGCTTTACGGACCAAAACCCGAAGATTCCAGGCTGTATTGTATGCCGAAAATTCGTTTTCTGAAAATATATTATTGTCCATCTTAGCAAAGCGATATTTAGAATGTCAAGGGAAACTCCTTGGAACAATCAGGTGTGCTTCCCCTTGTATACAAATGTGTTTCTTAGGTGGACAAGCCTTGATAATATAATAAAAGGCGTCCTTTTATTCAGATCGGACGCCTGCTTTTGTTTTGAGTGTAGTTTAAGTATTCCTTTAATGAAGATTTTTATGTTCTTCCCTAATTTAAACAAAATAAAAACCACCACCGAACATCATCG
>NZ_JACLIC010000034.1:0-65946 GCF_019748695.1 Paenibacillus cucumis (ex Kampfer et al. 2016) | reverse complement strand
TTAAGTGTCCATCTTATAGGGTACATTTTAATGTTCATCATGCACAAGGCTGCCTTTTTGGATGTACGCTTACAGCTTACGGGGGAGACTAGGGATGGTCTAGCGATCCGCTGATAAGGGAACAGAGATTGGAGCAGGGGACTCCAGAGGGAGTTCTGTTGCGAACTGACTGCCCCACTGCTGTAGAAGACGGACGGCTGGCGTTAATTGTTCACCCAGTTCCGTTAAAGCATATTCTACTTTGGGTGGCACGACAGGATAGACTTTGCGGTTAACAATTCCTGCCTGTTCAAGCTCACGAAGTTGTTCAGCAAGCATCTTGTGGTTAATCCCGTCAATGAGCTTCTTCAATTCCCCGTATCGCTTTGTGCCATCCATTAGTTTGCATATTATTGTTGTTTTCCATTTTCCAGAGAAGAGAGAGACTGAAAGCTCAATTGGACACTGGTACTGCTTGCCATTGAATTCATATTGAATAGCAGACATTCTCTAACGACACTTCCCTTCTGGTAAGTTTTGCACGAAAAAGTGCGTACTTATCTTTTGTAAGTATATTTTGTATGCTTAGCGTTGTAAATAGAGATTATGGAGGTGGAAAGATGCGCAGAACGTTATTGGTTTATTTGGTTTCTCTGGCAGCGTTTTTTGGTCCATTCACACAAACCCTCTACTCGCCGTTGTTGCCAGAATTAGCAAATAAGCTTCAAACCTCTCAAGACGCTGTTAATTTATCAATTGCCATTTATCCGATATTTTTTGCTTGTATGCAGCTCGTTTACGGTCCGTTACTGGATCGATATGGAAGGCGTAAAATGTTGTTGATCGGATTTATGTTCTATGTATGTGCCACGATTGGCGTAGCACTATCTGATACGGTCACACAATTAATTATATTTCGAGCGTTGCAGGCTATTGGAGTTGCTGTTGGTTCGGTAGCAGCCATTACCATCATCGGAGATTTGTTTGAAGGAAAAAAACGGGGACGATCTATGGGGATCTATCAAATGCTGGTTGCACTCGGGCCTGGTCTGGGGCCAGTCGTAGGGGGCATTGTAGGACAACATTACGGCGTGGATCATTTATTTTGGCTTCTGTTTGCAGTGAGTTTATCGTTTTGGCTCATTTTGTTTGTGGGTTTGCCGGAGACATGGACGCCCCGTGTTAATGGGGGACAATTTCGGCTTCGGCAGATGACTGCGGTACTAAATCACCGCATCGGACTGGCAATTGTTGTACTAGGTTCTGTACAGTACGCAGTCTTCTATACGTTACTTGTGCTGCTTCCGAATATTTTGATCGAGGGATATGACCTGACGCCAAGCGGCATGGGTTGGCTGTTTATGCCTATATCGGTCTGTATCGTCATCGGAAGCATGATTGGTGGACGTCTGCAGGAGTATGTCGAAGCCAAAAAGTTGCTGTTGTTGTTAGCGGTCTTTAATATGATGTCCATACTGTTGTTCGTAGTGACAGCGTCACTGTCGATTTCCATACTGGCGATAAGTTTAGCCATATTTGGTTTGACTCTTGGATTATCGCTGCCCGTTCAGATTACGATACTGGCCGATGAAATGCCGAATCATCGAGCAAGTGCAACGGGAGTCTATAACTTTTTCCGCTATGTCTGGATGACAATTGGGCCAATAGCAGGTACGTCTTTCTATCGCTTTGGCTACAAGATTGAATTTTTAGTTTTCGTTCTCATTTTTGTCGTTGTCCTTTTCTTTATGTATTCTCGGTTCTTTGGGAGGACCAAAGAGTCCCGTTCTATGGAAGCCTAACGGTTCCATTTGAAGCGGAAGGACGAGTAATGACTATGACTACACCGCCCGCGCTCAAATACGTTACTTGCAGAGTTTCTTGGGGGGAGGCCCTGTACTTTGCTTCAATCCCCTCTCCCAACTGGGCTGGCATAAACATAAACACAAACACATCATCTCCCAGCGTTAGCGTCTTCCACTAGCTTGGTATACATCTTATCCAACGTCACAACTTCCGGTCTCATTGGCAGTTCACCATCGGCGGTGCAGGCAGCCAACATATGCTTTGCATCCAGAGGCTGGCTGTAGAAACGATGGGGCATGACGCGTATGTTCTGATCACCTTCTGCATCGCTGCTCAGTTGCTCCCCTTTTTGCTGCAGCTTTCCTGTTAACTCTGCGTGCCCAGTTTGCGTGCAACACCAACAAAGATCGCCAACCTGTTGCCCTTGTACATACTGGCTTGGGAGAATAGCAAAAGAATCCAGCGGTAGTGACAGACCTGTGCCTATAGCTTTAATGTAGCTCTCCTTTAGCGTCCAGAGGCGATAGAAGGTATGTAACTGTTGATCGGCAGGCTGTGCTGCCAGATACGTATTCTCTTGTGGCGAGAAGAAACGCTCTGCGATCTGCAGGTCAATCGGTGCTATTTTCTCCACATCGACACCGAGTTCATCTTTACCTCCAGCAATCAGTGCAATCCAATCGCCGGAGTGCGAGACATTAAATTGTGCATCAGCATCGTGAGTAAGGGAGGGTTTTCCATATTTGTTACGGGTAAACGTAATCTCTCTATGTCCCAGGCCGGTCAATTTGCTTAACTTCACACGGGTCAGCACTTCACCTAGCACTGACCGATATGCATCTGCTTGATGCATGAAGCGTGAAGCCTGTGCCCGCCGCTCTTCAGAGACGGATGACAGAAAAATATCCCAATATGGTTCAGGTATAACGGAGGGCACTTGCAGTACTTGTATCGTTATCATCATTTATCACCTGACGTTGTATTCGGCATGGATGACAGGCTTTCCTCTATATTTATCCTTATCTCGCGTTTTTCCCAGCGGATCAGGCTAGTTGTGTTTTTTTCCATTCTTCATGCGCAATCTGTATTCGATCCCACATCTCTCTGCGCTCTTGTTCTGTATAATTCACCAACGGTTCATAGAAAAGCTTGGTTAGTATGTCTTTCCACTCATTGTAATTTCGAATTTCTGTCTTGCTAATGCCTTCGATTCCATGCGTTCGAAGCACGCATCCCCTAAGCTCATAGCTGTGGCCTGTATCTCTCTGACGGAGCAGAAATGCGTTATGCCAGGGTGAATCCACGGATTGGCTGTAGAATTCATGCTTGGGAATAAACTCTTCCAGACGGGTAAGCTCCTCGGGATCATAATCCACTCCCATGCTTGGTCCGTTAGGCTCGTATTCAAGCCTCCATCCACCAGGAACAACGGAAGAAGGCATCAATGTATACGTAAACGGTGCGGGTCCATAGGCTCCGTAGCGGAGAGGGAGCGGATCAAAAGGCATGCCTCCCAGACCGACATCTACAATCCAACGTTCCACATTCGGGTCCGCATCTGGCAAAGAGACGGACAGACCGAGATGGAACGAGTTCACACGTGGCTGTTCTCCATGCGGCTGAACGCCCGCGCGGTGCCAGTGCACCGTATATCCCAGGGAATGAAGTAAAACACTGAATGCGCCGTTCAAATGGAAACAGTAGCCACTGCGTCCTTGCAGGATCAGCTGCACGGATTCTTGCAGATCGATGCCCGCAGGTCTACCTGCAAAAATATCGACAGTTTGCCAAGATAAATGGTGGATATGTGCCTGTTGCAGTTCGGCAAGGAATTCTAAAGTCGGTTTCTTGATCGTATCCAGGCCTATCCGTTTCAGATAAGCGTTTATTTCAGCTAGAGTCAATGTAACATTCATCTCGATCACCTCAATTCATATCATGGGCTGCAGGGGAAATGCCTCGAACGCTACTGCCCTGAATTCATTGTATAAGTGAGCATCTGAAATGCACACACAAGTTTATTATGATTGTACCGGTACAATTCTAATGATACTCATAGTGGAAATAGGGTACACATATATATTTTGCGCACGTTATATGATAAATGATAGTTTGGTTTCTTTTTCCGGGGTATGTTAACCGTTTGGAGTGGAAATAGGTTAGAATAGAGATAGATAGCAGGATTAGGAGATGGAAAACATGGCTAATGATGAAGTGATTTTGACACAGGAAGGTTTGGAAAAGCTGGAGGAAGAACTGAAGGAACTGAAAACGGTGAAGCGCAAGGAACTGGCAGAACGACTGAAGCTTGCGATCAGTTACGGGGACCTGAAGGAGAACAGCGAGTATCATTCAGCCAAAGATGATCAGGCATTTATGGAGACCCGCATTCTGATTCTGGAAAAGATGTTAACCAAAGCAAGAGTCATCAGCTCAGATAATATGGATTCCAATAAAGTAAGTATTGGTTCAACAGTGATATTGAACGACCTTGAGTTTGCTGAAAAGATCGAGTATCAGCTGGTCGGTCCAGCGGAAGCGGATGTATCCAACAGCAAAATTTCTTATGAGAGTCCATTAGGCAAAGAGCTGATGGGCAAAGAAGTAGGAAGTGTGATTCATGTCAATGCTCCAATGGGTGTAATCAAATATGAGTTGCTAGAGATCAAAATCTAGACAGCATCGAGCGAAAACAATACACATATGCGGGACAATACCCTGCGATATATAGACCATCTTTCAAAAAGGGGATGTTTCAGAGGCTATGCCAAGAGCTGTCTGAAACATCTTTTTTTGTTTTTTCCCAAGTTAACTAAGGGTTCATTGTTGATGGGTGATGGTTAAGTTTCAGGTTATTTTCCCATACTGAATTCATCCTGAAATCATCTCCAATTTGGTGAATTTTCGACAAATACTGATTTTTGCATGACCTGAAACGCGGACTAGTATATAATTACGGGAAAACTTTAAAGTGATGGAGTAGATACAATGAATTTGAGTAAGTCTGATCTAGACCCAAACAACGCTGGCAAAGGGGAACGCTTCTCGCGTGCCGGTTTTATTCTGGCGGCCATCGGTAGTTCCGTAGGTCTCGGTAACATGTGGAAATTCCCTTATATTACGGGCGAAAATGGGGGAGCAGCTTTCTTCCTGCTCTTTATTATCTGTCTTTTGCTGATTGGTTTGCCTGTCTTGCTTGCCGAACTTGCTATTGGACGAAGTGGACGGGGGAGCGCAGCAACTGCTTTTATTAAAGCAGGTGGACATAAAGGTTGGTTAGCGGCTGGTTTACTGCAAGTATTAACGCCTTTTATCATTCTGTCCTTCTACGTCATCATCGCAGGATGGACATTACAATATGCTGTAACTTCGTTCAGTGGCACGTTGTTTAATAATCCGGATTATGGCGCACAATTTGGCAGTTTTGTCGGTGGTTATATGCCGATTGTATGGCAGTTGGTTTCTGTCCTGATCACAGGCTGGATTGTAGCGAAGGGTGTATCGAACGGAATTGAGAAGTTTAACAAAATTCTAATTCCAGCCATGCTGGTTCTGTTAATTGTGTTGATGATTCGTGCCGTTACGCTGCCAGGGGCAGGTGCTGGAGTTTCCTTTTTCTTGAATCCGGACTTCTCCCAGCTTACAACGGAGTCGGCATTGGTTGCGCTCGGACATGCCTTTTTCTCGCTGTCGCTGGGTATGGGTATCCTCGTAACGTATGGTTCGTATGTGGATAAAAGCCAATCCCTGGGTGCGGCAACAGTTGCTGTTGGTGCGGGCGACTTGCTCTATGCCTTTATCGCGGGACTGATCATCTTCCCGACGACGTTCTCTTTTGGCATTGCACCAGACCAAGGGCCGTCCCTGATCTTCATTGCGCTACCTGCAGCATTCTCGGCAATGCCGCTAGGATTCCTGTTTGCCGGATTATTCTTTGTTTTGCTGGCAATCGCAGCGTTGACATCAGCAGTTTCACTGCTTGAGGTTCCCGTAAAATACTTCATGGAGCGTCTTTCCTGGAGTCGTAACCGTGCCGTGTGGGTCATCTCTCTCGCTGTTTTCATCGTAGGGCTACCTTCCGTGCTGTCGCTCGGACTGTTCCCGGAGTGGAAGATCGGATCGAAGAGTGTGTTCGACTGGATGGACTTTATGGCATCCAACATTCTGTTACCTGTAGGTGGATTGTTAGTTACGATCTTTGCGGGATACTTTTGGAAAACGGCTGCTGAAGCAGCTGGTCTGAGCTCAGGCTGGTTCCGCATCTGGCTCTTTATGCTTCGTTATGTCGCACCTGTTCTGGTTCTGCTCGTTCTGTTGCATACGTCTGGCATTATTCACTTCTAGGCCGTCTGCGCAGATTTACCAAGCATAAAACCTCTTGGAAGAAATGCAAAAGCCCTTGTGTTCCCTTGTTAATTTTGGGACAATACAGAGTAGAGGTTTTTTGGGTAAGACGACCGATGAGCCATATGTTTTTTGCGAAAAGAGGTTTATACCATGATTAAATCATCCATATATGGATTAACATTAGAGCAATTACGTGCTTGGTTGCCTGAGCATGGGCAGAAGAAATCCCGCGCGTCCCGCATCTGGGAGTGGTTATACCAGGAGCGGGTTCATGATTTTAACGGCATGTCCGATGTTCGTCAGGAATGTTTGGATGTGCTCTCTGAGCATTTCACCTTGAATTCAATGAGTGAACATGTGAAGCAGGAGTCAGCAGACGGTACGGTGAAATTCCTGCTCCGGTTGCAGGATGGCAACCTGATCGAGACGGTGCTCATGCGGCAAAAATATGGCTTGACTGTCTGTGTTACCACACAGGTCGGATGTAATATTGGCTGTAGCTTCTGTGCCAGCGGGCTGATCAAGAAGAGCCGTGATCTCTCCGCAGGAGAGATTGTAGAACAGATCATGCATGTACAGCGGCATCTGGATGCAGCGGGTCAAGGTGAGCGCGTCACAAACGTTGTGGTAATGGGCATTGGTGAACCATTTGATAACTTTGAACATATGAGCAACTTTATCGAAGTGATCAAGGATCGAAAAGGGTTAGCTCTCGCAGCGAAGCGAATCACGGTGTCCACAAGCGGATTGCCGGATAAAATCAAGGAATTTGCAGACAGCAGTCTGCAGGTGAACCTTGCGATCTCACTGCATGCGCCGAATAATGAGCTACGTACACATATCATGAAGATCAACCGGGCATTCCCGATTGAACAATTGATGGATGCGGTGGATTATTATTTGGAGAAAACAAACAAACGCATCATGTTTGAATACATTTTGCTTCGGGATGTGAATGATCAGCGCGAACATGCGGCTGAACTCGCAGAACTGCTGTCCAGTCGTAAGAGCATGGTCAGTGTGAATCTGATTCCGTACAATCCGGTGGATGAGCATAGCCAGTACCAGCGCAGTACGGAAGAGAGTATTCTGGGATTCTATGATACGCTGAAGAAGAACAACATCAACTCTACGGTACGTATGGAGCATGGTACAGACATTGATGCGGCTTGCGGACAGCTACGTAGCAAGCAGATGAAAAATGCAGAAGCTAAAGCAGATGTAAAAACAGCTGCAAAACCAGATGCCAGCCGTCTGGCTTTAGGATAAAAAACACAACAAACGCCTCTATGTACTCACTGACGAAGTGAAGATAGAGGCGTTTTCTTTGGGTTGCATGCTAATTTCGAACGGAGAGATCATGTCTCTTAGTTCAGCTTTTTTGTCATCAGCAGATGGGGAATGCCATCCTCCATGAATACGTCGGAAGCAGGAGCATAGCCAAGACGTTCATAGAAGCCGGAGGCTTGAACCTGTGCGTGCAGCTTGGCTTTCTCTAATCCGTCCTCCTTCGCCATCTCCTCCAGCTTGTTAATTAATACTCGGCCCAGACCATGCTTGCGGTAATCCAGCATCACGCAGATGCGTTCCAGCTTGGCTACTTGCTCTACGATGCGTAGTCTGGAGGAGGCGGCAGGTACACCATCCACATAGAGCAGGATATGGCGTGCTTCTGTACCTAGCGCATCAAAGGCATCGAATTCATCGGAGGCAGGTACGCCTTGCTCTTCCACGAAAATGGCCATACGAATGGCAAAGCACGCATCAAGCAGTTCCGGGGTGTTTGCTTCAACAACAGTTATATTCATGAATCGTTCTCCTTTACCTAGTCGGATGGAATATCGGAATGGAATTGAAAGTGATACACTGAACTAGTGTAGTTATATCATCAATTATGTTGCGAATGCAACAATTTTATAGGAGTGTGAACTCTGTGACAGAACCGAAAGAACCTAAATTGGCCAACGAACCGACTCAGCCGAACGATGAATCGCAGGAAGTACATGAACTGAACGAGCCAAGAGAAGTGTTGCGCGAGATTGGCATGATTGCCCGCTGTCTGGATTCCATCAGCAATGTGGAGTTTCAGCATTTGAACTTGTCCCGTGGACAATATTTGTACTTGTACCGCATTTGCGAGAACCCTGGCATCATTCCGAACCAGCTGGCTGAACTGATCAAGGTGGATCGTACAACGGCAGCAAGAGCGATTAGTAAACTGGAATCTGACGGATTCATTGTCAAACAGCCGGCATTGGGTAATAAGAAGAATAAGGTGCTGTATCCAACCGAGGCTGGGCTTGAAGCATGGCAGTTCATTCGCAAAGAAGGTGTGCATTCAGATCAGGTAACGTTGGATGGTCTGACACAGGAAGAGATTGAGACAGCAATCCAGTTGCTGCGGAAGATGAGACATAACATTGAGGTCGATTGGAAATTTGTTAAAAAGGGCGGTCGCCGCCCATACATGGATATCCATGATTAAGCGCACACTGTGGATAAGGCCTACTTCCAAAAATGTAAGAAGTGGCTCAGTTGCTCCGTCATATATTCCCGTCAGGAGGAATGGTGTGAAGTTTATTTTCCGAAAAAAGCGTTCATGGTACATATTACTTGCGATTGTTGTATCTGTAGCGATTGTAGTGCTATGGAGGGAGCGGTTTGTGATGGAAAAGGTATCCCCTACAGTTGCCTTTGTTAAGGAACATATGACGAATCCGAATGGCACACTTGCAACCTATTTGCAGGAAGCGGCGTCGGAGAGAGCGGACATCGTTGCTGGCCGAGAGGCACTGTCGGAGTCGCTTGGATTGTGGATGCAGTATGCTTTGGCAAGTGATAACGAAGATATGTTCGAGCAGGCCTACAAGCAACTCCAGACATACTATGTGATCAGGCCCGACATCTATATCGCCTGGAAGCTTGATCCTCAAGGGAAATCCCATGTGGCAACCAACGCGCTGGGTGACGATCTGCGGATTATGGGGGCTCTGTTGCAAGCGGCAGACAGGTGGAATCAAGGCAGAGCAGACAAACTGGCGACCGCATCGGCCCTTTCCCGAACATTAACGCAGCGAACCGAGCAACAGGGGTACTTGGTTGATTTTTATGATTTCAAAAGTGGACATTCCACGGACACCTTAAGTCTGGTCTATGTGGATTTGCTCGCCTTGGAAGCGATGAGAGACCATCAGATGCTGGATCCGGAAGTTTACAGTAGGTATGAGGATATACTGCATAAAATGCCTGACGATGGATTATTCTATCCGAAGAGCATGAATGTCAATACCAAGGCTTACACCTACGATGAGAAAGTCAATCTGATTGATCAGCTCATCGTTGCCAATCATGTGATGGAGATGGGGCACAAACCCGACAAGCTGATTGCTTTTCTGAAAAAAGAGTTCGGCACTCGGGGTAAGCTCCCCGGACAGTATGATCGTAGAACACAGAAACCAGCCGTAGATTATGAATCGGCAGCGGTATATGGTCTATCCATCCTGCTTGCTGTTCGCTCAGGTGATCCAAATTGGGCAAAGCAGCTGTATCAACATATGATCACACTGCGAGGGCAAGACACACGATATCCGGGCGGTTACGTATTTGACGGAAACACCCACCTGTTTGATAACTTGTTTCCGTTGCTTGGCGAAACTTATTTATATAATTTTCTTAAAAAGTAAATTTTTATTTATATAATCCAAGATTATATGTTACTATATTATTGTCTTTAATTGTCGATTTTTGTTGAAGTTTCGGTTATAAAAAAAGAGGTGTTGGCACCGAGTCATTCTGAAATTCGATGCAGAGAAGGAGGACTATGAGAAATAACGCACCTACCCAGCGTCTGGCCTGGGGTTACGCAATCTTGATTAGTCTCGCCATCGTACAGCAGTTCTTTGTATATCTCCACTTGTACATGAATCAAAGCTACACCAAGCTGGATGTTGTACTTAGCATAGCGTCACTAGGGGCGCTAGCCGCGGGGCTTTTGCTTCCTGTTGGTGTATCCGTCGTACTGATATTTATATACTTGGTCACTTATTTTGTGTGGCTCGTGACTTTCGCAGAACCCAATGCGCTCGTGTTTTCATGGTGGCTACTTATTCCGGCGAACACGGCAATCGCTGCTTATATCAAAAGAAGACTTGTGCGTAGTGCACGGGTGATTGAACGTCTGGAGCAGATGAAGGATCACAATCCAGAGATCGATCTGGATACAACGCTGGGCAATAAGGAAGCACTTGGAGATACATTGGTTAAACAGAGCAACCTTGCCAGACGTTATTCAGACTGCTATGGGTTCAGCATCGCCATGTTTAAGATTGAATTTCTGCCGCTTGTGCAGGAGTCACTTGGTTCAGTTCGGTATTCACAATTCCTGCTTGAGATCTCACAGTCGATTCAGAAACAAATTCGATACGAGGATCACAAATTTTTTGTGGACCGCGGACGATTTGTCATTTTGTGTCCGATGGTCAATGTGGATTACTTACCGATGTTAACCCGCAGGATTAAAAAAAATATTATGGATATGGATGTGCTCGATAAAAAGGGGAACCAGCTCCAGACCATTATCAAATCAGGCGCACTGGTTTTTCAGAAGGAACAATTCAGCAAGTATGACAATCTGGACGCTGTCCTTGCCGCGTTGGAACGAAACACGGAGACGGATTTAATCGGGGAATATATTTAACCGAAAGGAGCGAGGCTTATGGATTATATGTCCTGGTTTATCCCGATCTGTATTGCCGTCAGTTGTATTTTTGTGGTGTTTACCATTGGATTAACGATCGCCACGCTCCGATTTCGCTCTAGGGTAATTCGAAGGTATGATCGGAGGAAAACGGATGGCTGATTTCATTCTGATCTTGTCGATATTCAGTATTTGGATCGCTGTGTTCGAATCGATCGTCATTATGGCCGGGGCTATTCGTTTTATCCACAAGCAGGAGAAGAAGGGCATTCAGATTCCGGAAAATATGGATCATTATCCGAACGTCACGGTTATGGTACCTGCTCATAACGAAGGTCTGGTCATCGTGGCAACAGTGGAGCATATTTTGCGACTGAACTATCCTGAGGATAAGGTGCAGGTGATTGTCATTGCAGATAATTGCACAGATGACACAGCCGATCGGTTAAAATCGTTCCTTGGACAGACCAGTTATGTGCACCGTAACGTCACGGTACTTGAACGCAAAGGTACGGGTGGAAAATCCGGTGCACTGAACGACGGACTGGAACTGGCCACCGGCGATTGGATCTGTATATTTGACGCAGACGCTGCTCCAGAGCGAAACTCACTGATGTTCCTCGCACAAAAATCACTGGAGAATCCTGAACAGTACGGGGTTGTATTTGGCCGAAACAAAGCGCGTAACCGTGGGCAGAACTTCCTCTCCAAATGTATTAATCTCGAAATTATAACGTCTCAGCGTGTCTACCACACCGGGCTGTGGGAGCTGTTCAAGCTGGGGACCATTCCGGGCACGAATTATATTATTAAGACAAGCCTAATCCGGGAAATCGGCGGCTGGGATGTGACCGCCATTACGGAAGATACGGCATTGTCGTTTGAAATTATGAACCGGGGTCAGTTGGTGGCCCTAGCGCCGCAAGCGGAAGCATATCAGCAGGAGCCAGAGCAGCTTGGTGTATACATGAAACAGCGTGAACGCTGGGCCAAGGGGAACTACCAGGTGGTTCTGGATAACATTCATAACCTGTTCAACCGTTCCAGCTGGCGCAATAAATTGCTTGTTCTCTACTATGCGGTCAGTTACTTCTGGTTTATGTTGGCTATTATTGTGTCGGACATTATCTTTGTGGTGAACCTTGTTTATCAGGTTATCGCAATATTCAAACCGGAGGTCAGTTCTCCATTCCAGTTTGCTGGGGACGCATATGTCTACCTGGTCATTGGTTGGGCACTGATGTATTTCATCTATGTTCTACAGATCAATCTGGCACTGGCAGCGGATATCGGGCAGAGCAACACCCGGAATTTTATCTACGCATGTGTATCCTATTTCACATATGCTCAGCTCTTTATTCTGATTTCGATCCGGGCCTTCTACAATCTGCTGATGGACAAGATTCGTAAACGCGAGAGCAAGTGGTACAAAACTGAGCGATTTGGCTAGGAATTAAACAACTCAAACCAAAGTAGAAGGCTGTTTGCGGAGTGGGCTCCGGCAAGCAGCTTTTTTTATGGTGAGAGATGCTTGAATCCGGTATACTTTTACAGAATATAGCCCGCAGCAGGGTGAACCACACTAGTGTATAACTCATAGAATGGGGGTCAGTGCAGATATGAGTGAAAGAGGTTCTGATTTTTACGATAATAATGAGGTATTTGAGACGTATATGGAACGTCGGCAAGGCCAGGATAACGCCAATGATACGTTGGAGAGACCGGTTATGCTGGAGTTGGTCGGGGATGTTACGGGTAAACATATTCTCGATCTCGGTTGTGGAGACGCAAAATTTGCGGTAGAACTACTTGGCGAGAGGTATAATGGCTTGTCTTATACAGGTATTGAAGGTTCAACGAATATGGTTCGGGCTGCCCGCAAGTCCGTTCAGGGATTGAATGCCCGGATTGAGCAATCTTATCTCGAAGAGTGGACGTATCCTGTACATTCATATGACCTTGCCATTTCAAGACTGGCGATCCACTACATCGAGGATGTTGAAAGCCTTTTTCGTAAAGTGTATGGGGCACTTAAAAAAGATGGAACCTTTGTTTTTTCGGTAGAGCACCCGGTGATTACTTCAACGCTGCAACCCTCCGGAACACGAACCAATTGGATCGTAGATCAATACTTCGTCGAGGGGTATCGGGAGCAGCAGTGGCTTGGGGGTTCCGTCCAAAAAATGCACCGTACCATTGAATCGTATTACATGGCCCTGCAAGAAGCTGGATTCCGAGTGGAGCAATTGCGTGAATCAGCACCTAAGCGTGCAGAATTCGTCAATGAAGAGACGTATCAGCGCAGACGGCGTATTCCGCTTTTTCTGTTTCTCTCCGCACGGAAGTAGGCTAAGGAAGAGGCAAACATAGAATCGAAGTTATACTCAGATTGGCGAAAGTTTTACACAGAAAACCGTGGATAACACAATATATAGGAGTAGAAAACCCAAAAACTATCCACATGTGGATAAGTCTTTGGGTTTTACTTATTGTTATGCCCATATTTGATGTGCTCTTTTTCATTGGTAGGGTGTTTTTAACCTTTAGATGCTGCTGCCCGTACATAAACTCGTTCACCATGCTGATCTACTTCTACTGGGGCTTCAAAGAAATCACTTAATACGTCCTGTGTCATGAGATCAGCGGTTAATCCACACCCAAAAACTTCACCCCGACGGAGTAAAAGGCTGTGCCTGAAGACGGGCAAAATTTCCTCGGTATGATGCGTTACATAGATCAGCGAAGGTGAGTCTGAACGTGCTGTCAGTTCACTGATGCTGTCCAGTAGACGCTCTCTGGAAAATAGATCAAGCCCATTACAAGGCTCATCCAAAATGAGCAGCTGTGGATTCGCCATCAGGGCACGGGCAATGAGCAATTTCTGCTTCTCCCCCTGCGAGCAAGTGCGATACTCACGATCCCACAGATGCTGGCAACCCAGCGTTTGCATCCAGTGCATTGCCTGATTCAAATCTTCGTCTGCCAGTTTGTCGTACAGACCGATCGTAGCGTGTTTCCCACTAATCACGACATATTGCGTGCGGTCAGAAGCGTATAGTTTCTCTTGCAAGGAGGAGCTCACCCAGCCAATCGACTTTCGAAGCTCCCTCAGGTCTACACTGCCATATTCATGACCGAGTACCGAGATGTTGCCTTCCGTAGGCCACAGGTAGCCGGTAATCATATTGAGGAGCGTTGTTTTGCCAGAGCCGTTCAGGCCAAGCAGCGCCCAGTGTTCGCCTTTGTTTACACGCCAGCTGACATCGTTCAGCAGGGTGAGGGATTCTCTTTTCCAAGTCACATGCTGTATATCAATGATCATTGAACCATTCCTTCTCTCTGATAAATATCGCGCCTCCGTTTCTCAACTTATTGTATTGGAACTGTTATGGAAGTATCAATAGCTTTCCAATGTGGGTACCATGCAATATTCACGTTTGCTCCTCGGGGCATGGCGTTATAAAAATTAAAGGGTATTCCTGATTTTGTTGTTGCTAAACATTCAAGACTCTGCTAAGATGAGAAAAAGTTTATGAAAGCGTATACATTTAAATTAAAATTACAACGTTGTAATTATGGGGGATGTAAGATTTGAAAAGGTATAGTTGAGGCATGAACGAGACTGAATAAATGCAATTTTTCTTGTGATTATGCGGTATAGTATAGGTCGTTACAAAATTGGAGTTAGCCTAATATCAGATGTATTACAGGGGAACAGATTTTTTTTATCAAAAAATTCAAACGTTGTAATTTTGGAACGAAGGGGAGTGTTTACGTTGAAAAAACGCATGTCCACGCTGTTCAGTCTGATTCGGCGGGATAAGTATTTGTTGCTGATGTTCTCACCAATCTTTCTGTATTATCTCATCTTCATGTATCTGCCCATGCCGGGTGTATTGCTTGCCTTTCGCAACTTTATACCGGGTCAAGGCATGTTCAGTGGCGAATGGGTGGGGCTGCGCTGGTTTGAGCAGTTCGTCAACTCGATATACTTCTGGCGGCTATTGCGTAATACCTTTTTACTGGCCTTTCTGCCACTCTTGTTCGGTTTCTCCATCCCCATTCTATTTGCAGTCTGCATCGTAGAGATTAAGAATCGAACCTTTAAACGCTTCGCGCAAACCGTAACTTATCTTCCTCACTTTATCTCCACCGTTGTGGTGGCCGGCATTATTATCAACTTCCTATCACCAACAGACGGTATCATCAACACTCTAATCGCAAGACTCGGTATGGAAAAAATAAACTTCATGATGGATGCCAGCTGGTTCCGTACCATTTTCACAAGTTCAGACATCTGGCAGAGCTTTGGTTTCAGCTCCATCATCTACATCGCAGCCATTATGGGCATTGACCCCGAGATGTATGACTCCGGCAAAATCGACGGTGTGAATAAATTCCAGGAATTGTGGCATCTAACCCTGCCAAGCATCAAACCAACCATTGTTATTCTGTTGCTACTGTCGCTCGGCGGTATCATGAGCGTAGGCTTTGAGAAAGTATACCTGCTCTATAACGGAGCCACATATGAAACGGCAGATGTACTGTCCACTTATGTGTACCGTATGGGGATCGAGGGTCAGAACTATGGCTTCGCCACAGCTATTGGACTATTCAACTCCATTATCACCTTTATCCTTGTTTTTGCAGCCAATACCCTGACTCGCCGCCTGACCAAAATGTCACTCTGGTAAGACACACACTGATCCAAAGGAGAGCCTGTATGCAAAAATCGAGAAGTGACCGATTATTCTATGTCTTCGTCTACCTGCTGACCATTCTGGCGGTTGTAGTCACCTTATATCCATTCCTGTACGTGGTCAGCATTTCCTTCAGCTCGGTGGATGCCATCGATAAACAAAAAGTGGTGCTCTGGCCTGTGGGGTTCACTCTCTCAGGATATAAGATGGTACTGCAGTACAAGGAACTGTGGGTTTCCTTCTATAACACGGTCTGGTATACCGTTGTGGGCACGTTGTTGAACATTGTAGCAACTTGCCTGGCTGCATTTCCTTTGTCGAGACAGCAGTTTTTTCTACGGCGCAAGCTGAACTTTTTTATCGCTTTCACCATGTATTTCTCAGGTGGACTCATTCCGGTCTACATGCTGATCACATCACTCGGTCTGTACAATACTCGCTGGGTGATGGTGCTACCTGTACTGGTGATTACGTTTAACGTAATGATCTGCCGCTCGGCCTTTGAAGGCATTCCGAATGAAATTTTTGAAAGCGCAAGCATTGATGGAGCGAATGAGATGACGATGCTGTATCGTCTCGCTGTTCCGATTATCAAGCCTACACTAGCCGTGCTGACGCTGTACTACGCCGTATTCCACTGGAACAATTTTTTCTCAGCCTTGCTGTATCTAGGCAAACAGGATATGCAGCCGCTCCAGATGTTCCTGCGAAGGGTGCTGATCATGGCTTCGCCAGAAGTTATGCAGAAGATGGGTGGTACGATGACATCCGGTGCACTGGCGGTTTCATCGCTGCAAGTTCGTTATGTATCTATTGTGGTCAGCATTCTGCCGATCGTAATGATCTACCCGTTTATCCAACGGTACTTCGTTAAGGGCATTACCCTCGGAGCCGTGAAAGGATAGAGTGCATTACCAAGCACCACAGTCATTCAAGCAAGTCATTCAAGGGAGTTCAAAAGGGTTCATACCAAGGAGGAATGATGGATGAAAGTCAAAGGGGCAGGAAGAAAAAGTGTAATTGCGGCGATACTTGCGATCAGTTTGGCGGGTTGTAGCGGGGGAACGGGTGCAGGAACCGATGCGGGGAAAACACCTGAGAGTACAGAAAAAGCCTTCAATTATACCGGTGCTGGGCCGGTAACGGATCAACCGGATGCGAAGCTGTCAGTCCTGGCAACGAACGCATGGACAACCAACGTGGATCTGTCCACCGCAGCCATCGTTAAGAAAATTGAGAGTAATGCGGGTGTGAAAGTAGATTGGGATCTGATCCCTCCTCAAAACTATGCGGATGCGGTCAATCCGAGGCTGGCTGCCGGCACGGGGCTCCCGGATATCGTGTACCTGCCGGATCAGGATCAATTAATGAAGTACATTAACAGCGGTCTGTTCATCCCGATTAATGACCTGGTAGAGAAGTATGGCGTTAATCTCAAAAAAATATATGAAAAGTCGCCATCCGTGAAAGCCAGTTTAACCACGCCAGATGGTAAAATGTATTATGTTCCACAACAAACGCTGACGCGTAACTACATGCCTGTATTCATGGTGAATGAGCGTTGGCTCAAAAAGCTGGGACTATCTGAACCAACTACGCTGGATGAGTTCACAGCGATGCTGCGCAAATTTAAAACAGATGACCCGAACGGCAACGGCAAAGCCGATGAGATTCCATTGTCGATGGAATCGAAGTTTGTGCCGATGGCCTTTGGCCCAGCCTTTGGACTTGATCTATCGAACAATTTCTATGCAGATGATCAAGGCAAAGTACACTTTAGCTATTATGAGCCTGCTTACAAGGAATACCTGACTTACTTGAATGGTCTGTACAAAGAAGGTCTGCTGGGGGTGGACTACGCGAGTACCACAAGCGACCAGGTTACTTCAAGGATCTCGCAAGACGTAACGGGAGCGACGTTTAATTTCAGCTGGTATATGTCGATGGTTTACAGCCCGCTCTTCAAGGATTACAAGCCCGAAGAGCCGATCATCAAAGGTATTCTACCATTAAAAGGGCCACATGGAGATCAGTTCTATATCGGACGTACACCGGTTAGTGGTATCTTCGGCATCAGTAAAGATAGCAAAAATCCAGAACTGGCTTTCCGCTTCCTGGATTATGCAGTCAGTGATGAAGCACAGACATATTACACTTGGGGCATCAAGGATGATACGTATACAGAAGAGAATGGCGTGAAGAAATTCACGGATAAAGGTAAAGACAATGAATATATCCAGAAGCTCGGAATTGGCCCGGTCAACCTGCCAAACATCCAGTCCACGGATTCAGCGGATTCGATCGTTGCACCATGGCACGCCAAGCTGGATAAAGAATTAGAGAAATATGTGCGTGAGCCGTTCCCGTTTGTGTATGCTTTGCCGGATGAAGCGAGCGTAGAGAGCATGTCCATGCCTGACATCACCACGTATGTGGAAGAGATGAACTTCAAGTTTATTAGCGGTGATGCAAGCCTCGATCAGTTCGACAAGTACATCGAGACGCTAAAAAGCATGAATGTTGAACAGGTGATCGCAGGCAGACAAGCACAATACGATCGCTATAAAGCTGCACAGAAATAAGAGACAGGTTTCAGGCATATGAGAGGTGTTGATTCAATTTGATTACCATTAAAGATATTGCCAAACTGGCGGGGGTGAGCTACAGCACGGTATCGAAAGCACTGAATGATGATCCCCGGATCAAATCGGCGACCAAGCAGAAGGTGCTCGCGGTAGCGGAAAAACACCAATACCGGAAAAATATGCTGGCCCGGCAACTCTCCACCGGCAGAAGCAATATCATCGGTTTTGTGCTGGACGAACTGAGCAATCCATTGTTCTCCAACATTTCGGGTAGCCTGCATACCGAGCTGAAGAAGCGAGGATATCAGATGATTCTGGTTGTTGCCGATGACGGGGTGGACGTGTTCAGCCAGCTGCGTGTCGATGGTTGTATTCTGTGGGACTATGCGCTGGACAACCGGGATGCATTTTGGAAAAAGTTTGCGACCCTGAACATGCCGTGTTTTGTACTCGGTACAGATGAAGCCCCGAATTCTCCTTACATCAAGATTGATCGTAAGGAGGGGCTGTACAAGGCCGTGGAGCATCTGAAATCCCTCGGTCACAGCCGAATTGGATTCATCGGTAACTCGCAGCATGTCAAGCTGGAGGGTTATCGGGAAGCCTTGCAGCGCACAGGACTGGTTTTCAATGAGGACGATGTGTTGCCCGCGCATTCTTCGTGGGAAGACGGGTATTTCGCGATCCGGAACTATACGTTTGGCGCGGAGTCTCCCACGGCATTTATCGGCTTGAACAACCTCGTGACACGGGGAGCACTTCGGGCGTTGCTCGAAGCGGGCTACAGCGTGCCGCGTGATATCTCGATTATCGGTTATGACGATCTGCCGGATATGCAGTATGCCGAAGTAGCATTGACCACTATTGGTCCACCGCTAGATGAACTGGCCGCTCAGGCGGCAGAGCTTATCGTATCCCTAATCCGTGACGAGCAGGTAGATGTGCCAGTTGTTATCCAGCCGAAGCTGAATCTGCGTAATTCAACAGCAACGTGCCGGCAGTAATGCCGGCTTTAATAGAAAAGCGAGTGTAGCGAGTAACAATAGAAGTGCAGATAGAAAACAAGTTAATCCTAGAAAGATAGAAATTTGGATGTATGAACAAATGTAGAGCTGTCATAGAACGAACGGATGAGTGAGAGCAGTGGCTAGTAAAAGATTCGATGCATGTATTGCACTGAAACAAATACAAACTTCTAGGAGGTACCGCGATGCAGGTACAGACGCAGTTATCCTGGTCTGAGCGAATTGCAGCTACAATTATGCAGCAATGTAACGAGGACGGATTCCATGCATTCCCTTCCGGACGATGGGCATATGTGGAAGGTATGACGTTGATGGCTATGGCACGAACAGGAGAAGAATACGGCAAGCAGGAATATATCGATTTTATGAAAAGACATATGGATCTGTATGTGCATCCAGACGGCTCCATCGGTACCTACTCCCTGGAAGAATATAATCTGGATCAGATTAATCAAGGGAAGAACCTGTTTGCATTACTGGATGATGCCAAGGATGGGCGTTACGCAGAAGCTGCTCATCTGCTCGCAGCGCAGCTTGCAGGGCAGCCTCGTACATCCGAGGGTGGTTTCTGGCACAAAAAAATCTATCCGTTCCAGATGTGGCTGGATGGACTGTACATGTCTTCTCCTTTTCTCTCCCAATATGCGAAGACGTTTCAGCGGCCAGAGTTATTTGACGAAGTAGCTCATCAAATTCTGCTGGTCGAGCGCCAGACACGTGATCCACGTACCGGATTGTTATACCATGGCTGGGATGAATCGAAGGAGCAGATCTGGGCAGACTCCCTGACCGGATGTTCCCCGCACTTCTGGAGCCGAGCTATGGGTTGGTATGCCATGGCCATCGTGGATAGTGTCGAACATTTCCCGCTGAATCATCCTAAACGAGGGACGATTATTGGTATCTTTGAGCGGATGTGTAACGCTTTGGTACGAGTACAAGAGCAGGAGAGCGGACTATGGTTTCAGGTGCTGGATCAAGGGTTCCGCAAAGGAAACTATCTGGAAGCTTCAGGCTCAAGCATGTTTGTGTATGCACTTGCGAAAGGTGTTCGTTTGCGTTATCTGGAACCTCACTTCAGAACTGCAGCCGAAAAAGGGTGGCAAGGGCTTACGTCCAAGTTAATGGAGGAGACCACTGAAGGTGTTCGGTTGAACGGCATCTGCCACGGTGCAGGATTGAGTCTGGATCGTGATGGATCGTACGGCTACTATGTCAGTGAGGCCATTGTAAGCGATTCCTTCATGGGTGTTGCTCCGTTGTTGCTGGCCGCACTGGAAATGGAGCGTTTGCCATGACGGAGCAACGCTCGGCAGCGGATCTCGTGTTGGAGTCATCTGCTCCCTGTATTACGGTTGCTTCTGACGGATCAGGAGATTATACAACCATTCAGGCGGCAGTGGATGCTCATCCAGATCATGGTACTCACGGCCTTCCGATTCGAGTGAAGGCAGGCGTGTATTATGAGAAGCTGCACATGGATAAGCCGGGCATCCATCTGATTGGTGAGGGCGCCGAGCAGACGATCATCACCTATGATGACCATGCACTCAAGCGATTTCCCGACGGTTCACAGTATCATACATTCCATTCGTACACAGCGTTTATCGGGGCTGATGATTTCAAGGCGGAAGGCATCTCTTTCGTGAATTCGGCTGGGCCAGGTAGCGAGGTAGGACAGGCGCTAGCAGTCTATGTGGATGGGGATCGTGCTGTGTTCCGCGGATGCCGTTTTATCGGTCATCAGGATACGATCTTTACCGGACCATTGCCTGAGCAACCGCTGGACCGCAGTTATTTCGGCGGGCCTCGTGACGGTGCCGAGCGCAGGAAGTTAAGACAGTACTTCGAGGATTGTTATATCGAAGGGGATATCGACTTTATTTTTGGCTCGGCTACGGTTGTGTTCAAGGGTTGCGAGATCTTCACGAAGAGTCGCTTGACGGAAGCGGAGGTTGCAGAAGGACATGTTAATGGCTGGATTACAGCAGCTTCTACACCAGAGGATGTTCGTTACGGATATGTGTTTGTCGAATGTGATCTGACCAGTAATGCCCCTCCGCAATCGGTGTATCTGGGCAGGCCGTGGCGTAATCATTCCAAAGTCTGTTTCCTGAACTGCTGGCTGGGTGCTCATGTGAAACAGGAAGGCTGGCATAACTGGAACAAGATCGAAGCGGAAACCACGGTTAATTATGCCGAATATAAAAGTGCCGGGCCAGGAGCCGGACGTGCAGATATGCGTGTGCCTTGGTGCAACATATTGAAGGACGAAGAAGCAGCCGAGTATGCGTTGTCACTCGTTCTGTCAGGGGAGGATGGCTGGAAGCCATTTGAATAAGCCGAGGCTGTGTCTAAATTTCGAATCGAATTTAGGTACAGCCTCTTTGGTGCTTTTTTACGTGCTGGATAATATTTGGACCCATGAATGATTCTTAATTGGTATAGTTATGTACAGGGGATTCAACCCATTACTTGTACGTTTGTGGAGGTGTGAATGATGGAGTGTACAAATTCAATTCGAGAAAGATTGATGCAGTACATACAGGATAATCATATTAAACATTCACACTTTGCTGTGACATCAGGCATAAATTCAGGGACGCTCAGCCGTATATTACAAGGCAATAAGCCCATATCTATGAATCAACTTATAGCGATTACCGCGGGTATGGGATTACCTGAAGATTATTTTTTTGATGATTATATAGACGAGTGTTTTTCAACCCTGATCTCCATCAGACGTATACGGCCGTTTATATTTCGTTGCGCTGATTTGAATCGAGTGGATTGTATCCAGCATATCACAAACCGTATTTTAGAAGACCTTGCTTATGTTCCCGTATTATTTGAGATGGCTGAGGAGTTATTTGACAATAACAAAAAAATGGCTGCAGCAGTTTTATACCGAGGGGTATGTGAAGCGGAAAAGTATCAGCATTCTGAGCGTCTTGCACGTTGCCAATATCGTTTGTTTCTAATTGATCAAGGGGACAATATGGAAAAAAATATACGAGCGGCGACTCAGTTTGAGACATACGTGAACCGGCTGGATGAAACCGATCAGCTTGAAGCATTAAAGCAATTATCACATGCATTCGGAATGGCCCATAAATGGGAGAAAGTGAATACACTTGCCAAAGAGATGCAACGAATCGCAACGATACAATATGAATTGCAACACCGTTCTGTTCGTTCGGAAGAAGTAAAGAAGGAGACAGAAAGACCGCTTTATTATTATATTTTATACGCCTATCTGGCCCAAGCTACAGCAAGTGAGAAGTGCGGTGATTACAAAAGAGCACTGGAACTTGTAGGTCTATATGATAATGGGGAACGCTGGGTTCGAGAGAAAGACGAGCAAGCTCAGCAGATTATTGGACAATTCTCAGAATGGGCTATTGCGAATACCTACCTGTATCGTCTGATGTCAGGAGAAGTGCAGATTATAAATGAATATGCTGATTATATAGCAACTCGCGAAGGTGAGATATTCATTGCTCTATGGCACATGATCCAGGCAGCGAATATATATCATTTCAATATTGACACGATTTTGGAACGATTTGCAGGATATATACCTTATCAATCGGGAAAAGCTGAATTCGGGGAGTATAAACCGACGATAATAAAAGAAAAATACGTCCAGTTTTTAGGGGATTTGGCCGTGTATCGCTTCGTTGAAAGTAAGGATAATCACTCTGCCACAGAGCTTATGTTAGAGGGCTTGAATCTATCTATAGCTATGGGGAGTAGCACAATTCTTAATTCCTGCTTAGCTATTTTCGAAAAAATTAGAGATCGTTCAGAGTTTTATGAAGCTAAGCAAGGCTAGAGATGGCCGTGTATTCGGTCAAATTTCATATAATAGTACTCTTTTTGTGCCTTTAAATTAATAATCTATATTCTGACATCAGATTCTACAATGTTTCAGAGAGGCTAATTTGATGAGAAAAAGTGTGCTTATACATTTGAAAATGGAGCGGGCTAGAAGCCACCTGCACGAACTTGCGAAGAAATATAACGGATTTCTGCATCCTGAAGTAATCAAGCAGTCGGTGATTCTGGATAAACTCGTTGACCAGTTTAATCATAAAGAAGAAAGCAAAAACAAAGCCGATGGATGAATAATCGACTTTGTTTGATAGGTTAATGGTCTTAATTTAAAGAATTGAATTAAAAATCAAAGTTATCCGGGTCCGGACCTACGCGCACATTCTCGTTCAACGAGTTGATCCGTTCCATCTCCTTAGTGGACAGCTCAAAGTCGAATATGTCAGCATTTTCGATAATCCGATGTTCTTTGGTTGATTTCGGGATGGTCACGACACCATTTTGCAGATCCCAGCGTAGGATGACTTGAGCGACAGACTTGTTCTTGGATGTAGCAATCTCCGTGAGTACCGCGTTGTCCAGCAATTCGCCTTGCATTAACGGTGACCAGGCCTCGAGCTGAATGCCATGCTGCTTACAAAATGATTTTAAATCCTCCTGCGTTAGACGCGGGTGGTACTCCACTTGGTTGACCATCGGTTTCACTTGTGCATCCTGCATCAGATCTTGCAGGTGATGAATTTGAAAATTACTTACGCCAATTGCACGGATTCGGCCTGCTGCGTACAATTCCTCCATGGCTTTCCATGCACCCTTGTATTTGCCGGCTTTGGGCCAGTGAATCAGGTATAGATCGAGAACTTCCAGTCCCAGCTTGTTCATCGTGGTATCAAATGCGGCAAGTGTTTCCGTATATCCAAGATCAGCATTCCATACCTTAGAGGTAATAAAGAGGTCTTCGCGCTTTAACCCGTTTTCTTGCAATGCCTCAGCGATGGCCTGTCCAACTCCTGCTTCATTGCCGTAGATCGCTGCTGTGTCGATACTGCGGTAACCGTGTTTGATTGCACTTTTCACCGCCTCAATCAGTTCTGATCCCTCTTCGACCTTGAATACGCCTAGGCCAAACCAAGGCATGTGAACACCGTTATGCAATGTTGTAGTCGATTGTAGATTTTTTGCTATTGTCATGAGAAATCCTCCTTGAAATCTGTTTATATTTCTATTTAAAGTGATATTGCCAACAATTCATGATACAAAATTAAATCATACTAGATCAAATAACGTCCAACCTATATAGTAACGTATATAGTCTGTCGATATATAATATGAGGCCGGATACGGATTCGAGCGGTCTCTGATCTATAACGAGAAAGGTGCTTTTCTTCCAGATCAAACCTTAACAGGGTTTGGTTCCAACCTGTCTGAGTTTGTCGTAACTTGCTGTTCAAGATGTTGCGCCCATATCGTCAGGATTGCCGCAATAAGCACCATTAATGCACCGACCCATGTGGTATGGATCAAACCGATGGAGTCATTCACGACTCCGCCCAGATAGGCACCTATAGCAATTCCCCCGTTAAACGCAGCAATATTAAAAGCTGACGCGACATCTTTGGCTTGCGGTGCAAACTTTTCTGCGAGTGTAACCACAACGACTTGAAGGCCAGGTACATTCATGAAAGCAAGCAAGCCCATGCCCATAATGGTCACCAGTGCAGCCCATTTGAATGGAACGGTGAAATACAGGATGCCAAGGATGATCGTTTGCACAATGAACATGACAAGAAGTGACTTCAATGGCTTGCGGTTGGCTGCTTTACCGCCAATCATATTACCAATGGCAATGGCCACACCGTACAACAGCAGAATGATAGCGATCGTTTGATCCGAATAACCGCTGATGTCATGCAATAGCGGAGACAAGTATGTGAACACGACAAATGTGCCTCCATAGCCTACAGCCGTGATGATAAAAGCAAGCATCAGACGACCGCGTGTTACGAGTCTCACCTGATCCCGAAAGGGTGTACGTGTACCACGTTGTAACGTTGAGGGCACAAGCAAGAGGTTAGCGATCAGGGCAAGGATGCCAACAGCTACAATCAGAATAAAGGCTGCCCGCCAGCCAAGATTTTGGCCTACGAATGTACCAATAGGCACACCGGTTACCGTTGCAATGGTCAGTCCCGAGAACATCGTGGCAATAGCACTTGCTCTGCGGCCTTCTGGTACCAGATCAGCTGCTATGGTGGAGCCAATCGACATGAACAAGCCATGTGCGAGAGCGGATATCACCCGTGCGATAAGAAGTACAGTAATCCCGGTGGATAATGATGCCAGGGTGTTACCGGCAATAAAAACCAACATGATCGCGAGCAGCAACGTTTTGCGTGATATAGCCGATGTAAGTGATGTTAGAATCGGTGCACCGAACATCACACCCAGAGCATATATGGTAACGGTTAGCCCTGCTGAAGATACACTAATATGAAGATCATTTGCGATCAGTGGCAAGAGTCCTACACTGATAAACTCCGTCGTACCGATTGCGAAAGCGCTGATTGCTAATGCCAGTAGCGCCCAAGTGCTGTGTTTTGTCTCATGATGCATGTCCTGTTCAACTCCTAGAATGTAGATTTGCTTACCGGCAAATGCTATTATGAATTATTCGGTATGACATGAACAGTACGTACTTTTTAGTACCCTACGTACTTTTTGGTGCCTGCACATTAGCATGAACGGAAGCAAATCATAGATGCATCAGGGAGGAAGACAACGATGGAGCGCAAAAAATATAATATATCTGTTGAAGCAACGCTGGAGGTTATTGGCGGCAAATGGAAATGTGTTATTCTCTGTCACCTGACACATGGAAAGAAACGAACCAGTGATCTGAAGCGTATCATGCCCGCAATCACCCAAAAGATGTTAACGCAGCAACTGCGGGAGCTGGAGAATGACGGCATTGTAAAAAGAATCGTGTACAATCAGGTGCCACCCAAGGTAGAGTATGAATTGAGTGAATACGGCCGGAGTTTAGAGCCCATTCTGACCGCACTATGTAATTGGGGTGACCAGCATATCATCAAGGAATATGGCGACAAAGCAGCCGTGCTGGAGGATAATGGACTCAATGACTTTACTACCGACAATGACAGGGAGCTGATGAAACCGTGAAATACGAAATTCTATACGACGGCGCATTTGCTATGCTTAAGGTAGATTTACAGCGTGGAGAGCGTTTCAAGGCTGAAAGTGGAGCCATGGTGTCCATGTCGCCTACCGTTGAACTCAAAGGATCAGCAGAAGGCGGTGTGCTCGCCGGATTTGGCCGTATGCTGAGTGGAGAGAAATTTTTCTTTCAGGAATTGACGGCCGCCGGGGGAAGCGCGGAGATTTTGTTATCTCCATCAACTCTGGGCAGTGTGGAGGCTGTAGAACTGGATGGCTCGTACTCTCTCTATGTACAGAAAGACGGATTTCTGGCAGGAACAGAAGGCATTCAGGTGAATACCAAAATGCAGAATCTGAAAAAAGGTCTTTTTTCCGGAGAAGGCTTCTTTATAATTGAAATCAGTGGACGAGGCACTGTGTTTCTGTCCTCATATGGTGCGATACATCCTATACAATTGGCTGCTGGCGAAGAGATTATTGTCGATAATGCTCACTTGGTGGCTTGGCCTCATTACGTTGATTATCGCATCGAAAAAGCATCCCAAGGCTGGTTGTCCAGTGTGACGAGTGGGGAAGGGTTGGTTTGCCGTTTTCGAGGAGAGGGCACCATCTTGATTCAGAGTCGAAATCCGCAGGGATTTGGTCAATGGATAAAACAGTTTATTCCTACACGATAAATCGTTATATTATTTCATAGATGAATGAATAGAGATGCAACGGAAGTGTATTTCGAAGCGTTATTATAACAGATTCGTTATACCATGTATGATATATACATACATCTCTGTTGCACAAGATCGTACATCACGGAGGTAGAACAATGAAAAGCTCACGATACACGAATCCGCAAGATAGTCCCGGATACCTGTTATGGCAGGTAACAACGATGTGGCAGAAGGAAGTGCGCAGGGTATTAGAACCCCTTGATCTGACACAGCCCCAATTTATTTTACTGCATACTTGTTTATGGCTTAATGAGCGTGACTTGGAAGGCAAGGGAGTTACCCAGGTACAGATTGCTCATTTTGCCAATGTAGACGTTAATGTTACCTCCCAAGTGTTACGAGCCCTCGAAAAAAGAGGTTACGTTAAGCGTGAGCGTCATCAGACGGACACACGGGCTAATATCATTACGACAACGCCTGAAGGCACAAGGCTGGCGATTGAAGGCATGAATCTCGTGGAGGAATCGGATAAAAACTTCTTCGAACTTCTCGCGGATCGTAAAGAGGGTTATATGGAAATCATGCAGGAGTTTATTCGGAATAGAGCAGAACATTAATACGGATTACATTTTGATTCATCAGCGGCTTTCGTTTACATGAGTGAATTCATGATATATTTTGCGCGAAAAATGACGAAAAATGGATAAACCTCCCTAACCATGTAAGGTTGGAAGGTTTATTTGTCATTAAAATCTAATCCAGTCTGTAGGATGCGAATGGCTGGCCATAACGGAAATCCTCGCTCAGCTGATCCAGTTCAGTCAGCAATTGATCTGAAAGCTTTAGGTCAAGGCTAGCCAGATTATGCTCTAGCTGCTCCGTCTGCGTGGCTCCTACAATTACGGTGGATACGGCCGGGCGAGTTAATAGCCATGCGAGGGATAGTGTACTTGGAGAGCAACCGGCGGCCTCTGCCTTGGCACTTACCTGCTCGCTTAGCCGAATATTATGCTCCAGCAAGAAGCGGTTGAACGACGGGTCGGTATCTGCTCTGGAGCCAGACGGAATACTGGCTTGTCCATTGTATTTTCCCGTCAGGATACCTCCAGCCAGAGGGAAATACGGGATAATGCCTACACTTTGATCGAGACACAGCGGAACGAGTTCGTTCTCAGGTGTTCGATCGGCGAGCGAGTAACTGGTTTGCGTGGAGATATACCGCGCATATCCACGCATCTCGCTAATGCCGAGGGCTTTCATTAGCTCCCAGGCGGCGTAATTGGAGGCGCCGATGTAGCGCACTTTGCCGGACGTAATCATGTCGTCGAGCGTGCGCAGGGTTTCATCCAGCGGGGTATGCGGGTCAAAGGTATGGATCTGGTACAGATCAACATAATCCGTCTGCAGACGCCGCAGGCTATGTTCCAGCTCTTGCTGTAGATGGTAGCGCGAGGAACCGCGCCCATGGGGACCATCATGCCGGGGCAAACCGGCTTTGGTTGCAAGCACAGCGTTTTCCCGCCGACCGGCCAGTGCCTGTCCAATGATTCGTTCCGATTCGGTGCCAGCATAGATGTTGGCGGTGTCAATAAAGTTGATGCCACGGTCCAGCGCTGCATGAAGAATGCGGGTCGAGGCGGCCTGATCTGCTCTTTTGCCAAATGCATTTGTGCCCAGTCCCAGTGCCGATACGCGCAGACCGCTGTTGCCTAAACGTCGATATTCCATCTCTCATCGCTCCTTTGGTGTCCAGTATTTGTATAGCCGATTATATCGTAATCTATTGAAAACGTGTTATTAATATAGTTAAATGAATGAAGAAACCGCAACTAAAGGAGATATGATGGAAAACAGTGCTGCACATTTAACTAGACGGAAGCCGAAGAAACCGAAGAAAAAATGGAAGAAGCCCCTTATCATCATACTGAGTTTATTGATTGTGCTCGGAGGCATCGGATTCATCTATCAGAAACAACTCGTTGTGCTGGCATTTAACCTGTTCGCCTCAGGTACGGTGAAGGAAGCTTTGGATGATTCGTATAAAGCCGCAGGGGATAAGGATGCGCCTGTTGTTCAACATACCGATCCTTTTTCATTGTTGCTGTTGGGCATTGACCAGCGGGATAATGAGCCAAGCCGTTCGGACACGATCATCTATTCTGTCGTGCGTCCAGAGGATAATAAAGTGTTATTGTTGTCTATTCCGCGTGACTCCTACACTGAAATTGTGGGTCGTGATGTGAAGTCCAAGATTAACTCGGCTTATGCCCACGGCGAAGCTAAAATGGCGATGGATACGGTGGAGAAGCTGCTGGAGAACAAAGTGGATTTCTATGCGGCGATTAACTTTCACGGTTTGAAAGACATTGTCGATGCGGTGGGCGGCGTGGAGCTGCCGATTAAGAAAGATATTGAGAATAAAAGTAAAGCGCATGAGAAGCTGTTCGTGCAAGCTAACAAACCGATCTATAACGGCGAAGAGGCGCTGGGATATGTGCGTTATCGAGAGGATTCCGATTTCAACCGTACGATGCGTCACCGGATTTTCCTAAGTGCGTTCATGAATCGTGCGATGGAGGTCAAAAATCTGACCAAAATTCCAGACATCATCAAGATTGCCGGATCGAATTTTACAACAAATATGAAATCGGACTTTATTGTGAATTTTGCCGAGTCTCTATATATGAAGGACAGCATTCCAACCATCAGCAATTACATGCTGAAAGGCGATGGGAAAATGCGTAGCGGCACGTGGTATTATGATCTGTCTGATGAAGATCTAACCTATGTGCGAGGTATGATTACGAGCTGGCTTGACCCGAATACAACGCAATTGATTGAGCCGGAATCGGATGACAAGAAAGAGGGCACGGAGTCGTCAACACAAGATTCAACAACGCAGACGGGGAATTAAAGGGTTTAGTTATAAGTATGAACATGTACGTGGTAGTAGTGTGGGTAAATGGATATAAAACAAGCAAATAGTCTGGAAGCATAAAAGAAGCCTTGGGCAACTTTATGCTTCCAGGCTTTTTTGTGCTCTATTCGTTCAAGTGGTCAGGAGAAGCGGGATGAGTTGGGGCACCCGGCAAAGTGTTGGTAAGGTATCAGCAAAGTATCTGTTCTGTAAACCCTTTTTTGATCTATCTATAGTAAAATATAGGAAAACATCTTATGACAACCAATGGAGGAAGTCCATGAAGGAATTTAAGGAGCGGCTTAGGCAGGTTCAGGAGCAGCAGAGGCAACTCGCTAAGGACTATCAAGCCTTACTACAGGAGTATCAGTCCGATGACCTTACGGTTCGCAACGAACAGTTGCTGGAGCAGACGGAAACGCAGCAACTTAAACTGCAACAACTGGAACGTCGTGCACGCCAGATGGAAGAAGAGAATGCGCGTCTTCGCATGGCATTGTCCGAGCAGATGCTGGACGAGAAGCTGAATCTGATCCGGGTATCGCGGGAGAAGATGGAGACCTATTTTCAAGGCAAAACGGCAGTACATAACGACCATATCAGCGAATTGGAGCATCGAACCAAAGCTAATCTGAATACTATCTTCAATCAGGCTTCCCAGCATCTGCAAGAGGATGCGGCTGAAATGAAGGAACGGATTGCCTACCTGGCAAACGAGGTGAAATCACGGATCGAATCGCACAAGCAGGCTGTGTGGGAGAGAGCTGAGGCAGTTCGCGGCCAGATGCAGCATGGTTATGAGCAGATGGCAGAGGAGGAGCTGAGCGAGGAAACGATCCAACGCCGAATCAAGCAAAATCGGATGGAGATGCGGATCGGGCTGAGCTGGATTAACAAGGTAGCGATACTGCTCCTGATTCTGGGAGTCGGCGCAGCCTTTCGATACTCCTATTCAACGTGGTTTAGCGATGAGATGAAGGGTGCGGGCTTTTTCCTGCTTGGCGCACTGATGCTAGCAGGTGGGGAGTGGCTGTTCCGCCGGAAACAAAAAACATTTGCCATGGGACTGCTTGGCGGAGGCATATCTGTGTTATTTGGTTCGATATTCTACAGTTATTTCCTGCTGCATATTATCGGGCTGTACACAGGTTTGGGTTTATCTGTGCTGGTGTCAGCTGTGTCCGTCTTGTTGTCTTTAAGGTATCAGTCCAAGACGATCTGTTCCTTTGGTCTTGTGGGTGGATATTTGCCATTCTTCTCTTACCTGTTCACGTTTGGGCTGGAAGGCACAGCGGTCTATACCGCAATGATCTATCTGTTGCTGCTGAACGGCATCATTGTGTTTATTTCCTTTGGGCAGCGTTGGCCGGTAGTGCACTACATCAGCTTCCTGTTCCACACGCCGTCCATGCTGATTCTGTTGTGGCTGTCGCCGAGTGAACAGGTGGGGATGCTGTATTCTGTGGTGACTTTTGCCCTGTATCTGGGTATTACGCTTGCGTATCCGTTTAAACATCGGGTGAAGCTGACTTGGTTGGATTTTGCCTTGTTAGCAATGAATACGAGCTTGAGTTGTCTTGTTTTATATGTATTGCTTGATGCGGCGGGCTGGAATGGTGCGCAGGGCTTGCTTGCTGTTATTTTTGCACTCGTCTATCTCGGACTTGCGAGGTTTGTTCAGCGGCATATGGCGCAGGAGAAGCAGACCATTTTACTGTTCTATCTTACGTCGCTCACCTTTACCATTCTGTTTGTTCCGTTCCAGTTTGGTTCGAAATGGCTGTCGATGGGCTGGCTGATTGAAGGCGTGTTACTGGTTACGTTTGGACATTTCAGAAAATTTAAGGCAGTCGAGCGTGCGGGCTGGGGCATCGTGCTTCTATGTATTACATTCTTTGTGCAGTATGATTTGTTATCATTATTCTTTGTGGGGGAACAGTCGTATTTTATGTTAAAATACTCCAGTCTTACGCTGGGAACTCTGCTCATTACGCTTTATTATGCTTGGGCAGTACGCGGAAACGCCACCGAAGGAAGGGGAAGGAGCCTCAGCTATGCCCCGTGGGAGCGTGGTTTCCTGGAAGGTTTCAGGTACGTGACCCTTGTAAATGTATGGTTATACGTGCTCTATGAATCGAATGAACTGTATGTCAGAGCTATGGATGAAACGTTCTTCTTATATATGTTCTACAAGTTGCTTATGTTTGCGGCGTTGACTATTGCTTTGGCGTATGGACTGGGCAAAGTGAAGTTGCTTCGTGATCCGTTCCTACGGGGATACACACTCTTCCTGCATGGCGTTGGGTGCTGTATTGCACTGGCTGTTACCTTGACGATGCCGGCATTGCAGGCAGGTGTAGAACAGCATACGGCAGCCGAAATTGTCGGACTGGTTGTCCTGATTATTTTCAACGTGGGTGTATTCTTCGCGGGGCGAGACTTACTCATCGCGGGTATCCGTGGTCAGTTCAAAAGTGTCGAGTGGTATCCCGTTATTGCGGGCATCTACTTGCTCGGCGTCATCACCGTGTTCCTGACCATTCAGTTCCAGTGGGGTGACATAGGACTGATGTTCAGCTTGATCTACCTTGTGCTGGCTATTCTCTATATTGCGTACGGGTTCCGTAGAAAATATGTCATGATCCGGCGTCTCGGTCTGGGCCTGACGTTGTTCGCAACTGGCAAGATGGTGTTCTACGATGTCAGTCTGTTGACGGCAGGCAGCAAAATCATCGCGTATTTCAGCTTTGGTCTGCTGCTACTGGGTATCTCGTATCTGTATCAGAAGGTGTCCAGCCGGATGGAGGAGATTCAGGCGAAGGTTGAGGGTGAAGTTCAGAACATATCCACTACAGCGGATACAATAAATCCAACAAATCAATCAACGCGATCCAATGAATCTGAGAAAAGTACCTCAGGTACATCCGAAGAAACAGATAATGAACAACATTGATGTAGGCTTATAACGTCGTCAAAGGACTCTGGAATTAAAGTGATTTCAGAGTCCTTTTTAGTGCAAAAAATGCTATGGGATATCTTCGTATAGCTCAGTCATGAGGTCTGCCACTTCGCCCTGTGGCTCGATTGGCTGATGATTTATATTGGTAGGTGTCATATAAAATACGACGGTGTCCTGTTTGAACATGGTCATATGAAATAACACACCTGTTGTGTCTTCTGCGTCTGGATGCTCGACAATTTTTACATGTCGAATCTTTTCAATCCAGTCATGGATCAACTTGGGATTGGTCGTTCTTTTTGTAGAACCGTCACTGCCACTCATGATTTCAATTGAATCTACTTCAGTGATGTTATCTGGATAGAAAGACCCCAGCTCTCGTGGAGTTTTATTTAATTCCGCTGGATTGGGCAGATCAGAGCTTTGACAACTGCTAAGGATCAAAGCAGCAAAAAGAGCGCATGTGATTGCGTGAATGGTATTTCTTTTCACTGTAATTCCTCCCCTTATATTGTGGAACGAAGGACGTGCTACAAATGTTTCGTATAGATGACATTCGTGAAACGTTTTGTACAGGAGTCGCGTTTATAATAGAGTAGCTGCCACATTTAAGGTTGATTGTTCATTCGAAGCCATGAGATTTCGGAGGCCGATGTCCCCTCTGGTGATACACCGCCATCGTCACTCACGCGTGACAGCACGGTTAGGGTGATCGATAAAGCGAAGGCAAGCAGCACGTATATCAAAATGGTTTTTTTCTTCATGGGAAATACCTCTCTTGTTGAATAAGCTAAAGCGTCCGTCAGGGCGTTATGAGAAAAAATGCACAACGTCTGGTATAGTTATAGAATGAGTAAAGAATGTTTAAGCCTGTTTAAGTCTATGGTGTTCCTGTATATCACTATATGAAATGGCAGACATGCAAACAATGGAACAAATCTGATGAATTTATCAGTACTCGAATGAAAAGATAGAGATCGAGTGACATTAAAGGTGGGGAATAACATGCGGGAGACGGCAAAAATCGTCATTCGTACGCCGGGACAGGAGAGCGATGGTTCATTCGCCTATGTGAGCCAGGGCCGCTCGATTACGGTGGGGCGTTACACAGGTGTCAGTGAACTGGACTTGTCCATCTATAATCAGATGATATCGAAGCGGCATTGCCGCATTCATTATGACACGAAAGAACAGCTCTGGATCGAGGATCTGGATAGCAAAAATGGAACCGAACTTAATGGGCAACGCCTCGTCCCATATGAGAAATATCCGTTTGGCGAAGGCGACAGCCTGACACTGGTCAACGGTTTGATTCACCTTCGGGTGGAAGGTGATCTCGGGGAGACGAGAGAATATCGTATATCAGACTTGCTCGGCGAGGGTGTGCGTTTACAGGATCATCTGCAGACGGTGCAGGTAAACGAAGATGAAATTCCGCTGTCCAAGAAGGAATACCAATTGTTCAAGCTGCTGTATAGTGAGCTGGATCATTTTGTAACGAGGGAGCAAATTATTGCTCAGGTGTGGCCGGAACGAAGTATGTTGGAGAGTGATCCGGTGGGTATCGACGAGATTAACTCGCTCATCTACCGCACGAATCGCAAGCTGGGCATTCATTTTACGATTAAATCCGTTTACAAAAAAGGGGTATACATGAAATCTCATGTCGGGGAAACTGGCGAATAGTCACATCACTTCCTCTAGACAGAATTACCAAGTAATATTAAGTAATGATGATCAGGTCTTTTAAAAGAATATAGACATAGGAGAGGGAAGCTTCTGCGCGGTCATAGACCGCCGAAGCTTCCCTTTGTTATGATGAGTTCATGATGATTATTCAATTAATTCCATGGCTGATTGCCGTGTTAACTTTGATTGCCGTTGTATGGATCGTAATCGTAAGTTGGAAAAATGGAATCTCGCCCATGCCGACATCCCGCCCGGTCAGGCAGGTAGTGATACAGGAGGTCAATCGAATAACGGGTTATGCAGATATTATGGAGGCGGGTTCGGGATGGGGAACACTTGGCATGGATGTGGTGAAGCATTGTCCTGGCAAAAGACTGACGGGCATTGAAAACTCACTTATCCCACTGTGGACTTCTCAATGGCTGACATGGCTAAGTATATGGCTCCACCGCGCTAGAGGACAACAGCATTCGTTCAAGGGACGTCTGCGCTTCATCCGCGGCAACATCTATACATGTTCCTATGCTCATGCCGATGGTGTGATCTGTTATCTGTTTCCGGGTGCGATGACTCGGCTCGTGGACAAGTTCCAACGCGAGCTGCCGCCGGGGGCGAAGGTAATTAGCATCTGTTTTGCATTGCCAGGCAAAGAACCGTTACGCACCATCACCTGCCGCGATGCGTTGCGAACCAAGGTGTATGTGTATGCTTTTTGAGAGTAGGGCAGGTTGGAATTCTCTATAGCTGTAAAATGGTTCCCTCCTTATCCTTGATTTCGTCTCAGCTAACTTCTAACGATCACCAGAGACGTTATTTGGCTGGATTTAACCATTCTTAAAATCTAACGATCCCCAGCGACGCTATTTCGGTAGAAAAGCTATATTTTGGCCGTTTTCTGGCATGTTTCTTGGAAATAAGCTTTGTGGAGATCGTTAGAAAACCTTTAGAATATATATCCATATTCGCGTTAGGCTTACAGGTTCCTGTTGGATGACCTATCTTCCCCATGTGAAAAACAAGCAAAGTCCGGCTCTGATTTCACCTTGATTGTGAAATCAGAGCCGGACTTTTTAAATTTGTGTAGGTCAGGGCAGGCTTGCCCTTTCGGCTCACAAGTACATCATCAGTTACTTTGCCGAATCCGTAGTTCCAGTTGTGCTTGTCGTACCCGTTGTATTTGTAGATGTACCGGATTGTGAACGATTTCTTCCACCGCCGAATCCGCCTTGTCCATTGCCACCGCCAAAACCACCCATGCCGGAGCGCGCTGTTGTTACGCCTGATTCATTCACCCAAGTCACATTACTTGTGGATTGGAAGGCAACGATTTGGGTTCCGCCGCTATACGTACCATCGGTATAAAGTCCATCTACCGCTTTGTCTGTCGATGTTCCGCCAGAGTAAATGACGTAAGAGCCATCTTTTTTCAGGTCTGGTGAGCTAACGACTACGTTTTGGTAGTCTTTGGCTGGTGCAAACGTCAGAATATTATTTCCTTTGCTGTCCTGAACATGAACCAGTGTTCCAGCTTTTTGTGTCTCAGGGAATGTCATCACGATTGCATTTTGCGTTGAATCATCGGAAGTGCCTTGCGCCATGCCAGAGCTTCCCGCAGCCACCAGATATCCGCCACTGATTACAAATGTGCCGTCATAATCCAGTGCCCCATTACCGTTATTCGTTGGGCCATTCACGATAACCGTTCCGCCCGTCATTGTGATGGAGCCATTGGAATCCAGACCATCACCACCAGCATTTACGGTAAGGGTTCCGCCGTTGATGTGAAGCTCGTTATTGCCTGATGATTCGCCTGCCATACCGCCAGGGCCACGGGTTTGCTGGCTTGCGTCCGAACCTTGTGCCGACTGATCTGACGTGGATGTGGTACCCGTCGTTCCAGTGGAGTTAGCAGTGTCTGTATCTGCTGATTTGTTTGTGTCGATAGCAGAACTGCTGTTATTTGTAGCTTTTCCCGTTGTAGTTGCTGTTGTGCTGCTCGTTGTTGCCTCACCACCAGCGGCATTCACCCCATCATCTGACGCCGTTACGTCTACATCCCCATCATTCAGGGTGATAATTGCCCCTTCGAGCCCTTCATAACTTTTCGTAATTTTGATTGTTCCGCCGTTAATCGTCAGCGCCTGATCGGCGTGAATGCCATCATCTCCAGACTGAATGTTGAAAGTCCCATCGTTTACTGTCACATTGCTATTGCTGTGCAAGGCATCATCCATAGAATCAATGGTGTATGTTCCACCATTCACCGTGAGATCAGTTCCTGCTTTAAGTGCTTTGGCGCTTATAGATTCTTCCTCTGTTGTCGTCGTTGCATTGTCTGCATCAGCGTTGGATTCAGATGATGTTGCTGTAGTGCTAGCCGCACCGGTATTTGCCGCCTTCGTGGAGTTCGTTGTTGTACCGCTGTTTGCATTGCCATTTGGCATCGCTGGCATATCGGCAGGTGGTTCACCATCCGGTGGGGTGCCCATATCGGTTGGAGGTGTGCCGCCATTCATTGCACCATCACCACCGAAGCTACCGCGGCCTCCGCCAAAGCCGCCACCGCCGGGGCCTTCTTCGACCTTGGCAGGTGCATTTGTACTGCCGCCAGCCGTCACGATGTTATACGTACCGCCATCGGTGACAAGTGCGGTTTCCGCCTGAATGCCGTCGTTGCCGCTCTGAATGTTAAAGGTACCGTCTGCAATCGCGACAAACCCTTTGCTGGCATCCGTATCATTGGTTGATTTAATTCCGTCACCTGTTGCATCAACAGTAATGGTACCCGACTGAATGGCAACCATATCTTTGCCTTTAATGCCGTCGTCGGCTGCCTTGACGTTAATGGAGCCGCTGATGATTTTCAGATCATCTTTGCTTGTAATTCCTTCATTATAGTTGCCTGTGACGGTCAACTGACCTGCACCGTTAAACGTAAGATCGGCTTTGCTAAAGATGGCCGCATCCGGCTCATCGGTGCTGCTGTCTGCATATACGTATGTTTTACCATCGGAAACGGCGTTTTGGGTTCCTTTTTCAAGCGTAATCACCGCTTTGCCTGCCTTTTGAATGTAGATTCCTGCACTGTCATTGTCATGAATAGTTGCGCCGTTCAACACGAGATGTACCACACCTTTATCGGCAACATTGACCACGATCTGGCCGTCGGTTAGCTCACCGCTCAGCACATAAGTGCCTGCTTCCGAGATGGTAACTGAACCGCTCGCTGCCTTTGCACCCGAACCTGTAATTGTTGCTGACGTACTGTTCAGCTTGATCATGGTTGAATCCGCTTCAGTCCAGCTGACATTCGTATCATCGGCATCCAGGGAGACCAGATCGGCATACTTCACGGACGTAGACTCGCTGACGGATACGATTTTGGTTGTTCCTGTTGTGGAGACGGCTGCATTGGCTGTGTTGCTTGTCGTTGCCGGAGTACTGCATGCCGCGAGCAAGCTGGTAATCATGGCGATGGACCACAGTTTGCTGCCTGTAATGATGTTTTTACGTTTCTGAGTATTTTTCTTCATATATATCGTTCCTCTCCAAATCATAATGGTGGGTAATCGAACAAGCGAGCGAACTATTCTTCCAAATTTTAATATTCTGTCGTTGGACTCATCGTTAACGAGATATCCAGATTGCCGTTCCGTGTACGGATGGCATCGAGGAATTGCTTCTGATTCACGCTCTCGTGAATCGTGACGTTATAGACCAGTTCGTACAGGCTACCGAGTTCGGTCGTTCTGATTTTTTTCAGATCAAATGGGATATTAAAGGTATGGAATACTTCGTTCAGAGCTTCTTCATAACTCAAATTCTCGGGAATGGTAACCTTGAGCGTCTTCTGTTGACTCTTTTTCCCGCCAAAGTTAAATCGGTTCAGTACAAACATCAGCACGCACAGGATAACGGTGAACAGAACAGCGTAACCAAAAGCCCCTACACCACAAGCTAGACCGGATGCCATCGTGAACAAAACGTAAGCAATGTCTTTCGGATCACCAGGAGCACTGCGGAAACGAATGATGGAGAAGGCTCCTGCCAAGCTGAAGGCCCGGGCGATATTGCTACCGATCAGCAGAATGATGATGGCAACGATCACGGGAAGCACAACCATAGTCAGCGTAAAACTCTGTGAATAAGTGGCCTGATTGGTTTTCATATAGGTAAGGCTGATGATAAGCCCCAGGAGAATGGCAAGTCCAATCGTGATGACAGCACTGCTGAAACTCAAGGTTGAATCGTCTAGGGCGGAACTGAAAAGGGCATCAAGCATAGAGTACACGCTCTCTTTCTCTAATTAATTTCTCTTGTGAAGTAACCGGGGCCGCATCGTTAGGATTAAAATCAGTACCCGGGATAAGTTCTCGTTCGTTCTGATAATTCAGATTGGTGGTTCTCACCAGATGTCTGTATTCATTGCCGTATTTGGAAAATCCGGTCCGGTACAACCTGTGCTCCGAAAGTAATTGGGACAGCCACATCGGAACGGTTTTCTCGGCTTTGACTTCCATCAGCCAGCGCCCGTCTTTCACGAGCGGTTCACCGTAGTCTCCCTGTTCCAGCTTCAGATCATATCTGCGGCTGCGGATGTTGGTGTCAAAGGTAATGCGAAGATCGCGGCTGTTCTTATCGAACAGTGCCTTACGTTCATAGGCCAGATACACTTTGGGCTCAAGGTCATAGAGCCTGAGAAAATATTTGATCTCTTCCAGCACCTGCGGGTTCATGTAGTCGGCCAGCTCTGGCGCTTGTCCCGAGCGGACAAAATCGTAAGCTTCATCCAGCTTCAGCGCAGTTCTGCGTTTGTTGACGAGGCCGAACACTTTCTTTTTGATCTCCAGATATACTTTCGCATTCTCTTCAGGTACACCATAAGCTCGCAAACGCAGCTTTTCCTTGTATTTCGGTTTGGACAAACTCGCTCGAATCAGTGAATCCTGCGGTGTATCGAAGTACAGATTACTGATGGAGTAAAACTCATGTTTTTTGTTGTAGGCATCCAGTTCCATGTAGTGGAGCAGATCGTTGTAAAAGTGTTGGTATTGCTCATCGGTCAGCAGGTACTTGCTCTCATATCGGTTGAATACTTCAATCGCCACGACGGTTCAGTCCTTTCGGGTATGGATAAGTTGGTGTATGTTTTAATTATGTTTGGTTTGTTGTGTGTTGCTGTCATGTCTGTATCTTAGCGAAGCAACCTTGAATGAATCTTAAATCGTTTTACATTGCGTTAACATTTCTTTTCCTTCATCTATATCGTGAGGGTGTTCCAATTATTAAGGTTGATTCAAGGTTTAATTGATAGAATGAGAACATACAAACCATCGTGAGCAGAGGATGAATAGAGGATGAGAATTTTAATTGCGGAAGATGAGGTTCATTTGGCAGAGGCCGTATCTCAGATTTTGAAAAAAAATAACTACTCCGTGGACATGGTCCACGACGGCAGGTCAGGACTGGATTATGCGCAGAGCGGCATCTACGACCTGTTACTGCTGGACATTATGATGCCGGAGATGGACGGCATAACGGTGCTTAAAACGCTCCGCGGTGAAGGAAACCATACTCCGGTTATTTTACTCACAGCCAAAGGAGAACTGTCGGACAAAGTATCCGGCCTCGATTACGGTGCCGATGACTATATTGCAAAGCCTTTTGCCACGGAAGAATTGCTTGCCCGGATTCGGGCGGCCTTAAGACGTAAAGGAGAAGTGATCCCCGAGGATGGGGTGAAGTTTGGTGATATCGAACTGAATACCACTCAGTTGAAGCTGAGTGCACAGGGCAAAGAGATCAAATTAAATCTAAAGGAGAACGAGCTGCTGGAGCTGCTGATTACCCGCAAACAGGCGATCACCTCCAAAGAGCAGATCATTGAGAAGTTATGGGGATTCGACTCAGATGTCGAGTACAACAACGTGGAGGTCTACATCTCTTTTTTACGCAAAAAACTAACCTTCCTGAATTCGGCTGTCCGCATTAATACGATTCGGGGCGTGGGGTATGTACTTGAGGTGATGAGCTAATGTTCAAGAAACTCCGTAATCGGTTCCTGATTGTCAATCTGGTATCGATCTCGATTATGATGCTGGTGGCTTTTGTAACGATTTACACGATTACGTACCAGAATGTGCAACGCGAGACGAATATGGAGCTGTATAAGGTATCTGATTTCTACCATAACCCGTTTGGTTTGGGTGCTCAGCAGTCACGAGGTGAAGGGCAGAGTGGGGGAGCAGGAGTAGGGACAGGAACGGGAACGAATTCCGGATCGGCAACTGTACCCTCTTCTCCGAGTAGGGGCGGGGGCAACAACAGTAACGGCATGAACGGTGGAAACTTTGGTGGGTATCGAGGACCGGGTGGAGATCTCGGCGCACCTCCTGCCCGATCGGTTTCTTTTATGATCCAGACCGATAAGCAGTGGAAGATTACCGATACCCATTCGCGGTTTGATATGGAGGACTCGTTTTACACACAGGCTCTGCAAAAAGTAGATCAGGAGAAAACCGGTCAAGGTGACAGTAGTCGGTGGACTGGACAATTTGCACTGGATGGCACGGACTGGGCCTATGTGGTTGATCCAAGCGGGGACGGGCACATGATCGTATTCATGGATGTGACTGCGCAGCAGGGTATCCTGACCAATCTGATTTACACTTTTACAGTGGTTGGACTGATTATGTTGATCGTCATCTACTTCCTAAGCCGTTATTTTGCCAACCGTTCCATTGCGCCTGTGCGTGAAGCGTTTGAGAAACAGAAACAGTTTATTGCCGATGCCTCCCATGAATTGAAAACACCTCTGGCAATCATTAATACGAACACGGATGTCTTGCTGGCGAATCAGGATGAGACCATTGAGAGTCAGGCCAAATGGCTTCACTATATCAAATCAGAAACCGAGCGGATGTCTGGACTAACGAATGATCTGTTGTATCTGACTCAGATGGAGGACTCACGTTCCACCCTGATCCATACCAGGTTTAATATGAGTGAAGCAGTGGAAAGTATTATTTTACCGATGGAAGCTGTGATTTTTGAAAAAAATATCTCCCTTGATTACAGCATTGATCCTGATCTGATGGTTCATGGAAACCCGGAGCAGATCAAACAGGTGGTTCTGATCTTGCTCGATAACGCCGTGAAATATTCCGGGCCAACAGGGGCTGTGAACATTATACTTCAGAAGCAAAACCATGATGTGATGCTGACCATCTCCAATACGGGTGAGGGGATCGCGCCAGAGCATCTGGAACGGATCTTCGACCGCTTCTATCGCACGGACGTATCAAGAGCGCGTAAACACGGCGGACATGGCCTCGGTCTGGCGATTGCCAAATCTATTGTAGAGCAACATAAGGGAGAGATTTACGCCAAAAGTGTGGTGGGTGAGGGGGCTACATTTTATGTGCGGTTGTCGTAGGGTCGATGCTAAAGTAGCGAATGGCGAAATTGAGTACCTTATCATAAAGGTGCCGCAAAAGGCTGGGCATAAGTTCTGCCCGTAATGGGATAACCTATGCTACAATGACAGCAAGATGTATAACCAAGGAGATGAACATACGTGGCAGACAACAACGCAATTAATGAGCAGGAAATGATGCAATATATCGCTGACAAAACAAAGGCTAGCCAAGCAAATATCGAACTTGTATTGAAGCATGAGCAAGCTTACATCAACAAGGCACATGAGAATGCTAAAGGTAAAGACGTCGATATTGACGGCGACGATCTGTCTGACTACATTCTAAGCCGCAAAGATGTGAAGCTTGACGAGCTGACTGTCGAAAGTATTTTGGATGCGGAAATGGATTATTTGATGGACAAAGGTCACGCGGGATACGTGGATTAAAAATTCTAACGATCACCAGCGACACTATTCAGGTGTTTATACCGAAATAGTGTTCATGTTGATCGTTAGTTTAGTGGAGTAGCACAATAGCAAAGGTAGCCCTGATGGATATACGTTAGTGCATAAGAGAAAAAAGACCTCAACATCACACAAGGGAAGTGCCCTTCATGGTGGTGTCGAGGTCTTTAGTTTTATGCACTATTACTGACCCATCATACCGCCGTCTACAGTGTAGAGGGATGCGGTAACGTAAGATGCATCTTCGGACAACAGGAAGTTCATCACGGCTGCGACTTCTTCCGGTTCACCGTAACGGCCCATTGGAATGGCAGATACTGTAGCGGATTGGTAATCTTCCACGTTGCCTGAGTTAGCTTCGATCTGACGCATCATACGCGTGTTGATTGTACCTGGCAATACGGCGTTAACGCGAATGTTGAAAGGTGCCAGCTCGTTAGCAGCGGTACGTGTGAGACCAACAACGGCATGTTTGGACATAATATATGGAGATACCGCCGGAGCGCCCATCAGACCAGCAAGGGAAGAGGTATTCAGAATCGCACCGGATTTTTGTTTTTTCATCACAGGAATGACGTTTTGCAGACCAAGGAATACCCCGCGAATATTTACGTTGTATACTGTATCAAGTGCTTCAACGCTCAGGTCTTCAATTAGACCCGTTGGCCCTTCAATACCGGCATTATTCGCAAAATAATCGATACGTCCAAATGCATCCATTGCTTTTTGTACGTAATTTTTAACATCTGCTTCATCGGATACATTGGCTTTGACCGCAATGGTATGCTCTTGATCGAGATTCAATTCTGCAATCGTTTTGGCAATCGCTTCTTCGTTCAAATCAACCAAGACCAGATTGATTTTACGTTCAGCCAAGCGACGTGCAAGCTCTTTACCAATTCCTCCGGCAGCTCCTGTAATGACAGCGGTTTGTGTGTAGGATGTACTCATGATTGAATCGTCTCCTTATAATATATAATGGGCAGGTAATCTCCATAGGAATTAAATAATAAATTCAGTGGGTGAAAACCTGTCGTCTTTAGTTCCTGTCTTAATGTTAAGATATACATAAATATGTGACAATAATCATTGACAGCGCAAATGTCAGCTACTGAACACAGATGTAAGCGTTGTTCATTTAGGTTACAATAATGGACAAAGGAGGCGGAAGTGTTGATTATTGAACACCCTCAGGATCGGAGAGCACGAAGAACGCAGGATGCGATCATCGCTGCGGCGGTATCTTTAATATTGGAAAAGGGGGCTGACGCCCTGACCATCCGGGATATTACGGAACGAGCCGATTATAATCGGGGGACCTTTTATTTGCATTTTCCCGGCAAACCGGAGCTACTGCAATTTCTTCTGGAAGACTTCCTGCAAGGATTAGGACAGGCTTACGCCTCACCGTATGCTAACCTTACAGAAGTAGATATGACCGGACTGTTACCGTCGACTATGCCTGTGTTTGAATATATTGAAAATCACCAGGATCAATTCAAGGCGCTCATGACAATGCATGGGGATATGGCGCTCAGGATCAACAATGTGTTCCGGGATTACCTTACTCAGGACTTCATTTTGGTAACTGAAGACAGTGAGCAAGTGATCAATTATGACATTATGTTAAGTTATCTCGTATCCGCAACCGTGGGGGTTATTATGCATTGGGCAGAGGTGGGGTTCAAATATTCCGCCCATTATATGGGAGAACAGCTGACAGCTCTTATTAACATCAAACCGACCCGTCTGCTGATTGAACCAGGGCAGAAGGGTCGGATGATGAATGAGCGTATGTTTTCGGACTAAATACATGCAAATACATGCTTATTATACTATGTGAATGCGTTCCGCTGCGGGATCTGCGTACAACTGAAGGTTAACCCGTCATTGAAGCAGATGCAGCATGCTGCATCTGGAGCAATTGTTCGCGGATGAGTACGGACTCTCCAACCATAATTAAAGCTGGATTACAGATGTGATGCATATTAGCTAATGTCTGCAGTTCGGCAAGTGTGCCTGTGACAATTCGTTCTTCACTTGTTGTTCCTCGTTCAATTAGTGCGGCTGGTGTATGCCCGGCTTTGCCATGACGAAGCAACTCTTGCTGTATCTGTGATAACTGGCTTATCCCCATGTAAATCACAAGCGTATCTACGCTATGCGCAAGCAGGTCCCAGCGAACAGAGGATACACTTCCGTCGCTGCCGGTTCCCGTTACGCAGGCAAAAGAAGAAGCGACCCCGCGATGGGTTAGTGGAATGAGCGAAGAAGCGGAAGTACCCACAGCCGAAGTGATGCCTGGGATAATCTCATACGGGATACCAGAATCCGCCAGCACCAGCGCTTCTTCACCTCCACGGCCGAAGATGAACGGGTCACCACCTTTAAGCCTGACAACGTGTTTGCCTTCTGCTGCATGAGAAGCCAGCATACGTCCGATCATCTCCTGGCTCATAGAGTGAAGCCCGGGAGCTTTGCCACAGTAAATACGGAGAGCACCATCCCGCGCCTCAGCAAGTAATTCATCCGTGACAAGTCGATCGTACATAATAACATCAGCAGACTGAATCCGTTTCAGGGCTTTGACTGTAATCAGTTCGGGATCACCAGGACCAGCACCGATGATACTTACCAACCCTCTGCTCATGACCGTGTCCCCCATTTCGAAGTTGTATTGGGAGCTGTTAGCCCTGATCTGCCACCTTGAATGGTCGCTAGCGGAGATGATAGCTTAAGCGAGCTTCCCCAGTGATGCGCAAAATACAGACCAAGACCTGTAAATACAGCGCCGCCCAAAAAATTACCTGCCAGCACCGGAATCTGATTCCACAGCAACCAGTCTGTAATCGTGACATGAGCGCCAAGCATCATGCCGGCCGGGATCACAAACATATTCACAACGGCGTGTTCAAAGCCTTGGGCAAAAAAGATCGTAATGGGCAGCCACATCGCCACGATTTTCCCCAGTGTAGATGTAGAGGTCATCGCCATCACGGCTCCGAGCGCAACCATCCAGTTACATAGAATGGCCTTTATGATGACAAGCACGATGCCTGCCCCGCCCAGATGCTGATATCCCAGTGTTTTCGTTTCGCTGGTTTGAATCAGTGTTTGAACGAGTGGGTTACTCATATCTGTACCCATCTTGGTTATCGTCAGGCCGTATAATAGTGCGTAAAATGCACATCCGATCAGGTGACCGATAATTACCCAAAAGTAATTACGAAGCATATCGATAAGTTTGACTCTGCGCTTCATCACTGCGAGCGGAATCAAGGCGAAGTTTCCTGTCACCAGTTCAAGACCGAGCAGAATAATGATTGCGAATCCTGCCGGGAAGATAAGTGCACCCGCCAAACCAAGCGAAGTTTGAGACACGGCAGTATACGCCAGCGTAGTGGCAAAGGCAAGGATGGCCCCAGCCAGAAAACCGCGGATCAACATCTGTACCCGATTCATTTTGGCTTTATGTTCACCAACGTCAACCATGGCTTGCAATACTTCTGCAGGTTTAACAAAATCCATCGTGCACCCCTCCTTCTGTCAGCATTGTCTTGTAACACTAATCAATTGGTTAACCTGCAATCGTAATATAGATATCCCCGCTATCTCCGTCCACTTCTGTTTGGTACGTGTTCAAGCAACCATCGTCCGGTTCATGGACCTTGCCGCTTCGCAGATCAATCTTCCAGTCATGTAATGGACAGTGAACGGCTGTGCCGCAGACCATGCCCTCCGATAGCTTGCCGCCCTTGTGAGGGCAGCGGTTTTCTACGGCATGCAGGCTGCCGTCGCTCAGTTTGAAAACGGCAATTTCGGTATCCTCGACCAGAAAGGTACGAGCCCCTTTTTCATCAATATCGGCCAGATGCCCAATGCGAAATCTACTCATCGCTGATCCTCCTCTTCTAGTGAGCTACCGGTTCTGCACCGGACAGTGGGGTGAAGTTTTTACGCAATTTCTCATCTTCAATAATCTCTTTCCAAGGATCTACCGTGTGACCCAGTGTCACTTCCAGACGTTCAACCAGTGCGAGACGTACGTCTCGATCTGCTAGAGCCTCCTTCACGTGATCCAGACCTACCCGTTCAATCCAGGCCGCTGTTCTCTCATTCCATCTTGCGTTCTCTCTATAGTATTGCAGGTAAGCATAAGTCCACTCTTCGACTTCAGCATCTGTTTTCACCGTACATAACAGCTCGGCTGCGCGAACCTTCACACCGCCGTTGCCTCCAACATGAAGCTCCCATGCGCCATCGATGGCTACAACGCCCAGATCTTTAATCGTTGCTTCGGCACAGTTCCGCGGGCATCCGGAGACCGCCAATTTTACTTTTGCTGGAGCGACCATCTTGTCGAGTTTCTTCTCCAGACGAATGCCCATTTCTATGGAATCCTGTGTACCGAAGCGGCAGAACGTATTACCTACACATGTTTTTACTGTCCGTAAAGCTTTGCCGTAACCAAAGCCGGAAGGCATGTCGAGTTCTTCCCATATCTTCGGCAGGTTTTCCTTCTGTACTCCAAGTAGATCGAGTCGTTGTCCACCCGTAAATTTGACCATAGGTACGTCGTATTTCTCTGCAACTGTTGCGATCTTGATCAGTTCTGCCGGGGACGTTACGCCACCGTAAATTCGTGGAATAACGGAATACGTACCGTCCTTCTGAATATTGGCGTGGTACCGCTCATTCGTGAATTTGGATACTCGCTCATCCTCATACTCTGTCGGCCAGATCATACCGAGGTAGTAGTTGAGGGAAGGGCGACATTTGGAGCAGCCTTCTGGCTCATCCCAGCCCAGCACGTTCATGACTTCTTTGACGGTTTTCAGGCCCATTTCCTTGATTTGAGCCACAATTTCATCCCGGTCATAGGAAGTACAGCCGCAGATGCCTTCTTTAGTCTGCTCGCCAACATTGTCCCCTGCATAATACGTGAGCAGTGATTCCACGATTGGTTTACATCCTCCACAGGAAGCGGAAGCTTTCGTGCAGGATTTGATAGCACCGACAGTGTTACATCCTTTATTGAGAACAGCATCACCGATGGCAGCTTTCGTTACACCGTTACAGCCACAGATGATCTCATCATCTGGCATGGCAGCCATGCGCTCGGCTACAGACGGGCCGGAACCGGAACCGCCAGAAGGCACGCCGAGCAAAATTTCTTTTTCACGACCGCTGATGTCCTCACCGCTTTTAATTAAGGAAAAGAGGGATGCGCCATCGGTCGTATCACCAAATAACACTGCACCGACGAGCTTGCCGTCCTTGATCACCATTTTTTTGTAAACACCGTCTACATCATCCTGAATGCGAATGCTGCGTGTGTCTGGCGAGTCCTTGAATTGTCCGGCAGAGAATACGTCGACTCCCGAAACCTTCAGCTTGGTTGAAGTGACCGACCCTGCGTATCCTTCGGTTGCTGCACCAGCGAGCCGTTTGGCAAGAACCATACCTTGTTCATATAACGGAGCTACGAGTCCATAGGCAATACCGCGATGCTCCGCACATTCTCCTACAGCAGAGATTCCAGGGATATTGGTATGCATATAGTCATCCACGATGACCCCGCGATTAACGTCCAGACCGCTGTTTCGAGCCAGTTCGATCTGCGGGCGAATACCGACCGCCATCACAACGAGGTCTGCCTCAAGCACCGTTTGATCGGTGAAGCGAAGTGCTTTAACCCGGCCTTTGCCTGTAATCTCTTCCGTATGTTTGTTCAAAAGGAACTTCATTCCCTGCTCCTCAAGCTCTCGCTGAAGCATTAATCCAGCAGGCAGATCCAGATTTCGATCCATCAAGTGTCCGTTAATATGAATGACGGTTACGTCCATACCCAGATTCAATAGTCCGCGGGCAGCTTCCAGACCGAGTAGTCCACCGCCGATGACAGCCGCCTTGCGGTACTTTTGGGATGCTTGCATCATCGTTTCACAGTCTTTAATGTCACGGAAGCCGATGACCCCTTCTTTATTCGCGCCTGGAAGAGGCAGGATGAAAGCCTGTGAACCTGTCGCCATAATCAGCTCGTCATAGGATGCGTGGACCCCATTCTGAGATACAACTTCCTTGCGTACCGTATCGATCTGCACGACAGGGTCACCCGGATAGACATGGACACCGTTATCTTCGTACCAGCTCCAATCATTAATCACGATATCTTCAATGGATGTTCCGCCTGCGAGAACGGAAGATAGCATGATTCGGTTGTAGTTTGGATGCGGCTCTGCGCCAAAGACGGTAATGTCATATGCATGTGGTGCGAGTTTCAGAATATGCTCAATTGTACGAATTCCCGCCATACCATTGCCGACCAGCACCAGTTTTTTCGTTGTACTCATTGTGGTTAGCCCCCTCAGATCCATTTCTGTATTCTGTTTACTACGCTACCTTCGTCTGTTCCTAAAAATCGAAAAAGCCTGTCATGCCTCGGAGGACTGCGCATATACATACGCATCCCTTATCTCCGAATTTGCAAAACAGGCTTCATTGCCGTTTCAACCAGCTACGTCGTTGTAACTGTGAGTGATCCTTCAGTTATGGAGTTCTTATGGGTTAACTATAAAAGAATGATTTGTTCATGTCAATATAGTTAACATAAAAAAGTATTTGAAATTTGAAGTTAATTATGTTTACATGAGTTTAAAGAAAAGCTGAATCGGCTACGTAAAATATGCTTTAAATTACAAAAAATAAGAAAATAAATCCATGTATCACTTCGTAAACGCCATATAATGTAGGAAATGTGCCATAGTACTCATGATTAACCCATTATTTGTTCCATTTTAATTCATTAGGATCAGACCGAGGATCAGAATGCATCTCATGATGCTACTTACGAATACTTCAGAGCACCTGGAATTTTGAAATATAGATGTTTATTCCTTGATTTTTGTTAGGTAACATGACATTATAGCGCTTTCATGTGGTAATGTATTAAAAGTGAGCGTGGGTACTGTATATCAATATAAGGAGGGATTGATCCATCATGCGATCCATATTGGTCATCCGTGTACATCCCATTCAGGCCGGCTCGTCCGAAGCAATCCCTCTAACACCGGAGAAGCTGCTGGGAGCAGTTGGCTATCATGTTAAGGTCTCGGACAGTGAGGATGAGGTGATGAAGCTTGCTCGTGAAGTCGATGCCTCCATCCTGCATTTGTCTCTTGCGGACGTGGCTTATTGGGTAAAGCGGCTGGGTGAGGAGAAGTCGAATGCTCCGCTGCTCTGGTGGTGTGCTCCGGATACAGCATCTTCCTCTGTAGAAGACTGCGAGGTTGATACCTCGTTTGATGGCATTCTTACACCGTCTATGGCTGGGCCGGAGATTCATTGGACGCTGCACTTTGCTGCGCGGCGTTATATGGAACGCAAGCAATGGGAGCAAGAGCGAAAGCAACTGCAGTCCAGATTGGAAGATCGGAAATGGATTGATATGGCGAAGGCGATCTTGTGTGATTTAAAGCAGATCTCCGAATCGGAAGCCTATGATCTGTTACGCAAAAAAGCGATGGATGAACGCAAACGGATGGTCGATGTAGCTACAGCGATTGTGAAAGCACATCAACTGCTCCAGTCATAATTGGAAGGAGGATGCTCTATGGATATGTCTCAGATCCTCAGAGAGGTAGGGCGTGGCAAACGAGGCTCACGTGATCTGAATTATGCAGAGGCATTGAACGTTGCCGAGAATATATTGAAACAGCAAGTTTCTCCTGCCCAGACGGCCGCATTTCTTATGGCTGAGCGGATGAAGATGGAGAATGTCGAGGAAATGGAAGCCTTTGTCCATGCGTGCCGGAACAGTGCGGAGCGTTTCTCCGTATTTCAGGATAGCTTGGATTGTGCGGGTCCTTACGACGGACGAACCAAGTCATTTATGGCGACATACCCTGTGGCATTTGTACTGGCGGCAGCGGGTTTACCGGTTACGCTACACGGTAGTGAACCTTTACCACCTAAATGGGGAGTTACGCTGTCTGTTGTATTGAGAGAGGCAGGGATTGATACACGGAAGATCGACCGGGAAAATGCCCGGAGTGCTGCTCTCCATACAGGTGTAATGTATGTTTCTGCGGAAGACTGGTGTGAGCCGTTACGCAGACTTCGTCCATTACGGGAAGAACTAGGTTTTCGAACGGTACTGAATACAGCCGAGAAGCTGATTGATTATAATCATTCGCCTTATCTTGTTTTTGGAGTGTTTCATAATACGTTTCTGGATCGAATAGCCAAGCTTCTTACTCGTTTTCAGTATCAACGTGCTTATGTTATTCAAGGTATGGAAGGATCGGAGGATCTCTATATTGATCGTCCTACACGTGTATATGCTGTGGAGGATGGTGAGATGAAGCTTGAACTTGTAGATCCTTCAATCTACGATCTGGATATGCCTGTGCCGGATATGATCTGGACCGCGGCGAGGCAAGTTGAGGTGGCGGAGAGTGTACTACGCGGGGATGGCCATCTTACGTTTGTAAATCAGGTGCTGTTAAATGCGGGCTTTCGACTATATGTTGCAGGACGTGTCCCTTCCATAGAGCAGGGTATATACATGTCTAAGCAGTATATCGAAAGTGGAGCTGCGTTCCGGCTCTATCAACAGTGGTGTGTTTCTATGGGAGGAGAGTTGCCGGATAGCAGAACGATATCGATCTATCCGGCATCCTCCGGTTAAACTGTTCTGTGCTTATTCCCAAGGATATGTTACGGTCAGGAAGTCAGCGAACTTTTTGCTCTCTTCCCGCCGTTGTTTCCGCATAGCTGCGCGGTCAGGCGCAGTCTCGTACAGCTTTTTCTCCTCTTCAGTCTCCGGAATAATACGGGGCACGATCAGTTTGCGGTTATTTTCATCCAGGGCCACAAAGGTCAGGAAGGCTGTTGCCGCAATTTTTTTCTCCCCTGTTATCAGATCCTCACGAATAACCTTCACGAAAATTTCCATGGAACTGCGGCCAGTCCACGTAGCGAACGATTCAAGTGTTACGGAGTCCGTAGGATTAATCGGGTACAGAAAATCGACAGAGTCGGTTGATGCAGTAACGGTATTTACCCTGCACAACTTGGAGGCAGCGATAGAGGCAATATCGTCAATGTAGGACATCAACTTGCCGCCAAACAAGGTGTTATGATTGTTGACATCTGTCGGGAATACCCGTGCCGTTTTGAAGCAGCGCGTTTCACGTACATACTTTCTCTCCGTTTGATCCATCTCCGTTGGTTTCGGTATCTCTCTCATGTTTCTTCCTCCTTACAGTATGGCTGTTATGATTGTATTTCTAAATGCAGCATTTCTTGTGGGCTCTTCTTTGTTCAAAAGGTTTGCTATTTATATAAGTTGAAACATTCATTTACACTCTAACGGAGAAGAGAGAAAAAACCTGAAAAAGCGAAGCTACAAGCTTTCTGTAAGAAAGCTGCATCGGAAGCACAGGCTGCGCCTTTATCACCGGATTTCACCTTTGGAAAAGGGAATCAAAAAATCTGGGGATAACAGCGATTGTAAGGTTATTCTCTCATCGGAGTGGGCTGTGTAAAATCTTTGAGTCCAACTTATATAGTATAGGTGTCGGTTAGGAACATATTCAAATGTAGAGGTACGAGACGAGGTAATACGAAAAAACCGCCAGGCGCGGACCGGCGCGCAGGCGGTGGGACTTCAATCTGTATATTAAGCCTTAGGTCTGAAAATACCGGACGGTTTGCCGATCGGCAGGAAAGTATAACCGAAGTGAGCATTCAGAACCGAAGCACCTGTACCATACAGGGACACAATGCCAATCGCCATCTCAGCGTATGCAGCGATCGTATGGAAGATATGTGGTGCTACGCCGAAAGCGTCAAAGGTCAGACCAAGGAACAAGAAATCGATCAGAATGAAAATGATAAGCAATACTTTATTGGCTTCAACAGCGCCAATCGTCATGAACAAGGTGAAGATCAGGTATCCGGCAAAAGCGAATCCAAGCTGCTTGCCATCGGTTTGCTCAGCGAGTGTAGAGCCGAACACACCCATTTTAATCATCCAGTTGGCACCCATGGCGAACCAGAAGAAGGCATAAGCGCCGAAAGCGGTGGTGCCGAAAGTGTTATTGCGTTTGGAATCCTGAATACATGCGAATAGTTGGGCGAAAGCACCCAGGAAGATCGCCCACGGAATAGCGTAGCTAAGTCCATCGGTAATGCCGAGTTTTTGGGAAGAAGCGACAAGGGTTACAATCGCAAGCCCAAATAATCCCATCGCGCTGGGATCGGCGTTTATGATTTTGACTTTAGTCTGTGACTCGGTTTGCATGGTGTTGATAAGCCTCCAATTAATATCAAATCTGAATCATAGGCCTGCGTAGGCCATTCTCGAAACTGCATGTTGGCATCCGCCGGACCCGGACACACATATCGCCCTATTGTAACCGAATGACCCGGTTATGGAAAGGGATATTATTACCTGAAACATCGGAAAACGGTTGCTTATGTGACAGTCAGTTGAATGGGGGGATAATATATCGGGTTTGTGGTGAAAAAAGACGGATAATTACATGTTATTTCCAGGACATTAACGTTAGTATCGAGGGGAAATCAAATCTGCAGTTCGGTGTGAGCCTGGAAGCGGCGGCATAAACTGCGGTGGGAAAGGGGGAGGTGGACGTGGAGTCAGAGAGGAACAGGGAGAGTTGTAAGAATCGTAGGAGGGTTGTACATCAACAAAATGCAAGCGCTTACTTTATTTAATTCAGCAGAAAAACATGTTGAAGAAACGAAAGGGTGGGTGTAGATGATTGCAAAACGGACGCGGCAACTCGGTTTAATTGTGCTGATATTCATATTTACGATTTCCAGCTTGGGATGGGGTGCATTCTATGGTACGACAGCAGTAAGTGCGGCAGCACCGGATTCAGCTGTTGATACTGGGGAAACAACCGTTTATCGATATGATTTTGGATCAGGAGTCGTGGCGGAGGGGTATACGGGTGTGGGAGCGGATGCCGTTTACACCTCGGAACGGGGATATGGTTTTGCGGATGCATCCAAGGTGACGGTGCAGGATCGTGGAACGAGTGATCCAATCAAGTCTGATTTTGCAACATTTGCTACAGGTGGACAATTCAACGTGGATTTGCCGAACGGTGACTATACTGTTTCGCTTGTTGCCGGGGATGCAGCCGGAGCTACAGAGATCGCCATCGATGTAGAAAGCATGAACAAGGTACAACTGAACAGCAAGGCGGCAGGCGAGTATCTGGAGATGAACTTTGACATCGCGATGGTGGATGGTCAGATGAATCTGGTATTCTCCGGTACCGCTGCGAATCTGAATGCATTGGTTATTACCAAGCAAGCTGAGCGTGATGCGGGAAGCAAACCTGTTCTGTATCTGGCAGGAGATTCCACGATGCAGACCTACAATCCGTATTGGGAGCCGCAAGCGGGCTGGGGGCAGATGTTTCCTTCCTTTTTTAACGATACCGTGGAGATCAAAAATCATTCCATTGGTGGACGCAGTTCCAAGTCGTTTATTTTCCAAGGGCGGCTGGATGAAATTCTGAGAGTAATCCGTCCAGGAGACTATCTATTTGTACAGTTCGGACATAATGATGCGACCATCAGTGTGCCTGACCGCTACGCTTCCCCGGCCGATTACAAAATCTATCTGAAAACCTACATAGACGGTGTGCGGCAACGGGGGGCAACGCCGATTCTGGTAACGCCGATGGGACGCAGGGACTTCAATGCAAGTACGGGTAAATTCAATGTTTCCTTCCCTGAATATGTTCAGGCAGCCAAAGAAGTAGCGTCCGAAAACAATGTGCTACTAATTGATCTGAGCAAACTCAGCATCGAATATTATGACTCGATTGGGCCTGAGGCTACACTGTCGGTGTTCCTGCATGTTGCACCGGGTATTTATCAGGCGTTCCCTAACGGAGTTGCTGACAATACGCATTTTCAGGAGTACGGTGCCATTCAGATCGCAAGAATGGTTGCTGGTGCGGTGCGTGAACTTGATATTCCACTGGCCGATGCCGTGAAAGATGCTGAAGTGCCTGCCGAGGTTCCAGTGAAGCCAAACGATCTGAAAGCTGGCAGTATCAGTAATGCCGGTGCTGTATTGAAATGGACAGCAGATGATGCAGCAGATATCTATAAAATCTATCGCAAGCTGTCTTCCGAGCCAGCATCTGCGTATACGCTAGCCGGAACAGCAACGGTTCCAACCATGAACTTATCTGGCCTTACCGAAGGTGAAACCTATACGGTACGTGTCACTGCCGTGAATGGTCGAGGCGAATCCGAGCCTTCGGACGAGGTGAGCTTCACCACGAAGTCGGCTGCATATCGATACGATTTTGGCCCCGTTGGCTCTCCAGTCGCGGAAGGTTATAACGAGGTGACAAGGAATACCTTATACACGCCGGAGCGGGGCTACGGCCTGACCTCTTCGGCGAATATGGCGGATCGGGATCGTGGCAATGCCACGGATGCGCTGCGCCGCGATTTTGTCATTTATTTTGGCGGAAGTTATGAATTCAAGGTGGATTTACCTAACGGCAGTTATTCCGTTAAGGCTTACATTGGAGACTGGATCGGCTCCGCACGAACGAATATCAATATCGAGGGCAAGGACCACGGGACCGTATCCTCGGGTGCCCAAAATATAGCTGAGAAGGTTATCAACGATGTTCAAGTGCAGGATGGCCAGATGAATCTGGTGTTCAGTGGACAGACCGCACATCTCAATGGATTGGAGATCACACCAACCTTTATGTCTCCATCCGGGCTTCAACTGAATGAACTCGATCTGAACAGTGATCCGATCCGTGCAGTGTTGTCGTGGGAGGCGGCTGCTGGAGATGTTCAGTACAAGGTCTATCGGCAATCTGCGGGAGCAACTAAATCAGAATTGCTCTCCACAGTTGATGAGCCAGCCTATACGGATAATCAGATTGAACTTGGCATGGATTATGTATACACGGTAACAGCGGTGGATCAGACGGGAACGGAATCGCTCGCGTCCAATGCGCTGAATGTATCTACGATTGATCCAAGTGTAACGAAAGCAGAAGCACCTACCGGGCTGGCGTTACAAGAGATCCGGAAAAACGATGTTTCTTTCACATGGCATGAAGCTGCTGGTGCACGATTTTACCAAATTTACCGTTCCAAAAGCCAGAATGGGCCTTATGAGATGATTGGTCGGACCAAGGAAACTTCGTTTAAGGATTCCACCATTCTCAGTACGGTTCCTTATTACTATAAAGTGGCCTCAGTGAATGCAGGTGGCGTATCCGAGCTGTCCAGCGTGCTTGAAACTCCGGTAGCTACAACGCTGAACCGGGCAATGGAGTATTTGGATCGTGCACCGGTTGCGGTGAAAACGGAGAAGGGAAACTACATTGGCTGGCGCATGCTGGGGCTGGATACGGATTCGATTGCTTTCAATCTGTATCGTGATGATGTGAAGCTGAACGCAGAGCCGCTGACGGGCAGCACGAACTATACGGATGCCGAAGGTACGGACAGTTCTAAATACCGTGTTACGACGGTAGAAAATGGAATAGAGAAGCCGGCGACGAAAGAGTTCGGTGTATGGCAGGAGCAATACCTGTCTGTGCCGCTGCAGAAACCTGCCGATGCGTATACCAAAGACGGGCAGCCGTATTCCTACTATGCAGGAGATGCCAGTGTCGGGGATGTCGATGGGGATGGCGAGTACGAGATCGTGCTCATGTGGTCGCCGAATAACGGTAAGGATAATTCTCAGGCCGGAATTACCGGCATTGTATATATGGATGCCTACAAGCTGGACGGAACCCGTCTCTGGCGGATCAATATGGGGCCGAATATTCGGGCAGGGGCACATTACTCACCGTTTCTGGTCTATGATTTTGATGGAGATGGCCGGGCTGAACTGATGATGAAGACCGCAGACGGAACCGTTGACGGACAAGGGAAAGTCATCGGGGATGCGAATGCAGATCATCGTAACAGCTCCGGTTATGTACTTCTGGGTGATGAGTTTCTAACCGTATTTGATGGAGAGACCGGGGCGGCACTGGATACAGTGAAGTATGATCCGCCACGCGGAGACGTTGCTGCATGGGGGGATGGATACGGAAACCGTGTAGACCGCTTCCTTGCGGCTGTTGCCTATCTGGACGGAGAGCATCCGAGTGCGATGTTTAGCCGCGGGTATTACACGCGTACAGTACTTGCTTCTTACAATTTTCAGGATGGTAAGCTCAGTCAGGTATGGCGTTTTGACTCGAACGATGAGGGTTACGGTTCCTATGCAGGTCAAGGGAATCACAACCTATCCGTAGGTGATGTGGACGGTGATGGCAAAGATGAGATTACATTCGGAGCAATGGCAATTGATGACGACGGTAAGCCACTTTACAACACAAGACTGGGACATGGAGATGCGATGCATCTGAGTGACCTTGATCCAACCCGTCCGGGGATGGAGGTATTCGGGGTACATGAGGACCGAAGCTCGAAATATGGCATGGAGATGAGAGATGCAGCCACAGGTGAAGTGCTTTGGGGAGTGTTTACGGGGATGGACACGGGGCGCGGTATGGCAGCTGATATCGATCCAAACTATCCGGGAGCTGAGGTATGGGCGGCTACGATTACCAATGAACAGCATATTCCGATTACCGGGCTGTATAGTGCCAAGGGAGAATTGATCACAACGAAGATTCCTTCCTCCACAAACTTTGGAATTTGGTGGGACGGCGATCTGTTGCGTGAACTGCAGGATGGTATTCGAATCGACAAGTGGGACTACGAGAATCAGACTACGGTTAACCTGCTGACAGCAACAGGAGCTGCTTCCAACAATGGAACCAAAGCCAATCCAAGCTTACAAGCTGATTTATTTGGCGACTGGCGTGAGGAAGTGATTTGGCGCAGTCAAGACAGCTCCGAGCTGCGGATCTATATCACAACCGATGAGACCGATGTTCGTCTTCGTACGTTGATGCATGATCCAGTCTATCGTCTTGGCGTAGCATGGCAAAATGTTGCTTATAACCAGCCTCCACACACAAGCTTTTATCTCGGTGCAGGCATGGAACAGCCGAAGGCTCCGAATATTCGCTATGTGGGTGGCCCGCAAGAGCCGGAAGACACCACACCTCCAGTCATTACAGGCATGCCAGCGGAGCAGATGAGCGAGGATGATGTGCTTCAAGTGAAGGTGAAGGCTGAAGACCCTGAATCGGGTATTACACATCTGGAGCTGACTTGGGATGGCGAGACTGTGCAGTCAGGGGATGAGATTGTGCTGGCTGGGCTTGTTGGTAAGCATATCTTTACAGCTCGTGCGGAGAATGGTGCGGGACTGATTGCTGAGACAACCGTTGAGATAACGGTGGTGGCTGGGGATCAGGTTACTGGTGCACCTGGAGTGCCTGTTCTATCTGACAATAACGGTCACGGAAACGGGCTTAGTGATGGAACCTACACGGTGACGATGAACATGTGGTGGGGGAACAATGGTACGGAGTATAAGCTGTATGAGAACGGAGAACTGCTAGATCGTCAGAAGTTATCTGCATCTACCCCTGCAGCGCAGAAGGCATCCACTTCCATTCAAGGTCGGGCCAATGGTACCTATATATATACGTGTGAGCTAACGAACGCAAAAGGTAAAACGGAATGTCAACCGCTCACGATAACCGTTCGCAATGCTGAACCATCTCAGCCGGAGCTATCCCACGACAATTGGGATGGAGATGGCAACTATACAATCACAATGAATATGTGGTGGGGCACGAATGCCACATCATACCGATTGTATGAGAATGGTACGGAGATTGACAGCCAGCCGTTGACGGCATCTTCTCCTCATGCGCAGACAGCCAAGGTTGAGATCAAAGATCGTGCCGTCGGTGATTATGAATATGTAGTGGAATGGGTCAATGATCATGGGAAGACAACAAGTGAAACAATACAAGTGAAAGTTACGAACTAATATTCCAAATTTAATAACAGATATCCAATGTATAAATATACGTCAGCATAACAGACAGGACAGCTTCATCCGACATGAATAAGAGATAACCGAGAGCATCTCTCCATTCTCAGAAGGACACCAACCATGGGGTTCGAGATTGGAGGGGTGCATTTTGGTTTATTTTTATAAAATACACAATTATGACACAAAGCCTTTTCGGGCGTGAAGAGTATAAACAAATGCTGCGTATAGAGTGGGAAGAATGTGACAACATGGCGTTACATCTGGTATTTTTCACCAATCTCTATTAGAATGAAATTAGCCCTTTCAAATTTTGGAGAAGCATACAAAACATCCATGTCTCCTATGCCATATGTTAATCCAACTATAGATTGACAGGAAACACTACAATGGAACACAAATGAAGGAGGTATCAGGGGCCATGGTTATGAGTTTGGATTTGAAAAACAAAATAGAAAAAGCCAGGCATAACCTTCATAAACTGGTGGAGCATAATAAGGGAAGGCTTGGACATCCTGAAGTCATTCGGCAGTCGATGGCACTAGATGAATTGATTAATGAGTATAATCGAGTATCCCGGAATCAGACACGCACGTGAAAGTGAACAGAACGGGAATGCAACTATATATTGCAACAATGTATCATGATATGAACTTGTATGGTTTGGGCGAACAGAGTAACACATCAACCCCAATCAAGGAAGGGCATGAAGATCGCCGTCAGGGCTAACCTCACATTACCGTGAGGGAGCTTTGGAGGTGGATCATTCATGCCCTTTTTGGTTTAATGAAGCATGCGCTTGGCTTCCAGGTACAACACCTGCACGAATTTTTTCGTATTGATGCGGGTTTGGGAAAGCGAGGGCTCCACGTTGTTTTGCAGTTCGAGCATTTTTTTGCGAATCTCTGTAAAATCAAAAAATTTAGAGGCGTAGTTCTCGAATTTTGGATGGGTATAGTCTGTCAATCCAAGAGACACCACATGACTTAGTGTCTGAAAAATGGCTCTGCGCACCCGCTGTTCCGATGCTTTCACCTCTTTGGTAATGTCTGCAGCCGATGCAGTCTCTCCTAGTTTACGCTGAGCTACTTGCTGGAAGATGTCTTTGAGCGAAGGGAAGGTGTAAGGTGATAGCTTATGTTCCTCCGTCTCTAGTTGTTCGAGATATTCCAGCATGTCCAGTAGATCTCGGCTGCCAGCCTCCCCGATCATGCCCATCTCGGACAACAGAAAATGACCTGTGGTAGTAATGGTTTTGTCCGGAGCCTGCACCTGCTTGCGCTCACCTGTCTGTAGACCCGTCAGTCCTTGCAGTGTACGCTGAATATCCGCTATAGACTGCTGCATCCGCAATCTCTCTTCCACAAGGCGAAGCACGGATAGAATCTCCAGCCGGTTAATCGGTTTCGTAATATAATACTCAATGCCTAAGGAGTAGGCTTCTCCAATCATATTTTTGGACTCAATCTGGGAGATCATCACGATCTTGCCTTTGAACTTTCCTTCAAGTGCACGTACGGTCTGTATCCCGTCTTGATGCGGCATCAGCAGATCGATTAGCAGGACATCCACCTTATGTAGTTCCAGCAATTCGGCATGAATATGGGCTCCATCCTCGGCTTCCCCGGCAATGTCACCCAATCCTTCATCTTCAATAATGTCCATTAGCATGGAACGCACGCTTGGATCATCATCCACGATAAAATAACGCAAATTGTTCACGTCCTTTCCAATTCATCACGGTATTTCCCTAAAAAAGCTTTATTTAAACGGCCGTTTGTCTCGCCATAAAATCCTGTTTTATTTTCATCATGCTTATCTCCGTATCCTGAGACATCTCTCCTATCATACTTCCCAAACGCAAATCTGCATAGAAGCTCACATGTAAGGTTAGATGACAATGACTGGATGAGAGAGGCGCATTTTCAAAAAAAATGTCCAGAAATCATGTAGGTATTTGTCTATTTCGGTAGATGCACTTGTAGTATAAGTAACATGCATCAGTCTGAACCTGTCGTTGTGTAAAATGTTGCAAATTTTCAGTTGTTTTAAGCACGGCACTCGGTCAGACACAGGGCTGGGATAAGAAACGAATGTAGTAGTCTTTTTTAATAATACATCATAATAAGGGGCGTATCGATGGAGCAAACAATACAAGATGTTGTCGTTCTTTTCAATGATTTTCTCTGGTCTAAACTGTTAATCATTCTGCTGGTCGTCTGCGGAGTCTATTTCACAACAAAAACGAAATTCATGCAATTCCGTATGATCGGTGATATGGTCAAGGTGCTCAGAGAGCCAAAGAGCAAGGAACCGGGTAAAATCTCCCCATTTCAAGCCTTCTGTATCAGTATGGCCGCACGTGTGGGTACGGGAAACATTACAGGGATCGCACTAGCTATAGCCCTTGGTGGACCTGGTGCTGTTTTCTGGATGTGGGTTATTGCGATCATCGGATCGGCTTCGAGCTTCGTCGAGAGCACACTGGCTCAGATCTACAAAGTTAAAGATAAAGGCGGATTCCGCGGAGGACCGGCCTATTATATGGAACGTGGGCTTGGAAAACGATGGATGGGGGTTCTTTTTGCTATCCTGATCACCCTTTCGTTCGGCTTAGTCTTTAACGCTGTACAGTCCAACACCATTACAGTGGCCTTCCAAAACTCCTTTGGAACAGATCGCTTAACGGTTGGCATTATTATGGCAGTTGTTTTTGCAGGTATCATTATGGGCGGGGTTAAACGGATCGCGAAAGCATCAGAATATATCGTGGTTGTGCTCGCAGTGCTGTATATTGGGGTGGCTGCATTTATCGTGCTCGCAAACATCACAGAACTTCCAGCCATGATTGCGTTGATTGTGAAAAATGCCTTCGGCGTCGAACAGGTCGCTGGCGGGACACTGGGTGCTGCGCTGATGAATGGTGTTAAACGTGGACTATTCTCGAATGAAGCCGGTATGGGTAGTGCGCCGAATGCTGCGGCAACGGCAGATACATCCCATCCGGTCAAACAAGGTCTGATCCAAGCCTTTGGTGTTTTGACAGATACACTAGTTATATGTACAAGTACGGCTATGATTATTTTGTTATCCGGGGTATATCAGGGTTCGGATCTAGGTGGTATTGAGCTGACTCAAGCTGCGCTCAGTGTACACATCGGTTCGTGGGCTTCAGGCTTCCTGGCGGTGATGGTATTTTTGTTTGCCTTCAGCACGTTGATTGGTAATTATTATTACGGTGAAACAAACATTGAATTCATTAAGTCTAACAAAGTTTGGCTCTGGGTGTATCGCGTTGCTGTCATTAGCATGGTGGTATTTGGTGCGGTAGCGAAGGTGCAACTAGTGTGGGATTTGGCTGACCTGTTCATGGGTCTGATGGTTGTCGTGAACTTGATTGCCATCTTGATGTTGTCCAAAGTCACCTTCGAAGCCTTGAAGGATTACAAGCGGCAGAAGGCAGAGGGACGTGATCCTGTATTCACTCGTGACCGGATACATATTCCGGGCGAGATTGAATGCTGGGAGTCGGAAGAGGAAGTAACAGGTGCAGGAAAGCTGGATGCAACAGGATAAGATTGTTTATGATTTAGATTGATGTCATCCTTGGCGCGTCCAAAGTGTCAACAAACGAATAAAGCTTGTTATAACGCACTATAAAACAGGACTTGGACTACCATGATGGCATTCCAAGTCCTGTTTATTACATACCTCAATCTATCAGTAAGGTTTTTATGCGGATCGTTCGTGTATGATTTGCTCTTATTTCTTATGTTACTTTTGGACGGAATAGCTGATCAGTTGTTCGGATAGAGCTTTCATGCGTGCACCCGTATCATTGAGCTTCTCGATGACATCGGTGAAGGATGCAACCAGATTTGCCTGTTCTTGCGAGGAGGCAGCGATCTGGGATACTTCAACCTCCATCTGCTGAATCACTTGTTGTACGTCTTTCAAGCTGGCATCAATATCGGTCGTTGCTTGTTTCGCATCAACGGAGAGTTTACGTACTTCGGATGCCACGACACCAAATCCGGCACCGGCTTCGCCTACACGGGCAGCTTCGATTGCAGCGTTCAAGCCAAGCAGGTTGGTTTGTTCGGAGATTTCACGAATGAAACCAGCAACCTTGTTAATTTGGGATGAGTTCTGTACAGCCAGTCGTGTGTTCTCCAAAATCTGCTCACTGGTAGCCTGCAATTCTTCGGCATGAGCTGCGACATGCTGCACCATGTCAACAAGGTTTGCATTGATGTCTTGATTCTCTTGGATGATATCCTCCAGTTGGTTCTGATTGGATTGGTCATAGGATACACAGAATACAGCCACAACGTTATTATTATCATCAAAGATGGGAACGTTCAGCGTATCCAGTTCTACTCCAAACACTTCTTTGGGCAATGTAGAGAGTGTGGCTTCCCGACCATTTTTCAGAACAGCGAAGTTTTGATAGGAATCGATAAGTTTCATGCCTTTTTCAAATCCAAGATTGAACTTCTCTGTCATAATCACATCTAATACTTTCTCGTGGTCATACACGGTCAAGCTTGCTGGCTCCCGCAGGATCAGGCTAATGTAAGGCAAGGATTTTAACAGTGCGTCAACAATGTTTATGTTACTCATGGAACTCAATCATCCTCTCAATATTTAAATGTAAAGTGAATTGGAAAATTTGCAGAACCTCTATTGTTCATCGGACAAAAATCGGATATCCTGAATGCTTGATTGCATGAAAATCGAACTATTTTCCAAATGATAATCCAACTTTTTCCCATGTGGTGCGTTTTCTTGGATATTAGTTCTAGTTGTAACTGTTTTTATGCCAATTATTCGTTGCTAATTTGATTGAAATATAGGACATGTGTCCACTTTGTATAGCAAGGAGATCACATTGGAGGTGGTTTGGATGAAGGAAGTGTTGAACTTTGAGCTTATGCGACAACTTGTCCGGGAGCATGGATTGGATCAGGTGTTGGACGAAACGTTAATTGCCGAGCTGCGTCTGCTTGAGGCGGAGAAGGGCGAGATTATTTGTGAAAAAGGAGAACGTCCTGAACGTTTATATTTTCTCGTTGAAGGTAAGCTAAAAATCTTCACAACACTGCCGAATGGCAAGTCACTGTTGCTCAGATTCAGTACACCACTCGCCCTTGTGGGTGACTTGGAGCTTGTGAATGGAAAAGAAGCGAACAATATCGTGCAGTCCGTGAATCGCAGTTTGTTACTCGCCATCAGCTACCGTGTCATTCAGAATACGTATGCCGAGAATCCGAAATTCCTCCATTTTATGCTGAGTCAGGTGACACACAAGCTGTACACGTTCTCGAATCTGTCGAGCCTGAACATGCTCTATCCTGTTGAAAGCAGATTTGCCAGCTATATGTTATCTACGGCTGATCAGGATACAGCTGCATCAGAGGAGATTCAGACATCCAAATTGACGGAACTTGCTGATTTGCTGGGTACCAGCTACAGGCATCTCAATCGGGTTATTCAGGACTTGTGCAGACGAGATATTATTCGCAAAGTGGGGCGTAAAATCGTCATTCAGAACGTGGAAGAACTACGAGAGATTGCAGGAGGGAATGTGTACGAGTGAAGTGATACTACAAAGAGCACCCTTCAACGAAGAAGGTGCTCTTTTGCGTTCTGTCTATTCTGTATGAATCAACCTTGATCCCGTCTGCTTCGATCAGACATTCCCGTGTTGCTCAAATAATTGTGCAATCTCCACAATAACCTGTGTGGCCTTGACCATATTATCTACCGATACATATTCGAACTTGCCGTGATAGTTTTCCCCACCTGTGAAGATATTCGGTGTTGGCATGCCCATGTAGGAGAGCTGGGAGCCGTCTGTTCCTCCCCGAATTGGACGAATGATAGGCTCGATACCCAGCTTGGTCATGGCTTCGTGCGCGATATCCACGATCTGGCGAACGGGCTCAATCTTTTCACGCATATTGTAGTACTGGTCGTTCATCTCCACCGTAACGCTTTTATCTCCATACTTCGCTTTCAGTTCGCCCGTAATGTTTAACAGGTTGGTTTTGCGTGCTTCAAACTTCTCCCGATCAAAATCACGAATAATATAGTGCATCTTCGTCAGCTCTACATCACCTTCCATCGCCAGCAAGTGGTAGAAGCCTTCGTAACCTTCGGTAGATTCCGGTGCTTCCTCTACAGGTAGCCGTCCGTTTAACTCCATTGCAATTTTGAGTGAATTCACCATTTTGCCTTTTGCCGTACCGGGATGCACATTCGTACCGCGTACCGTAATCTTGGCCCCTGCTGCGTTGAAACTCTCATACTCCAGTTCCCCCAGCGGCCCGCCGTCTACAGTGTAGGCGTATTTAGCACCAAAGGCAGCGACATCAAACTTGTGCGGCCCACGGCCGATCTCTTCATCGGGAGTAAAAGCAACCCGAATCTTGCCGTGTTTCACTTCCGGGTGCTCGATCAGGTATGCCATCGCCGTCATGATCTCGGCAATCCCTGCTTTATTATCTGCACCGAGCAACGTTGTACCATCGGTGGTAATCAGCGTATGTCCTTTGTACTCATGGAGTTCAGGGAAGTCCTTAGTGGACAAAATAACGTCCAGCTCCTGGTTCAGCACGAGATCAGAGCCATCATAGTTCTCGACAACCTGTGGTTTTACATTTTTACCGGTAAAGTCAGTAGCAGTGTCGAGATGGGCGAGGAATCCAATGACAGGCACATCCTTGTCCGTATTGGACGGAAGTGTTGCCATGACATAGCCATTCTCATCCATCGTGACTTCTTGCAGTCCGATGGAGGTACATTCTTCGACAAGAAGCTTGCCCAGCGCCAGTTGTCCGGGCGTGGATGGACAGGTGTCACTATTTTCATCGGATTGGGTATCCATTTGTACATATGTGCTGAGTCTCTGAATCAATATATCTTTCAAGTGAAATCGCTCCTTTATGGGTAATATATAGGTTGAATATGATCTGCCAGACTGTACAAGTGTAACGTTATCATTGGATCACATCACATTCAGGATATCAGGCACTCCAGAATGTCTTTGTGCTTTGCGGGATGGTGACATCTCCTTCAGCCTTTCAAAATGGAATCTTATTGGTAGGATATCCCTTTTGATGAGTTTGTAACGATATCATACCATGTTTTGATCTTATTTCGAGAAGGGTATTCTGCTGACGGGATGGAAGGGCACCAAAAAGTGCGTACTTGAATTTTTGAACCTCAGGTTCATAATAGCTATGAAGAAAGGATGTGTGTAGATCATGCCATTTATTACAGTGAAGATGCTGGAAGGCAAAACGAAGGAGCAGAAGCGCCAGTTGATCGAACGAATGACCGAGGTTGCTTGCGATACGCTGGGTTTGGAAGCGAGTAAGGTCTTTATTTTCATAGAGGATTTGGAGAAAGATAACTACGGTAAAAACGGGAAAATGTTCTCGGATCTGGAACCAAACTAATTAAGTTCAAGGAAAAGCAACGCAATGGTAGGGGTGTGCGTGATGTGAATGCTGCGACGAGCGCTAACGATCAGGAGGAGCCTTATTTAGGCGGATTTAGCCATTCCAATTTTCTAACGATCACCAGAAACGTTATTTGGCTTATTTTGCTTCAATGAGGACTGTTTTTTAGGTTTTTCGATGAAATAAGCTCACTGGAGATCGTTGCTATGAACGTTTTAGTCAAGCCCA
>NZ_JACLIC010000033.1:0-132963 GCF_019748695.1 Paenibacillus cucumis (ex Kampfer et al. 2016) | reverse complement strand
GTTCGAATCCCTCTCTCTCCGCCATAATTCTTCTTCAGTAAGGCCCGTTGGTCAAGGGGTTAAGACACCTCCCTTTCACGGAGGTAACAGGGGTTCGAATCCCCTACGGGTCATTATTATTTTCAAACTATAAACTGAGATGACAAACTCATCACTTCAAAAAAAGAGTTGATTTTCATATCGAGTTTATGGTAAGATCATAAATGTGTTGTTCGGAGGCTTAGCTCAGCTGGGAGAGCATCTGCCTTACAAGCAGAGGGTCGGGGGTTCGATCCCCTCAGCCTCCACCATATAATTTTCTAATGACGCGGGGTGGAGCAGCCCGGTAGCTCGTCGGGCTCATAACCCGAAGGCCGCAGGTTCAAATCCTGCCCCCGCAATTGTAACTTTCCTAACCGAAAGTGATCTGGAACCGTGGTGTAGTTGGCCTAACATGCCTGCCTGTCACGCAGGAGATCGCGGGTTCGAATCCCGTCGGTTCCGCCATTTAATTCTTAACATGAGGCAAGTTGTTCACTACATCTGCTGTATGGCACTGATGCCCTGGATAAAGTGTAGCGACTCAAGCTTAAACTTTATTATGGCTCGGTAGCTCAGTCGGTAGAGCAGAGGACTGAAAATCCTCGTGTCGGCGGTTCGATTCCGTCCCGAGCCACCTTGATAGAAAACTTAATATGCCGGTGTAGCTCAACTGGTAGAGCAACTGACTTGTAATCAGTAGGTTGGGGGTTCAAGTCCTCTCGCCGGCACCATGTAATCCTGGAGGATTAGCGAAGTGGCCAAACGCATCAGACTGTAAATCTGCTCCCGTACGGGTTCGGTGGTTCGAATCCATCATCCTCCACCAGTTTTTAGGGGCATAGTTTAAAGGTAGAACAACGGTCTCCAAAACCGTTGGTGTGGGTTCAATTCCTGCTGCCCCTGCCAATTAATTTTAATAGTAGTTTCTATATGGCGATCGTGGCGAAGTGGTTAACGCACCGGTTTGTGGATCCGGCATTCGGGGGTTCAATTCCCCTCGATCGCCCCTTTGTTATCTAATGGGGATTAGCCAAGCGGTAAGGCAACGGACTTTGACTCCGTCATGCATAGGTTCAAATCCTATATCCCCAGCCATTATGCGGAAGTGGCTCAGCGGTAGAGCATCGCCTTGCCAAGGCGAGGGTCGCGGGTTCGATTCCCGTCTTCCGCTCCATAATAAGGCGCCATAGCCAAGTGGTAAGGCACAGCTCTGCAAAAGCTTTATCCCCAGTTCGAATCTGGGTGGCGCCTCCAGCATATTTTTATTATATGCTACAATCAAATAAGCCGGCGTGGCGGAATGGCAGACGCGCTCGACTCAAAATCGAGTGGGAAACCGTGGAGGTTCGAGTCCTCTCGCCGGTATTTATTTAAAGAGTTCATTAGAGTTTATCTCTAGTGAACTCTTTTTGTATTGAGTTTTAATACTCTACTCGTGATTTATATTCTCTCAGTAAATAAAGAAATGATACGTTAGGTACATGGCTTCATTTATGGCCTCTTCCATTTGATATATAAGTGGATCTTGTATTCTGTGTATTAAGTACTCTTTAAGAAGATTAGCATGATGACTCTTTAAAATAAAAATTCGGGGATATCAAACCGATTAAGGATATGATTCGTTTCTTATGATTGAACGCATTTATGCGACATTTTAATTTTTTTATTCTAGGGAGGAAAGCAATAATGAACAAATCAGCAAAATATTTATCCTTACTTTTGGTATTGGGGCTATGTTTAACATTGCCACAGTTGGCAGGTGCAGAAGCATCGGCTCACCATCACATGACGGGAACAACAGACAAAAAGGACGTAAAGCCATCGTCCAAGCAAACGACGGGTTCTACAGCTAACCAAACGACGGGTTCTACAGCTAACCAAACGACCAAGCCATCTAAACCAACTAAGCCAGCCAAACCGAAGAAATCAGCGCCTGCGACTACAGATAAGAAAAAGTCTACAAAGAAGAAGAGTGATACGTCCAAATCTTCTAAAGATACTAAAAAACCTGCGGGTACCCAAGTAGAGAAAAGCAAAACGTATGTAATTGAAATTTCTGATTTTGCATTTCAAACTGCAGAGCTGAAGATCAAAGTTGGTGATCGTGTTGAATTTGTGAATAAGGATCAAGTTGAGCACTCCGTTGTTGCAGAAGACGATTCTTTCGATACAGGACTAATAGGCGAGGGAGAGAAGTCAGTGGTTACGTTTAAAAAGGCGGGCGAGATCAATTATCACTGTGGGCCTCATCCAAGTATGAAAGGGGTAATTAAAGTTCTCTCCAAGTAGTCCTGTGATTGAAATTGCTCGACCTGACAGGAGAGGGGAAGACTTTTGAATGCAGGAGTATTCCGATTACCAGCTAATTCTGCTGATTAAACAAAAAAAGCAAGAAGCATTATCAGAACTATATGACCGTTATGCTTCTCTCATATACTCATTCGCCTGGAAGGCTCTTCAACAGGAGGACGGTGCTCGGGAAGTGGTGCAGTCCGTTTTTGTCAGGATATGGACAACAGAGGCCGAATATGACCCCAACAAGGGTCATTGCAGGAACTGGATCATCACGATCACACGTCATTTAGCTATCGATTGGCTACGTAAGCAACGAAGTCTGTCGAGCCAGGTGGTGTCTTATTATACATCTGAGAAGCTGGAGAGAGTTGCAGAGCTTGCTGAACTATCGGTCGAAAGCCAGGTTGAAAAACAAATGTTGAAGGAGCAGATTAAAGGAATGCGTGCATTCCTGTCTCAGCAGCAACTTCAATTGCTCGAACATTTTTATTGGCAGGGATACAGCTTGAGTGAGTTAGCTGCACACTATCAGGAGCCTTTGGGCACAGTTAAAAGCCGACTGCACCAGACACTGAAAATACTGCGTAAGCATTTGCTTGCGGGAGGGGAAGAGTGGTAATGTCGTCAATAACCGTCTGCTCATACATGCTGGAATATCTATCGGATCCATGCTCAGAGGAGGGCAAAGCTTTCGAAAGGCATCTTGCTGATTGTGCGTCATGTAAGCTTGAATTAGAACAATTACGGCTAGGTTGGGAGGCGATTCCAACACATATGGAGCAAGTGAAGTTGCCATCTGATTTAAAACAACAGGTGATGGAAGCCGCATGGGGGAAAAGCAACGAATCCTTTGCGCCAGATCTTATTGAACATAAAAGGAGTAGCAGATTCAAGCGGTTTACGAAGCGCTATAACAATCCAAAAGTGAATCTTGTAGCAGCATCTGTACTTATCCTTCTTGGTGCTAGTTTGATAGGAAATGTAGTTTTAATTCAAGAGCGCATCGAGCAACCTGTAACGCTAATGAATTCGATGGATTTGCCTGCTTCTGAAATACAAAAGGTTATGAAGTTGGAGTCGCTCACCTCTGGAACGAGTTATGGAGTAGCTTGTATTGTAGGCACTGGCAAAGATCAGCAGTTTGTCGTCTACCTGTTCAACCCTCCACAGACGCAGAAGAATGAGGTTTACCAGGTATGGTTGAACAAGGATCAGGCGTACCATAACGCAGGCAAGCTGAGAGTAGAAAATCAGATGGGGCTTGCTGTGCTCGCAATTCCTATGGGCAACCAGGCATGGGCCTATGATTCCATTGCGATTACGTTGGAACCTGATTCTACGGGACTTGTCCCGCGTGGTCCGCAGATGTTTCGTTCAAGTTAACAGGTCAGATAAGCCGGGGAGAAGAGATTGTTGTAAATCCGTGTACCATTGAGCGCCATAGTGTTAAACAACACAGGAGAGGGCTTTCCCCTTCTGTGTTGTTTTTACGTTTGAAGATAAGTAACATAAAGGTTGACGTACAAATTGATTCAATATATTGTAGATATATTAAGTCTATAATATGAAAGGACGTGAAGAAGCTGACGACTCAACCGAGTACAGCGAATGCAGAACTATTATTTGACCTGGGTGTATGGGAAGAAGCGTGGAAGAACCGCCCGAGAAGTTCAAGATATAAGCAAAAAAGTGCCCCTTTTGATACAGAGGAAGCATTCGAACGTTGGGCCCGGAATTATCATGCCCAGTCTTTTACAGAGGAAGGCAAGAACCGCTCGGCACGCATAATGGGCTGGATTGAAAATCAGGGTGTAACGTTTGAAGGAGCCTCGGTGCTGGACGTGGGTGCGGCCTCTGGTATATTTACGATTCCTTTTGCAGAAAAGGGAGCCAGGGTTACTGCAGTTGAGCCTTCTGCTTTGCTTGTCTCGTTAATGCAGGAAACCATTCCTGCTGAACTGAAGAATAACATTACGATTGTATCCGAGCGATTTGAAGAAATCTCTATATCGAATAAAGGCTGGGAGAAACAATATGATATCGTTTTTGCCTCGATGTGCCCCGCGATGTCTGATTGGGAAACGATTGAGCAAGCTATACACTGTGCCCGAAAGTATGTTTACGTCAGTACGATTGCCGGTGCAAAAGAGCATACACTGATGGATGAGCTCAGGACAGTACTTGGCGTGGATGCTCCTTACAAGGCAGGGGACATGGCATACCTCCAGCAGTTGCTATACCTTAAGGGATATTCATATACAATGATTATTACGAGAGAAGTGAATGATTTTGAGATTCAGGTAGAAGAATTGATTCAACAGCTCCCTGAGTGGCTACACACCTATGAAATACCAACCGATGCGGTAGCGTTAAGTAAAGCTGAAACATATATTCGTGACACCTATACGAACGGCCTGATTCCCTTTTCTCGCGGAGCAAGATTTGGTAAAATGCTGATTCAGCTAGAACAAGCACATATGAAAACCGTGTCTGCAGTCAAAAAGTAGATATAAAACAAACTTGAATGTATCTTCAAGGTTTAACAAATATCCCTTTTCGATGGAGTTCTAATCTATCCTTTAACAGCCCGTTCGGGATGTTTCTTACACTCCCGGTATCTTCCGGGAGTCATACCCTCCCATTTTCGAAAAGAACGGATAAAATTTTGTGGATTGGTATAACGAAGCCGTTCAGCGATTTCTTTTACCGTCCAATCCCGTTCGTCCAGCCATCTTTTGGCGATATTCAGCCGGTACCTCGTCAAATACTCACTAAATGAAGCGCCAGTTTCCTTACGAAAAACGCTGCTTAAATAGTTAGCATTGTAATGAAGCCGCATTGCACATTCTTCCAGGGTTAAATCTTTGTCGTAATCTTGCTGGATTATAGCGATCACTTTCTCTGAAATGTGCTGAGACTGTACGACCTGCCTTTCTTTAAAAATTTGAATGACAGGCAGGATCACCTGATGGCTGAACCAATGCTCCACCTCAGTAGCGGATTGTAAAACTTGAAGTTCTTGGAAAAGGGAACGGTGGCTCTGACTGATCTGGGCAAGTCGAATGCCAGAGTCCTGTGCAAGCTTCAAGATATGTGTTAACAGCCGCATGAGGGCATATTGATACTCTTCTGGAGTGCACTCCAGTGAAAATAGAGTCTCTAACAGTTCAGTCAACTGTTGGGTAGCAACACTCTCGTCTGCTTGCTGAATAGATTGAAGCAACGAATACTCTATTGCCTCTGGATAGGTCATGGCCCATGCAGCTGAAGCCAAATCATGTTGCTTATATTGTACGATAATGCCTGTCCCAAGCCGCATCCGATGTTTAAGCGCATCTATAGCTTCGTTGTATGCCCGTGGAATATGACTCATGAATGGATGTGGCTGACTTAGACCGATACTGACCTTCAAATCCAAAACCTCACCGATCTGTTGCTGTAATCGTTCTGTTAATCTTGAGATATGCTCCGAGAACAGCAGTAGATCTCCCTCCGTACTGCCAATCACGGTTACAACATGTTGTTCCAATACAATAGGAAGTAGTTGCTGATCAGGCTGAAGCGTTTCTTCAAGCATGTTCTGGATGGCAAATAAGAGCAGAGAGCGATCCTCCATTCTATATTTAGAGTGTTTTATTAGTTCAGGCTGTAGTGCTACGACGGCAATTTGTTGCCACATAGAAGGATGTGTAACATATCCCTGTTCTCGTAATGTGCTGTGTAATGTTTTAAAGCTGGTTTTGCCTTGAAGTAACTGCATCATAGTATAGGTACGTATTTGGTTCTGATGCTGACTTAAAGTGGATTCCAGTTGAGAGTGTGCATCAGATAACTGAGAAACGCCCATTCGAATTTGTTCCAGTTCATCAGGTTTATTCACAGACTGATGTGGTACCACGGAATGCCCTTTGTGAATGATATTATCGCCTAATTGAGTAAGAATACGTCTGATGGGAGCGAGCATTCGTTGGGAGCCCAGCCACGCGAGTAGCAGCGAAAGCAAGAGTATGGCCATGCTGATATATAACGTATGGAATCCGATTCTAATATAGTCTTGAGTTAATGTATTCTCGGGAGAGATGAGAATATATGTCCATCCTTTTAATGTAGAGGGACTATAAGTTAACGAATAATCTGCATTGGCAAGCTGCACTTCACGCTCAGCATAAGCGTCAGAGTACATTACAGGTGGTAACGTCTGAATATGTTTTCCGTTCTTCCGATCAAGCAGGCCTATCGCAGACAAAGGTTGTCCAATATAGGATGCATTCGGGTGAGCAATAACACGTTGTTCCCGATTTATAATGATCAAACCGGCGCCTGAGGCTTCAGTTGTCGGGGATTGCGCCAGCGGATTTTGCATATAACATGCTGGAATTCCAGCGATTAGTGCTGCATTGGACGATGCACTTGCATCGGGAATCGTTCTTGCGAGCGTAATATGATAAATACAGCCTTTATCTGAAAGACGTTGGCCTGAGATTCTCTGCTCGTCATCATCTTCGTTACTAAATATGGTTGAGGGTGCGAGTTGCCATCCCGAGGCCAGTGTATCCGCAATTAGATCTTTCATGGGCAGTGATAACGGGAAGCGAGTGTTGGCGTATAAGCCAGCATGATTAATAAGCCAATCCTTGGATTGGTTGACCAAAATAATATCAAGCAGAGGTTCCCATGACTTCATATGCTGGAACTCTGTCTGCAGATCGCCCGCTTGTAACTTGCCGACTCGCCCCAGTGAATTAGAGTCCGCAAGAGAACGAAGTGTAATTGGAGAGCGCACCGCTTGGTCTAGCATGTAACTAACCGTAGCGAGTTTGTGCTCTACATTGGACTGGATCTGTTCGAGAAGCTGTTGATTCGCTTGTGTCCGGTGCAGTTCTGTCTGGTTAGAAGAATAAATAAAAGCAGCAATTCCCGTGAGCAGAATTGGCACTGTACTTAACAGAAGTCCGAAGATAATCATTTTATGGAGATAGCTTAGTGATCGCACGTGTCCACCCCTTGATGGAAAATAGATTTCATTACTTCTTTATTTTAGTAAACGCTTTCAATTAGAACAATCTAATTTTTGTTTATTTGGATAAAAAAGTAATTACAGAAACGAAATCGTGTAATCCACGTACGTATAGAGATAACGGCTTTTTCATATTAGAAGGTGGGGCTTCCGTGAGATGTTTACGTTATAAGGGTAATAACAGGTATCCGAAGTGCGATGTTTTGGCGAGAATACCCTGAGTCCTGCCCGCAGACAGTCCAAGGTCCAAGCAGATCCCCGACCTGAGTCTAGGATCAAAAACCGTCCGCAGTCTGTTTTGAAAAGTTGTTGAATCCCCTAGAATAAGGACATAAGGTTAAACAAGAAACACGGAAACAAAAACAAGCAAGTATTCAACAAACGGATTAAACGATGCATTGAACAGAAACACGAATGAAGCTAAACACAGCACGAGTGTGCTGAGCACATCAGGAATGAAGTTCAAAAACAAAAAAGTAAAATCGGGAAGGGCGGTGAACAACAATTATGAGAATAAACAAGGGAAATGGCTGGGCGATTGTGTTGATTGTACTTGGTGCTCTGATTCTCTTCGGAAAGTTAACACCATTGCTTGGACATCTGATGGGTTACCTGATTCCGGTCTTGATGATTGCACTAGGGTATTACGGAATTAAAAGAGGAAATGTAACGCTCGGATGGATCGTTCTGATCATCGGTATCGTATCTCTGATGGGCAAACTGGCTTGGCTGATCGGGCCGATTATCGCAATCGGATTGATTATCTTCGGTATCTCGATGCTGAGCAACAATCGCAATTCACGTCGCCGTTATTAAGAATTTTCACGATAAACTAAAAGGAGGGACAGAACATAATGAGTGTATTTCGTCGAATGCGGGATATCACCGTAGCTAGTCTGAACGAACATCTGGAGCAAAGTCAGGACCCCGTTAAACTGATTGATCAGTTCCTGGTCTCGACCCGTCAAGACATAGGAGAAGCCGAGAAGCTTCGACACCAGTATGCGAGTCATACAAGACAAATGAAACAGCAGGCAGATCAAGCCGCCGCTATGGTTAACAAACGAGAGGAACAGGCATCTATGGCTTTGAAAGCCGGAGAGGAACATCTCGCCAAGCTGGCTCTGCAGGAGAAAATTCTCCATGAGGAAAAAATGGATCAATACACTGAATTGTACACACAAAGCGCTGCTGCACTGCAGGAACTCGATGAACAGATCAATCAGTTGAAGGCAGAGTATCAGAATGTGTATAGCAAACGCCAATATTACTACGCTCGAATGCAAACCATTCAGTTGCAACAACGAATGAATCAACGTGGAAACTACAGTGGTCAAAATGTACCCGGTATGTTTAACAAGCTTGATGACCAAGTCTCCGATCTCGAATATGAGGCACAGAGTCTTCGGGAAATCCGGCGAATGGGTCAGGATGGTTCCGGCTTATCCGGTAACATGTCATCCTCTGCACTGGACAAAGAGCTGGAGCGCTTGAAGCAAAAGCTCAATAACGATAAAAAGGAGTAGTAAAATGAATAAATTATACCGCTCAACGCGCAACCGTATGCTGACAGGTTTGATCGGCGGCATATCTGAAAATCTAGGATTAAGTACCACGCTGCTACGGATCATTTTCTTCATCAGTATCTTCGCAACGGGTGGTACATCTCTATTCATCTACTTCATCGCAGCATTGGTTGTACCTAAGGAACCTAACTACGCAGATCCGTACGTATATGGTCCCGATCACAGTAGAGGTTACAAGTAAACGAAAGGAGCAAGCACATGAGCAAACTATACCGCTCAACGCGTGACCGAATGATGACCGGTCTAATCGGCGGCATATCCGAGGCAATTGGAATGGATTCTACGCTATTACGGATCATCTTCGTCATCAGTATCTTTGCAACCGGGGGCACGACGTTGTTAATCTACTTCATCGCCGCTCTCGTCGTACCAAAAGAGCCTTTCCCACCATATGATCCATATGGTTACGGCCCGGGGGCTGGCAGAGGTTATGGTGGTTATGACCATCAGCCTCCAAGAGATCCTTTTAACAGCAACCCTAATCAACCGGGTCCCGGCTTTGGCCCTGGTCCAGGATACAACAGCAGACCGCATTCCGGCCCGCGTTCCTATGATAACAACACTTATGGCGCAGGAAGCCAGCACGAAAGTGAACTGGATTCCATGATGAAAGATATTGAGAAGAAGGCATTGAAAAAAGAAGTTGAAGAGCTTCGCCAAAAATTATCTCGTTACGAGAAGGGAGAAAAGTAAAATGGGAGTATTTAAACGGATTAAGGATATGACGAAGGCATCTGTAAATGATATGTTGGATAAAGTGGAAGATCCGATTGTAATGTTGAACCAGTACTTGCGTGATATGGAGGCCGAAATTCATGAGGCTGAGGTGACTGTTGCTAAACAAATGGCTAACGAGCGCCGCATGAAGCAACGTCTGGATGAAGCAGAACGTACTTCGGTACAACGTGAGTCCCAAGCTGAAGCTGCTCTGTCGAATGGTCAGGAAGAAGTAGCACGCAAATTGCTGGAAGAGAAAATTTATTTTGATCAAAAAATTGAGGAATACCGTGAACTGCACGCTCAATCTGAAGCACAAGCGAAAGATCTGTTGCAACAGTTGCATGATATGAAAGATGAATTCTACAAAATGCGCAACAAACGTAATGAGCTTGTATCCCGTGCACAGATGGCTAAAGCTAAGAAACAAATGTCTTCGATCAACAGCTTGCATTCCATTGAGAGCGGAAGCGCATCCCTTGGATTCCACCGCATGGAAGAGAAAATCATGCAACTTGAAGCTGAGGCAGATGTAGCTCGTGCACCATACCGCAATACTGGAGCTTCCTACACCAATCCGGTTGATCTGGAGAAACAATTCAAAGTGGATCAACAATTGCAGGCTCTGAAAAACAAAATGGGCAATGGTTCCAAGAACGAAGCGATCGATACTTCTAAAGAATAACTGTTCGCATGCTGGACAATATGATATTCTATAGATCGTGTAGCCTATACGATTCGTAGAACAAAAGTTAAGCCATACAGGACTTCATTGCCTGCTATGGCTTTTCCGTCGAATGAAGAAAATCCAGATCGTAGATGAACTTACAGAGGAGGTGCGGCAGAAATGAGTAAAAAAAGTCACTGGATTGCAGTCATTATTATTGTGGTTGGTTTTCTAATGCTCTTTAACCGGAATATGAACCTGCTGACGGCTGCCGCACTTATTCTGTTAACGGTTGGAATGCTTCAGATTCGAAAAGGAGAAACCAAAAAAGGGTATCGTTATCTTGGTGTTGGTGCAGCCCTGCTATTGCTAGATAACTTGATGATTGTCTTTATAATTGTACTCGCATCATTAGCTTATTTTTATTCCAAGAACAAAAAGATTCATCTACATGATGATGTCATGAAAAAACAAAATTTTATGGCCCGTTATTACTGGGATCAGTCCTCCTGGAGGCTGCGCAGTATGAGTCTATGGCATGCCATTGGCGAGGTCAATGCGGATCTGTCCCTCTCTATTCCTGAGGAAAAGCAAACGATTGTGCTGTTGCAAGGCGTTATGGGCAATGTACGTCTAACGCTGCCTGAGGATTACGGAGTTGAGATTGAGGCGTCGGTGCTATTTGGCCGAATTAATCTGTTAGGCGAGCAGGATAGCGGCATGATGAATCAATTGGTATGGAGAACTCCTGGATATGAATCCAGTGAATATAAAGTGAAATTTGTTATTTCGTATATTGTTGGCGACTTAAATATTCATAATCCGTAGTACTAGGAAATGGATGAAAAAAAGGAGGAGGTCCCGGATGAAGGATAGAAAACATACCGATATGGTTACCCGAAGTATGCGTGAAGGGATCCTCCTTGTTTTCATTGTGTTTGCTGTTATTTTATATGTATTGTATACATATGGTTATCTGGCTCCATTTGCAGGCTGGCGTCATCTTATTCAATCCGGGCTGGCTCTGTTGTTACTTCTGATCGGAATTGGGGCAGTATTTGGATTTTACCAGAGTTATAGGGTGAAAAGGCGGCTAGAATTGTTGACGGAAACCTTGTTGCAATGGGAAAAAGGTTCACTCTCCCGTACGGTACCCGACCTCGGTCAGGATGATGTCGGCCGGCTTAGTGAACAACTGGGTCGCATCGGTAAAAAGTGGGAGGATCAGGTGTCTTCCCTCCAGCGGTTGTCCACGAACAATGCACAGCTGGCCGAACAGGCCAGAATTACAGCCATTGTAGAGGAGAGACAACGGCTTGCAAGGGAATTGCATGATGCGGTATCACAGCAGCTATTTGCGATCTCAATGACAGCAACGGCGGTAGGCCGGAAGATGGAGAAGGATTTTGAACGGGCACAGCGGCAGGTTGCTTTAATTGAAGAAATGGCTTCCGTGGCTCAGTCCGAGATGAGGGCTTTGTTGTTGCATCTTCGGCCAGTCTATCTGGAGGGAAAACAGTTGGAGCAAGGTCTGCGTGATCTGGTGATGGAACTCAAAACCAAAGTACCGATGGAGATCGTGCTGGAGATGGACGAGGATATTCATCTGGTTAAAGGAATCGAGAACCATTTATTCCGGATCGTGCAAGAAGCGATGTCGAATACGTTGCGTCATGCAAAAGCGGAGAAAATGGAGATCAGATTGCAACGCCGAATGGATGCGGTTCGTGTACTGATTCGAGACGACGGGCAGGGCTTCGATCTGGATGAACAGAAGCAGGCCTCCTATGGTTTGGCGAATATGCGTGAACGGGTTACGGAGATTGGGGGAGCCATCCAATTTGTGACGGCACCTGGCAAAGGAACACGGATTGAGATTACCATCCCTCTGATGAACGATGAAAGCGAGGTAGAACATGTCAATGGAACCGGAAGTCGAAACGGAGACGGAAACGTCGATCAGAGTGTTGCTCGTGGATGATCATGAGATGGTGCGGATAGGTCTTGCCGCGGTTCTTGATACGGAAGACGGCATTGAAGTAATCGGTGAAGCCGGAAGCGGAGAGGAAGGCATCAGACTTGCACAGGAGTATAAGCCGGACGTTGTGCTGATGGACCTTGTCATGGAAGGTATGGATGGCATTGAAGCGACACGTCAGGTACTCAAAATGAATCCGGAATGCAAAGTCATTGTGCTGACCAGTTATCTGGACGATGAGAAAATGTATCCGGTCATTGAAGCAGGAGCATTCAGCTATCTGCTGAAAACGTCCAGAGCCAATGAGGTAGCTGATGCGATTCGTGCCGCTGCCCGCGGGCAATCTGTTCTGGAGTCACAGGTAGCATCCAAGATGATGAATCGGTTCAGACAGCCGCAAGCGGCAGCACCTTTACATGAAGAGTTAACCGATCGGGAGATGGATGTTCTGCGTTTGCTGGCGCAAGGCAAGTCCAATCAGGATATTGCGGACGAACTGATCATCGGTATTAAGACGGTTAAGTTCCATGTAACCAACCTGCTGGCGAAGCTGGATGTGGATGACCGGACACAGGCCGCGATTTATGCCTATAAGAATGGATTAGCCGAGTAAGATGATGATGCAACCGTGCATCCGTAAGGTATGTATCTGAACAAAAAGAAATATGAACAGAAAGCTCGTTCTGCCCTAACGTGGTGGAGGGGCTTTTTTTGTGCATCCATAGTGAGTTTCGTAAAAAGGTATAGGTCAAGCCGGAAGAGGGCATGCTGTTGATAGATTCATAGATTGGCAGAGCGAATGGGGGAATTCACTTGGTAAAACGTTGGATGAATACAGGGGTCATTGCCATAGCCATTATAATTTTAATCGGAGTTACACAGGTATATGCAGCGAATGTAGAAGTAGAAACGAAAGGTTCTGGTACCGAAGTGGCAGAACTGGAGCAACTATTACATACAGCAGATGCAGTTATCAAACATGCAGATCAATGGGTGATCAAATGGCAAGTCGCAGGCCACGGAGATGCTCGTATGCAAGCTATGAAGCTGGCAGCAGATCTGGGACTTGAAGCTCCCGTTCAGGATGTTCAAACCGGACATGATGTATATCGAAGCGAGGGGAAAGTTGGCGTTTCTGAATCTCCAATAGGGTTGTTGCTTAATGTAGCGAGTACAGAACAGGATGAATATTATGTGATCGTGCAGCTGGCAGGAAGAGCAAAACTGGATCGTCAGGCATTGCTTGCATTACATGGTCAGGTGGCAGAGGCAATGACTGAACACGACTTGAACGAAGCAAGCTGGAATATGTCCGTACAGGGCAAGTTAAGTGAGATGAATGAAGGGAATGACATAACATCTACTATAGATGCATCAAGTCCGGTTCAGGCTGGTGCAGAGATAAAGGCCAGTGAACAGTTAGCGGCGCTCGAAGCCAAGCTCTCTGATGAACTGGAAATGATAGCAGTTGAGCGTTATGAGGATGGAGCTACAGCCAGTGTTTCGTATCAGGCGACAGAGTTACCTTTGGAGATTATGAGCGGCTCACACCTATTAAATATGCAGCTTGCGGTACATCAAGTCAGTGGACAGAATGATGCGCGTGTTACTGTCGGTTTTCCAGTGATCACGATTGAATATTAAATGATGGAGGTAATGATATTATAGCTGAATCCTTGCAGGTGATATGCTAAAATATCATCACATCCAAGTTGGGACTTGCTGGTAATTGTTATTTGGTTTGTTGAGATCGACTGAACTGAACACTATTACATAGCTCGGGAAGCAGATAAGAAGGTCTTCCCGGAGGAAAGAGGAGCCTATGGACAATAAACAGATGCAAAATGAAGTACAGACACCAGGTGCAGTGTTTTTCATTTTTGGAGCAACGGGAGATTTGGCCCGCCGGAAGTTGTTTCCGGCCATCTACAGTTTATATCGTGAAGGCAAGCTTGCTGATGACTTTGCGGTTATTGGCGTAGCCAGACGTCCGAGGTCACAGGAACAGTTCCGGGACGATCTTCTTGAATCTATCCAAGAGTTCTGCCGTTACCGGGCAGGGGATTCGCAGGAGTGGAACGCTTTTGCCGAGCATTTTGAATACAAATCACTGGACATCAACAACGTGGACGGGTTCCGGGAACTGCGGGAGCAGACCGAACAGCTGGAATCCAAATTCAAAACACCGGGAAATCGGTTGTTCTATCTGGCACTGGCTCCTGAGTTGTTTGGCAGTGTGTCGTACAGTTTAAGAGATGGCGGCATGCTGGAGAGCAGTGGATGGAATCGTCTGGTGATTGAGAAGCCGTTCGGATATGATCTGCCATCGGCCGAGAAGCTGAATGAACAGATCCGCGAGGTGTTCAAGGAAGAGGAAATTTATCGGATTGACCACTATTTGGGCAAGGAAATGGTGCAAAATATTGAAGTGATTCGCTTCGGGAACGCCTTCTTCGAACCGCTCTGGAACAATAAACACATCGCCAATGTTCAGATTACACTAGGTGAGACAGTTGGTGTAGAGGAGCGTGGAGGATATTATGATCATTCCGGTGCACTCCGTGATATGGGTCAGAATCATATGTTGCAGATGCTGACGATGATTGCGATGGAGCCGCCAAGCCGTCTGTTCCCGGAGGATATCCGGGATGAGAAGGTGAAGGTGCTCCGTTCGTTGCGTGAGTTTACGTCGGATGAAGATGTGCGTAACAACGTTGTACGTGCTCAGTATTCAGAAGGAGAGTCCCGAGGCAAACAGCTTCCGGGCTACCGTCAGGAAGACAAGGTTGAACCGGAGTCCAATACGGAGACGTATTTTGCAGCACGCGTATTTGTAGATAATTTTCGCTGGGCTGGTGTGCCGTTCTACATTCGGACAGGCAAACGTCTGCCGGTGAAAACAACAGAAATTGTGGTTGAATTCAAATCGATGCCGAATAACGTATACCTCGGTAAAAAATATAAGCTGGAGCCGAATCTGCTTGTGATTCGGGTAAATCCGATGGAAGGCATTTATATTAAAATTAATGCCAAAAAGCCAGGCTCTGATTCCGAGATTCAGCCCCTGGCGATGGACTTCTGTCAGAGCTGCATGATCGGAATCAACTCGCCCGAAGCTTATGAGCGTTTGCTGCATGATGCAGCAGAAGGCGATTCCACGTACTTCACCCGCTGGGATGAGGTGGCGACCGCATGGTCTTTTGTCGACCGAATCGCGGCTGCTTGGGGCCGTAATCAGGGTGAATTGCACACGTATCCGGCAGGAACATGGGGCCCGGAGGAGACAGCGAAGTTGCTGGAGCAGGATGGTTTCCACTGGTGGCCGGTGAATGGGCAGGATGAGGATAGCGTCATTTGGCATGTGAACAGTTAAGCTCATGAGGGAATCGACCATAAAGGAATTTAAAGGTTATTAAGGGATAACACGAATGTTCAGGTGGTTTTCCATCGGAATGCTCTGTGTAACTCCCTTTAGTTCAACTATCTGTGTTTGAAAAGGGCCTTGAAAGATCGCATGAGAGATGCGGTCTTTCAGGCTTTTTTCTGTTGATAGTGAATCGAAGTCACGGACATAGAAGTAGATCCAAAGAGGTTCCACCAAAAGGAAATAAATAATTTAAATTAAGTTATTGACAAAAAGTAAGTGAATAACTTATACTCAACACATGAGTTAAAGAGTTAAGCAAAAGACCTGCTGCGTTCGGTCAAAAAAAATGATATATAAATCCGACGCAGAGGAACATTCATGAGATAAAAGGTAAACCAGTTGAAGGGGTTTGCGGGCAGACAGTATCATGAAAAAATTTTCGCATAATATCTTTAATCTAAGAATACTATTTTGTATATATCGAATGGAGGAAAAGAAAATGATGTTGGATGTAGGGTTGTTGTTGATTCGTTTGGTGATTGGTTTGTCGTTCATGGCGCACGGGGCACAGAAGCTGTTTGGATGGTTCGGGGGTTACGGCATCAAAGGTACAGGCGGTTGGTTTGAATCGATGGGCATGAAACCTGGTGCACTCGTTGCTTTGCTGGCAGGACTTGCAGAGTTCGGCGGCGGATTATTGCTGGCGCTGGGTCTGCTGACACCGGTAGGTGGCATCCTGATCGCACTGACTATGGTGATTGCCATCGTTAAAGTACACGGTGCTAACGGTTACTGGTCTACACAGAACGGATTCGAGTATAACCTCGCCATCCTTGTGGTGGGCGTAGCTCTGGCTCTGACAGGCGGCGGGCAATATGCGCTGGATGCACTGATTTTCTAAAATCGAATGATCTGTAAGACATGAGAGGAACCCGGATGCCAGTTACATGGCGGAAGGGTTCTTTTTTTTGCGAAGAAAAGTGTTGAATTGGTGGAACGTAATCGGTTATTTTCGGCACAGATTATGGTACAATAGGAGAGTTGAATTGAGAACGAGGGAAAAAGCATGAATGGAAGCACCGATCTGAAAGGATGAACTCCATTGTAAATGTGTAAAATGAATTTATCGTGTACCTCTGATGATGAGGATGACATGCGAGTTTATAATCAACCGGCTTAGCCGGGTGGCATAAAGTTTTAGATTTTACAACTACGTTTGAAAGTTTACCAAGTGACTCTATGGACGACCGGCGCTGGCCGGATTAACGTGAATGAACGGATGAAAGGGATAGACGCTATGAGCAAAGCTGCAAATAACATTCTTCAAAAGGAAGTGGACAAACGCCGCACGTTTGCCATTATCTCTCACCCCGATGCGGGTAAAACGACATTGACCGAGAAGCTACTGTTGTTCGGGGGCGCGATTCGCCTTGCAGGAACGGTTAAAGCCCGGAAAGCAAGCAAACACGCGACAAGTGACTGGATGGAAATCGAGAAACAGCGGGGGATCTCGGTTACGTCCTCTGTCATGCAGTTCGATTATCTGGATCATCGGGTTAACATTTTGGATACACCAGGTCACCAAGACTTCAGTGAGGACACGTATCGTACACTGACAGCTGCCGACAGCGCGGTGATGTTGATTGACGTGGCAAAAGGTGTCGAGGCACAGACGATCAAATTGTTCCAGGTATGTGCGAAGCGTGGCATTCCGATCTTTACGTTTATCAACAAACTGGACCGTGAGGGACAAAGTCCGTTTGACCTGATGGAAGAACTGGAAAACGTATTGGGTATTCGCTCCGTCCCTATGAACTGGCCGATCGGTACAGGCCGTGATCTGTGCGGTGTGTATGACCGGATGAAAAATCAGGTGGAGCTGTTCCAAGGCGACGATCATTCGACGATCAAAGTGCAAAAAGTTGACGGATACAAAGATCCGATTATCCGTGAGATGGCGGGTGAGTACCTGCATGATCAGTTATGTCAGGAGCTTGAGCTTCTGGATGTAGCAGGTGACCCGTTTGATATGGAAAAAGTACAGAAGGGTGAACTGACACCGATTTTCTTCGGTAGTGCCATCAACAATTTTGGTGTGCAGACGTTCCTTGAGAATTTCCTGGAGCTTGCTCCGAAGCCGGAACCACGCCGCAGTACCGCTGGCGAAATTGAACCAACGAATGAGAAGTTCACGGGTTATGTATTCAAAATTCAGGCGAATATGAACCCTGCACACCGCGACCGGATCGCGTTCTTGCGTATTGTGTCCGGTAAGTTCGAGCGCGGCATGAGCGTGAAGCATAATCGTGTGGGCAAGGAAATTAAGCTGTCCCAGCCGCAGCAATTTCTGGCACAGGATCGGGATATCGTCGAAGAGGCTTATGCTGGCGACATCATCGGTCTGTTCGATCCGGGTATCTTCCGGATTGGTGATTCGCTGAGTCAGGGCAGTGAAGTGGTATTTGATGAATTGCCAACGTTCTCGCCAGAGATTTTTGCCAAAGTGACGGTTAAAAATGCCCTGAAACACAAACAGTATCAAAAAGGGATCGATCAGCTTACGGAGGAAGGTACCATTCAGGTATTTAACACGGTGAGCTTTGATGAGACCATTCTGGGCGTAGTCGGTCAGCTCCAGTTCGAGGTATTCGAATACCGGATGAAGGGTGAATATGGGGTAGATGTGCAGTTGCAACGGATGCAGTATCAGTTTGCCCGCTGGATCGTGGACGAGAACTTAGACCCGAGCAAATTCCGGATTAACTCTGCCCTGGTAAAAGATAAAAAGGGCAATTACGTTGTACTTTTCGAAAATGAATATGCGATGAGAACGGCGATCGATAAAAATCCGACAGCGAAGTTCCTTGAAACTGCCCCTTAATGTTATCTTGATATAATGAAATCCCTCCGCCGGGTGGTGGAGGGATTTTTTGCTTCACCTTACCTATAGGCAGAATTTATCCTGCCGGGTTAGGGGAGCTTTTTTTTGCAGACAGAACAAACGGTTTGATGGTTCCCTTCACCCGTCAGTGCTTCGATTATCGAAGCGGTTGTACGGGAATGGTGTGCAGATGCTCCTGCGCGATCTGAATCAGTTCCTCCTGCTTGGCAGGCTCTGTGTTCTTCCAGATCATCTCGAAAATGGCGCCAAGTCCAGGCAACGCTGCTTCGGGTCCGTCTACTGAACCTTCGATCATCTCCCGGAGCTGGTCATCACTTTTGTCATGAACCTTATGAACAATCGCTTCACGCAGGCTTAATGTAATGGGCATCGCAATTCCCTCCTCGGTTTATTCGGCTGCTGTATTACTGTTCCCTGTGGAGGGTGAGCGCATTCAAGTTTTTCCGTCTTTGTGGTATACTACGAAGGATTATTTACGTTGGCATCGTACCAGAACTGGTGCGTCTTGCCGTAATGCAGCGGGAGGTTAAATACCCTGATGGCGAAGAAACAATATGCTGTAATCGGTATGGGACGATTCGGATCAAGTATAGCGAATGCACTGAGCGGCATGGGATTTGACGTGCTGGCGATTGACGCGAACGAGCAGCGGACGCAGGAGATGTCCAATGTGGTAACCCATGCAGTATCGGCAGACTCAACGGATGAAGAAGCGCTGAGAGCGCTGGGGATACGTAATTTTGATGTTGTTGTTGTAGCGATTGGTGAAGATATACAAGCGAGTATATTGACTACTTTGATATTGAAGGATATGGGTGTGCCCGTGCTAATTGTAAAAGCTCAAAATGAGTTACATGGCAAGGTGTTGCAGAAGATTGGTGCGGACAAAGTCATTTACCCGGAAAGGGATATGGGTCTGCGTGTAGCGCATCACTTAACATCACCCAACATTCTGGACTATATTGAATTATCCGAGGATTACAGCATTTTGGAGATCAGAGCATCCGAACAGATGATTGGCAAAAACCTGCTGGAGCTGAACATTCGGGCACGCTTTGGTTGCAACGTCATGGCAATTAAGAGCGGGGGTTCAATGAACATCTCCCCTTATGCCGAGGATCGGATTGTAGATGGAGATGTGCTGGTTATTGTCGGACACAAGGATCATCTGACCAAGCTGGAGCTGGCCTATCCAAAATGATTAAGGAATAATAATGAGCCCGAAAATGGGAAGGATGGAACGATGGATATTGTATCACCGCAAAATACACGTGTAAAAGAGTGGGCACAGTTGCTGGAGAAAAAGCATCGAACCCGTCAACATAAATATATAATCGAAGGCATTCATCTCGTACAGGAAGCGCTATGTGCCGGAGCTGATCTGGAGTGTATCGTGTACGACGGTGAGCAAGGAGTGCCTGTAGAGCTGGCAGGACTGGAGAATCCACTGAAGCGAGTCGAGTGGGTCAGTGTGTCTCCTGCCGTGATCGCCAAATGTACGGATACGATGACCCCTCAGCCGGTATTTGCAATCGTGCGAAAAAGCAAAGAGCCGCTACAAAGTCTGATTGCAGAGCCGCAAGGTTTGGTGGTTGTGCTTGACAATGTGCAAGATCCAGGAAATGTGGGCACGATCATTCGCAGTGCGGATGCTGCCGGAGCCGCAGGTGTCGTTCTTGGCGCTGGTTGTGCGGATGTGTACAATCCGAAGACGATTCGATCAACGATGGGCTCTTTGTTCCATTTGCCCATTGTGGAGGGAGAATTGCAGACGTTGCTTCCTGAGGCAAAAGCCGCAGGTGTGAGGCTGGTTAGCACTTCTTTGCAGGCAGAGCATTCGTGCTACAGTTATGATTTTACCCAGCCGGTGTGGCTTGTCATTGGCAATGAAGGCAAGGGCATCTCAGATACCACAGCACAGCTCGTAGATGACGCAATTACGATTCCGATGCAAGGACAAGCGGAGTCGCTTAACGCCGCGATGGCAGCAACGATATTGTTGTTTGAAGCGATGCGGCAGCGGATGGGTTGAAATAGTACCTACCCTTATTATCCACCCCTATTACCTCCACCAATTGAATGGAGACTGGAAAAAGTGAGGGTTTTCCCTCAGCAGATTTCAGTCTTTTTGGTGATGATGTGAAACATTGAATGACCTATTCCACCTTCAATATGAAGTGTCTGGAATAGGTTTTATTTTTATTCAGGATTGAATTCACCAAATTAAATCGAACGATATCATAGACCAAAACCAATATATAGTATCAGCAGAAAGGGGGATGGGAAATGAGTGAAGAGAATGAGTACATAACATTGGTGAAACTGACCTTGGCTGGAGACCATGAAGCTTATGGAGAGTTATATGAGAAGACGGTAACGGATGTGTATCGTACGGTTCGTTTTCTAGTGCATGATGCGGCGGATGCCGAGGATCTGGTGCAGGAGATTTATATTCAGGCTTATCGATCCCTGGCACGATATGATACTGGACGTGCTTTTCGGCCATGGTTAATGGGGGTTAGCATGCGACAGGTCAAGAGTTATCGACGCAGGAAAATGATGCAGTTTCGCTTCAAGCAACGGATTGAACAGATGGATACCGATACGGGCATGGAAGTTGATTTCTCGTCCCAACTAATCCATAGATTGGCCAATCGTCCCTTACTGACGCAAGTACAGCGTCTGCCTTACAAGTTGCAACAGGTGGTTACATTACACTATTTGAACGAGTATACCCAGGAAGAAGTCGCTGACATTTTAGATATCCCGCTGGGGACGGTCAAATCTCGAATCCATGCGGCACTTACCAAGCTGAGACAGCAGCAACAACTGCACTCCGAATTTGCGAGAAAGGTGGACAATGCCAATGAAATTGGATGAACAGTTACGGTCGGCATATCAGGAGGAAACGAAAGATTGGATTATCTCGGCTCGTGTCAAACATAACGTACTCCATGACGTTCGAAAAAAATCGTCTCTCCTAACTCGCGGCAGAAAATGGTGGGTTACTGCATTGCTCGCGGCCGTACTTATTATCCCTACAGGAGCTTACGCAGGGTATACCTATCTGGCTGACAGTATATACAGCTCGCCACATAACATCACTGCCTTAGGAGGCACTGTAGCGGATTATGAGCGATTGGAAGCAAAGCTGCAACAGGCACAGGCTCATTTTACGGAAAGTGAATTCGTATTATATATGGGACTGCTCAAACAATTTGCACAGATGGCATTGACCCATGCTGATGCCCAGGGGAAAATGAATCCGGATAGCTGGAGTAAGGAGGAGCAGGAAAAATACAAGCAGATCACGGCAAAGTTGCAACCCTTTTTTAATAAAATGGAAGGGTTAGAGAATAATTCGTCAACAGCTATACCTGTTTCACCGAGACTTATGGACGAGGATGAATTTTGGGCGGAACAGTTTACCAAGGCAGAAAAGTTATTTACGAAGGAAGAATATGCCGATTTTAGATCTGTATATGAACAGATGAAGACGTACAAGACGACAGTGGAAGACACGGACGGAAGCTATCACATGGATCGGTTATCCAATGAACAGCGGGCTGAACTGGATCAATTAACAGAACGTATGAGTGTGTATTTGGAAAAGATCGGGCTGCATGTGCGCTGATTATGCTAGCTATTCTTTTTCCGTCCGTCCCATCTCATGGCTACCTCTCATCCTCAACCGATATTGGTGTGGTGTGGTGCCGGTGGTTTTACGAAATACTTTGCAAAAATAAGAGGGGCTAGACATGCCGACACGGTGGCCGATCTCTGGAACGGATAAAGATGTACGACCAAGCAGTACGCAGGCTTGACGAATACGGGTGGCCTGAGCATATGCAATAATGCTGGTGCCGGTCGCCTTTTTAAACACATGGGACAGGTGATAGGCAGAGAGATGCAACTCACTCGCAATGTGTTCTAAACGAAAAGGTTCCGCGTAGTGTTGCTCAATCCACTGCATGGTTGCTTGGGCGTGGGGATCGATGATTTCTGAATGACCTGTTGGTTGGTTTGACAAATACTGATCCGGGAGACGGGCTAGTGTGTTCCAGATGTGACGTAGTTGCGTCAGTACATCCAGTACAAAAAGACAAGCATCTTCAGCAAGCTCATGAGGTAATAACTCAGGGTATTGTTCGCCGAAATGTTCCATTCGCTGAATGAGTAGTGAATCCGGTAAGAGAAAGATCGGTTGAATAGAATGCTGCTCGTTGAGAAGGTGCTCGGTAAAATGATGCGTGGTTATGAAGTGTGGCCAATAGGCGTGTAGTAACTCTAACTCCACCATAAGCACCGTGCGTACAAATGGGTGTGCTTCGGATACCTGAATTTGCACATGGTGCATCTGAAAGGGGCGGAAAATCATAAGTGTACCCGGTTCAAGCGGAAATACCTGTCCCTCGGTAATCAACTGCCCGTAACCGTCATGAATATATGTTAATTCAAGCTGTGAATGAGCATGAAAAACCTCACGAAAGGTTGCACGGGATGTACGGCGACATACCAGGCTGAATTGTCTATCACTTATATGTGGCATAGAAATCAGATGACCTCCCTTACCATCGCAAGATAGTTATATTTTATCACAGAATACATGCATAAAAGCGCTCTATTCTGAGGTATTGTGAAGAAACTAAGGGAGGGATAGAGTGATGATTAATGTAGCTATTATTGGTGCGGGTGCGATTAGTAATGCGCATATCTCTGCGTATATGAAGTTCCCGGAGCGGTGCCGGATTGTGGCAGTAGTCGATGTGTATATGGAAAAAGCGCAAAAACGAATTGAAGAATACGGACTACACGATGCTGTGGCAGTAGCGGATTATCATGAACTACTTCAAAACGATATTGATCTTGTATCGATCTGTACACCTCCATATACTCATGCTTCCATCGCGTGTGATTTCATGAAGGCCGGCAAGCATGTATTAGTTGAAAAACCGATGGCTTCTTCATTGGAGGAAGCGGACCAGATGCTGAAAGCAGCGCAGGATAGAGGCACACTGCTGTCGGTTATTGCCCAGAATCGATTTACCACTCCCATGATGAAGCTTAAAAGTGTACTGGATAGCCGGCATATGGGGCCAATTCTCCATGTTCAAGTGGACTCCTACTGGTGGCGGGGACATTCCTATTATGATCTGTGGTGGCGCGGGACCTGGGAAAAAGAAGGCGGCGGCTGTACGCTTAATCATGCGGTACATCATTTAGATGCCATGCTCTGGATGATGGGGGCGCCCATCGAAGTGCAGGCTATGATGGCCAATACGGCGCATGATAATGCCGAGGTGGAGGACATATCTATGGCGATGCTACGCTTCAGCCAAGGAGCAGTGGGCATGATTACAAGTTCCGTGGTACATCACGGAGAGGAGCAGCAGTTGATTTTTCAAGGAAAAGAAGCCCGCGTGTCCGTTCCCTGGAAAGTGGTCGCATCCACTTCGCAAAGTAATGGATTCCCCGAACCTAATCCGGATCTTGAACGTAAGCTTCAGCAGGAGTATGATGCATTGCCGGAAGTTATTCATTCAGGCCACGCCGGACAGGTTGAGAATGTGTTGGATGCTATAGAGTATGGGACATCGCTAGTTGTTGATGGGGAGAGCGGACGGAATACACTGGAGCTAATTGTTGGGATATATAAGTCTGCAAGTACGGGGGAGAAGGTGGTTTTTCCAATACCATCGGACGATACATTTTATTCCAGAGAGAGTATGATAAGGCATGTGGTTCACTTTTATGAGAAAAAGTCGTCTGTTGAAAATTTTGAGGATATAGGTATTACGCTTGGACGCCGATTGGATGAAGAGTAATCGTCTTATGTAAATCAAATCCCCTTTCGAGTAACCGAAGGGGATCTTTTCTTAAAAATGTTACTCTAGAAATTAGCTAAAAGGCATCCTTTAGTGATGATTTTACGATGATTTCGTAGACTACCTGTGTTTTATTATCAACCAGAAATGCGATCATACATACATCTTCCATATTTGATATACGATCATAGATTGAAATATCCTGATAAGTACCATCATTCATCTTTTTATAGTGATAATCGATGATCCCATTTCCTCTTACTCCAGATGATCCATATCGGCTTATAACATCGGTTATGGTGCTTTCACCCAATACGATTCCTTTTTTCGTAAGTCGTGAAACACCTGATTGAATGGAATCTTCTTCATATAAGTATGTTTTCCAGCCATCTAATTCTCCATTTTGGTTAAAATGAGCATTGAATAACGGATACATATCGTCATCAAAAATACTCTTCCCTGAAGAATTACCAAATTGTGCATCAATGGATTTTTTCGAGTCTCCAAATCTGAGTTCTGAATTATTGCCCTGAATAACCAAATTAAAATCTTCATCCGTCACAGGTTCTGTACTAAAATCAGGAATCACCTCAGGAGGTGTGTTCGCCATTTCAGGCAGAAGACCGAGGTCCGTAGGGATTTTTGGTCTTTGCTCAATGGTTAGTTTTCCATGTAAAGCAAGTTGGCGTATCCATTGAAGTGCCTCTGCCCTCGTAAGTGTACTTTCACCATCAAACTGTTGCGGAGAAGTTGCTTTGCTATTGGCTAATCCTTGTCCGATCAGGTAGGTGACCGCATATTGGCCAGTATAATGAACACCTTGGGATCCACTGATGATTTCGGCAACACGTAGTTTTGTGATCGGTTTCATTCTCATTGCAAAGTTGTTTGCTCCAATTGTCGGATGGTTGTATAGTTTAGCTGTTCTGTAGAGGCCTTCTGTCCAATTCTCACTGGGACGATACGCACTATTTGCACTTGCATTTGGAATAGCTAGACCCACTGCTCTGTAGAACATTTTAAGAAATTCAGCCTCTGTAATGACTTGGTCTGGTTTAAGGTTGGTATTCGTATATCCATTGATTATGTTACTGGAGATACCCCATTGAAATAAACGTTTAGCCCAGTGTTGATCCATATGCTTGATTGGTATTCCTTCCCACGTCCGAGCAGTTAATTTTTCACTGTACTGGTCTTGAATTACATATTCAGCTGTTACGGTTGTGGAACCTAATAATAATGCAGTTAAAATAGAGCAAGCGGCCATACGTTTAAGGCTTTTCAAGTTATGTACCTTCCTTTGTTGGAATTTATTGTAGCTATAATAATTTATCGGTTGCTTATCTTATGATGTAAAGAATAGGAATAAAATAGCAGAGGTGAAAGAGCGATGAACGCTCCTTACCTCTGCCATTATATTGGTGAGTTGGTACAATGAAACTTACAACCATTTCTCCGCCCATCGCTCGACAGCGCTTAACGCGCGCCCGAGTTCGCTTCCTTTGCGGGACAACATATATTCAGTCCGAACAGGACGTTCAGTAACGACATGCCGCACGACCAATCCCTCTTCTTCCAATTCCTTCATACGTTCATTCAATACACGTTTGCTCAGATCGGGAATATAAGCATGAATTTCACTGAAGCGTTTGGGTTCTTCCATCAACGCATGGATAATTAAAGCTACCCATTTTCGGCCAATGATCTGATAAGATTGTTCCACTTTTGAGCACATCTGTTTGGCATTCTCATCATCGTTCATAACTGTACTCCTTTGGTTTAGTATCCCTTGTACTATACTTAGTATACTTATTGTAACCTTCTTGTCCACAGGTCTTATGTATAAAATGTCACAATCCAATTGCTATTAAACTTACCACATAAAGCGTTAACATTCAACAAAACCCCTGTAAACACTGGAGTTCACAGGTTAGACACGAATGTTGACGAATTGTGACGACAGGTGTAATATGGGTAACGTTAATTCTTAAGGTTACAATTTATAACCTGATCAAAGTTGATTGAGGTTGTGGAGAGAAGGAATGTTCCCATGGTTGGATTGAAGCAACGTTAATAAACGGAGGCAAGGCGGGCGTCGTGCCCACTTATTCCGTCTTTTGTCATGCTTGGATTTGACCATTTTGCAACATCATATACTATACTGCACAGATCATAGGAGGCACTCCAATGGATGCAATGACATTTGTCCTGTTCGGGGCAACAGGCGATTTAGCCAAACGTAAAATTTACCCTGCATTATACAATCTGTACGTAGATCAGAAAATGCCGAAGGCATTCTCCGTCATCGGTTTGGGCCGTCGTGAACTATCGGATGCAGACTTCCAAGCGAATGTGGAAAAGTCACTACAGGAATTCTCCCGTCAGAAGCCGGAGGAGGCATCACAGGTACGCGATTTCATCGGAGCTTTCCGTTACTGTTCGCTGAACAATACGAAGCTTGAAGATTACACCCGGTTGCTTCAGCTGGTGCAAGAGCGTGAACAAGAATTGAATATCCCGGAAAACCGCATGTTCTATATGTCGGTTGCACCTGAATTTTTCGAGCCAATCGCACTGAATATTCAAGAAAGCGGCCTGGGTAACACAAAAGGCTGGAAGAAACTAATCATCGAAAAACCATTTGGACATGATTTGCAGTCTGCTCGTGAGCTGAATGAGAAGCTGAGCAATACCTTTGCGGAAGAAGAAATTTATCGGATCGACCATTTCCTGGGAAAACCAATGGTACAGAACATCGAAACATTGACGTATGCCAACCCGGTGATTCAAGCACTTTGGTCTAACCGTTACATTGCGAACGTACAGATTACAGCCAGTGAAACTGTAGGTGTTGAGGAACGTGCTGCGTATTATGATCAAAGTGGTGCTCTTCGCGACATGTTCCAGAACCATATGCTTCAATTGCTGATGATGATTGCATTACATCTGCCAAAACGTTGCACACCGCAAGAAATTCAGTATAAAAAGAAAAAAATTGCTGAGTCGCTACGCCCATTAAACAAAGAGAATGTAGCATCTGAAGTGGTTCGCGCCCAATATGGTGCAGGCGAGCTTCAAGGCTCCGCAGTCGTTGGTTATTTGGACGAGCCAGGTATCCCTGCTAACTCACAGAATGAAACATATGTAGCCGCAAGACTGTGGTTGGATGATCCGTTCTGGGACGAGGTTCCATTTTATATCCGCACAGGTAAACGCATGGCTGAGAAATCAACCCGAATCGTCGTTGAATTCAAGGCGCCGCTTAAAACAGGACATGAGTCTGAAAACACGATGGCTCCAAACCTGTTGACGCTGGAAATTGGTCCTGGCGAAAGTATCTCTCTTCAATTAAATGCGAAGAACCCACTGAACCACGGTGAGGTAGAACCGATGCATATGACTTTTAACTCAGGAGAACGTAACGTTCCTGAAGCGTACGAGAACTTGATCTTTGACGCGATGCGTGGAGATTCTACTTTCTTTGCACACTGGAACGAAGTTGAACTGGCATGGCAGTGGGTACAACCGATTCAGGAAGCCTTTGTGGCAGGTACTATTCCACTGGATACGTACAGTGCAGGTTCGAATGGACCTGAATCAGCCGATCGCCTGACTGCGGAGAATGGATTCCGTTGGTGGTAAGAGAGGCAACATTCCTTAACTATTTTCTAAATATTTCATTGCTAAAAATTATACCGTTCCAATTTTGCATAAGACCTTCTGACTTATTCAGTCAGAAGGCCGCAAACATTTTATATATAGATGGCAGAAGCATCACGGCTTAAGCACACATCATCATGGATCACGTAGTGGAGGGGACGGAATCGATTCTGCAGAAACGAAGTGTTCGCCTTTGTAGTCCAATTTTACCCGTACAGCTAGGGAATTATAAAAATTGGAATACAACAGCGATCGAAAGAACGATCCGTAACCGGAACGGTTGGTGGGCAAAAGCGGAATGTGTTCTGTATCCTGATTCTACTCAAAACATTCGCAAAACAGGAGGATTTTATCATGAAACTTGGACTTATCGGACTCGGAAAAATGGGCTTGAACCTGGGCAGAAACCTGATTGATCACAAACACGAAGTGGTTGCCTTTGACCTGAATGCAGAAGCGGTTAAAGAAATGAAAGAATACGGCGCTCAAGGCGTGTCCTCATACAAAGAAATGGTTGAATCCTTGGAATCTCCGCGCGTGCTGTGGATCATGGTTCCTCACAACGTTGTGGACGCTGTACTGGCTGAAGTGAGCCCGCTGCTGTCCAAAGGTGATATCATCATCGAAGCAGGGAACTCTCACTACAAAGAGTCCATCCGTCGTTACGAGCAGCTGAAACCACAAGGCATTCATTACATGGATGCAGGAACTTCAGGCGGTATGGAAGGTGCGCGTAACGGTGCATGTTACATGATCGGTGGAGATCCAGAAGCTTGGGCGATCGTTGAGCCTGCTTTCAAAGACACTTCCGTAGAAAACGGTTATCTGTATGCGGGTAAAGCAGGTAGCGGTCACTTCCTCAAAATGGTGCACAACGGAATCGAGTACGGTATGATGGCTTCCATCGGTGAAGGCTTCGACGTATTGGAGAAAAGCGGATTTGACTTCGACTTCGAACAAGTTGCGCGTGTATGGAACAACGGTTCCGTAATCCGTTCTTGGCTGATGGAATTGACAGAGCGTGCGTTCTCCAAAGATGCGAACCTGGATGAAATCAAAGGGGTTATGCACTCTTCCGGCGAAGGCCGCTGGACCGTTGAAACAGCATTTGACCTTCAAACGGCTACACCGGTTATCGCCCTGTCCTTGCTGATGCGTTACCGTTCCCTGGAAACCGATACGTTCACGGGTAAAGTCGTTGCAGCATTGCGTAACGAATTCGGTGGACATGCGGTGGAAAAAAACTAATCTGTTCATTAGAACAAACCTAAAGATTCCTTATTTGTAAAAAGTAAATCTTTCGCCTGTGCAGATGACATATCTGTTACGGGCGGAAGGTTTTTTTGTGCCTGGAGCAGCCTGATGTGCACATCCTGCGGATTTGCCGATCAGGCCACTCCAACGTGCATTACAGGGTGCTGTCCTTCTTTTTCAGGACAACATTGCATATGGATATCATATAAGCCTATGGCTCATCCCGCAGGGGAGGGAAGCTCCGATGATGCGAAAGAGATGGCGAAGCCGCAGACGACGCTCTAAGCCGCCAAGTGGCAAGCGGAAAGTATGGTTAATTGCTTTGCTCGTAGCTATATTTTGTTTGATGCAGGGCTTTGCATACGTGGACAAAAAGATGAAGCCGCCCATTATGCATCTGGCCAAGATCAGGGTGAAGCAGATTGCAACCGAGGCGATTAATAAAGCGATTACGGCTCAGGTTGCTGAAGGCAAGACAACGGAAGGGTTGATTGATTGGAAAACCGATACGGCGGGCAAAGTTTCAGGTTTCATGCTGAACTATAACGAACATATGCGCATTACGGCAAGTACGATGAATGTCGTGCAGTCTACCCTTCAGAACGTGCATATGTTAAAGGAAAAAATACCGCTGGGTCAGGCGCTGGGTAGCCCGGTTATGGCTTCGTTTGGCCCAAGCATCCCCGTTCGTATTGAACCTCAGGGGGCAGTGAAGGTTGACCTGAACACCCGTCAGCAGAATGCAGGTATTAACATGATTCTGGTCGAGGTATACATCCACATTATTGCCGAGGTTGCCGTTGTAGTGCCTTTTGACATGGAACCCGAGACCGTAGATACCGAAATCCCGATCTCTTATTTACTCGTTGTGGGTGATGTACCGATGTATTATTACGATAATCAAGGTAGGCCTGTCGGAAGCAACGGCAGTAATGCTCCCGCAATTGCCTTGCCTTCAGGGCAGGCAGGCGTATCTAGCGGCGGTAACGGTCACACGGGAAGTGGAAGTGGCACGAACAATGGTAATGTTAATGGGAATGGAAACGGCACGCACAATAGTGGTGAGACAACAGGTAATCAACCACAGATTCCAAGTCCGCAGCAAACGCCGGGAAACAATACACAGTCAAACGGGCTTGAACTTGAATTGGACCCGCCTGATCTGAACGGGAGTTTCCAGTCCGGACAAAATGGGCATTAGGCGCGAAGCGCTGAATTGCTTGCTCTAAGGCAATATTCCATCAAGTTCAACCATAGAAAGAGAAAGGGGAACCTCTCGTCAATCGTAGAGGTTCCCCTTTTAGAGCGCGTATTTAACAAGGTGTATGCTGTCCGCCTTTACTTGCTCTTCTTGTTTCTCTGGCTTCGTTCTTCCTGTTCCCAGTGTCTGAGTAACGGATAGGGATCGAAAGACCATTCATGCAGACCGCTGTCACGGTAAATGCCGTAATGAAGATGCGGAGGGAACTTGCCTTGAGTTCCCGGCTTGCCGTAGCCAGAGCTGCCAACCCAGCCTACAACCTGCCCGGGAGTGACCACATCACCGATCCGAACCCCTTTATCAAAGCCGGACAAGTGAGCGTAATAATGATAGTGGTTGTTCAAATCCCGGATACCAATCCGCCATCCACCGAATGGATTCCAACCTTTGATCTCCACAATGCCATAACATGTACTGCGAACAGGCAGACCATGTGGAGCAAAGATATCTGTACCTTCATGAATACGATATCCGCCCCAACTTCGTTTGGTTCCCCATGTGCTGCGATAGGAATAATTGGTACCCAAAGGAACGGGAAAGGCGTGTCCGAATAGATCCAGATTGTCAAAATGCTCATATAATTTCGCAAATTGCTGAATTCGCTGCACGGCTCTTGAATTGTGATAGTACTCCCACAGGCCTATGCCAAAGTCCTCCTGTTTATTTCCGTATTGCTGCATGATTGACGCCATGCTGTAGAGTACATCCAAATCGTTGTTGGAGTCCGCAATCCCGTCTCCTGAACCATCTCTGCCTTTTCCATTGAAAAAAAGAATCGATTGCGGATGCTGGTCTGTCTCATCCGGGTTCAGCCAGCCTCTCCAAGCCGGAGACGTCAAGAAAATACCAGTCAAACGTTCAGGGTGTTTACGATCTTTGGGATGTGCTCGTGTAATCGTTCGTTCATACTGATCAATGGCGGCCAGCCTGTACCATGGAATTTGGGTCATCTGACCAATACTTTCATACAGATGTCGACGTGCGGCAAAAATGTCGGTTGCTTTGGGCTCTGCAGCTTGGGTTTGGGTCATTGTTTTATGGACAGACTCACCGTAAACATCAGCAGGCAGGAATGGGAGAAGCATCGCGCCTGCGAGTAACGTTTTGATGCAAAAGCTGTACGTATTACGGAGTATCCACTGATGTTGCACAGGGAAGCAGCCCCTTTCCGTTGAGATGATGCACTTATGCCCGATAAATCAAGCTATATCTTAGCGTTCTTCAAACGTTCTGTTTTTATCCATTTCGTTGTGTAAGCACAAGATGTGACAAATGGGGGTTTTTCCAAGCCTTTCATGGTATAATATGTTCCGAGCAACAGCCTAACTTCAGTAGAAAGAAGGTTTATGCATTGGCTAAACGTGTTAAAGAACCGAAACCGGACTGGATTCGGATCAAATTGACAACCGGAGATAACTATCAGGAAATTAAAAACATGATGCGTTCCAAAACATTGCATACCGTATGTGAGGAAGCACGGTGTCCGAATATTTATGAATGCTGGGCGAATCGAACAGCGACTTTTATGATTTTGGGCGATATTTGCACAAGAGCATGCCGATTTTGCGCGGTCAATACCGGTTTGCCTACGGAACTCGATTTACAGGAACCTGAACGTGTAGCCGAAGCAGCTGAACAAATGAACCTGCAACATTGTGTAATTACAAGTGTGGCCCGGGATGATTTGAAGGATGGAGGAGCAACCATTTTTGCCGAAACGGTAAAAGCTGTACGCAAGCGTCTGCCATTGTGCAGTGTGGAAGTGCTTATTCCGGATTTTATGGGTGATCGGGATTCACTGCAGATCGTTATGGATGCTAAACCGGATATTTTGAACCATAACATCGAAACCGTTGAACGGTTGTCAGACAAAGTACGTGCCAAAGCCAAGTATAAACGTTCACTGGAATTGCTTGCTCGTGCTAAAGAGATGCAACCTAACATCCCAACGAAATCGAGTATTATGCTCGGTGTAGGTGAAGAATATAACGAAATTTTGGCAACGATGGATGATCTTCGTGCGGTGAACTGTGACATTATGACGATTGGTCAGTATTTACAGCCATCCGAGAAACATCTGTTTGTTGAGAAGTATTATCCGCCTGAAGAATTTGCAACATTGAAACAAGAAGGATTGAAGCGTGGATTCAGTCACGTCGAATCCGGTCCGATGGTACGCAGTTCTTATCATGCCCATGAACAGGTAAAATCAGCGAATCAGCATACGGAACAGGCGGCAACACACGCGTGATGGAGGAATCCGGATTGGAACAGAATAAAAACACGGAAGAACAGCTGGAGAATGAGCAACAGAACGAGCAACAGCTGCAAGAAACGGAACAGGGGTCTGTACAGGAACAGGAACAGGAAAAGCCTAAGGCACCCGTCATTGTGCAAGTCGGCGGCAAAAATTATGAAATTGTTCAGAACCACAAGCAGGGTTGGAATCCGGAAGTGTTCCGTGATCGGTACAGCGAAGTGCTGGAGCGTTACGACTATATTATTGGTGACTGGGGTTATAGCCAGCTTAGACTCAAAGGCTTTTATCGAGACAATCACCCCAAAGCAACGAAGGATTCAACCATCTCTTATCTTGTGGATTACATTAACGAGTACTGTAACTTTGGCTGTGCATACTTCGTACTTCAGAAGTGCAAAGAGCAGCCACAAGCCAAAGCAAAAAGCGGTTCCTGAGAAGGACCGCTTTTTTGGTGCGTATACATAAAGTTTTGTCAAGTCAGGCATGTTGCCTAATCAAGAAAGGCTGTGCGAACCCGGTTCCAGAACGGATATGGGCGAAAACGCGCAAAACTGACCTTCTGCTCCGAGACCTGGCAACGAACAGAGATCAGATCCTCCACCATTACATTGACATGATCAATGGTTAGCAACAGACGCTGATCTTTGCGTGAGAAAATGTCACAATGATGATGCTTGGGCAAAATGACAGGTGAACCGAGCGTCCGGTAGACACGGTTGTTAATGGATGCAATCTCAGCAATCTGAATAGCTTCAATCGTTGGATGCACCATGGCTCCGCCGAGTGCTTTATTGTACGCCGTACTACCTGATGGAGTGGAAACGCAGATCCCGTCCCCCCGGAACATCTCAAATGTAACGTCGTTGATGTCCACTTGTGCTACGACGGTACCATCTACCCCTTTTAACGTGAATTCATTCAGGGCTATGTACGAGGCGTTACCTGATTTCTTACGAATCTCCAGTTCGAGCAATGGATACTTCACAATACGAGGTTTAAGGAGATCGGGATCCCCTTTACCGCTCATAAGTCGAACCAGTTCCCTTAATTCTTCCTTCTTCCAATCGGCATAGAAGCCGAGGTGGCCCGTATGAACCCCAACAAAAGCAATATCCGGAATGCGGTCGATGAAATTGTGAAAAGCTTGAAGCATCGTTCCATCGCCTCCGATGGAGATAACAATCTCCGGCGATTCTGCATCCAGCTTGAATCCTTCTTCCTTCGCCAGCGCATGAAACTGCTGACTGAGATCAATCGATAATTGGTCTCCGCGGTCTTGAACATAGTATCTCAAGATGAAAGCTCCTTTGTGGTCATTATACTACCGATGATAATCAATTCCGCGCCAGAACACAACGTCCGATTCAACTTCTGGGCAAACTATTTGGACAAAGCCCTATTTTTCACTCCGTTTGGGAATCAGTAACGAACGAATCCAGGTAAGACATAAGAGAGTAGCGAGCATACCGACGAACATCTTTATTCCTGTTATTCCAATGACATTCCATCCGGGTGTGTGATCGAAGACAGAAGGGTTCAGCGTGTTCTCCAGAAATGCAGGCGAGGCCGATATGTTCATGAATAGCGGCCATAACAAAATGACGAGTAGAGGTGCAATTGCCGCATGAATTGCTCGAGCCAGTAAAAAAGGCCCGTATCGCATTGGCGTATTGCTTAACACGCTCATAATTTGCGCATGCACGGATAACCCGCCCCAGGAAAGTACAAATGCAGCGGCAGCAACTTTAAAGACAAGAGGAATGGAGGTGGATGCAGCTCCAGCTTCTTTGGCTCCAAGTGTCACTTCAAATAATCCGCCGACGAGACTGTGGGACAGGGATGGTGGTAAACCGGCAAGTTGAAGCCCTTGTTCCGTTAGAGTGTACAGCATGCCTAGCCATCCGGTCTGAACCAATAATTCCATAATGACGGAGAAGAATACAACTAGCCCGCCTACGATAATAATAAGCCGGAGGGAAGAGGATATAGCATGCCGAAGCAATTCCCCTAAGGTCCGCCCATCGGCTTGTCTCGCTTCGTGCATCGCATAGATCGCACTCAGGAAACGGTTGCGATGCTCTCCGTGAGCGGGAGGGGATTCAGACGGTAGAGTTGCAGCGGGACGGCCATGGAAACGCATGAGTACACCTACAAGAATAGCCGCAGAGTAATGGGAGGCCACAAGAATTGGAGCGATGGACGTATTGTGGAAAAAACCGACAGACACAGCCCCAATCATAAAGATCGGATCAGATGAGGTAGTGAAAGCAACCAAGCGCTCACCCTCCTCTCTTGTAACCAGTTTCTGTTCCCATAATTGTGCGGTCAGTTTAGCCCCTGTAGGGTAACCAGAAGCACAGCTTACGGCAAAGACAAACCCGCCGCTTCCGGGAACGCGGAATATCGGGCGCATAAGTGGATTAAGCAATGTACCCAAAAAATGCACAATACCAAAACCGAGTAGCAACTCGGATAAAACCAGAAATGGAAAAAGGGAAGGGAACAGAACATCCCACCAGATCGATAGTCCCCTCACACTGGCATGCCAAGTTTCAGATGGGTACAAAGCCATCAGAACACAAAAGAAAAGGAGAGCAAGGATGACCAGGATTTGCATGATGCGCTTTGAAACGTTCATGAATTTCTCTCCTTTTAGGGTTAAGATGCAGGAATCACAGTCCATGATGGAGCTTTTGCCATAAATATATGAAAAAGATCGGACAAACAGTACAAAATAATAATGGGAAAGCGCTTGCAAAAGTGGCTGTGTTTTTGAATGATGTATGCTAAAATGGTAAAAACGCCTGAACGTCACCTAATTGCCATAAAGGTGGAATCAATAAGGATGGAGTGATGATCATGAGTCTTGTCGCCGGAGTCCTGGTCTGTGCATTTGTGTATGTGATACGTGCCTCGCTGGTGCGTACTGAAGAGGAAGATTGGCGAAGTTATTAATGGAATATGTGATGCGCCAGCCTTGAAGGTTGGCGCTTTTTTTGTCATTTTGGCCCGGAACTCCTTGGTACGTAAGGCTCTGGTCAAATCTGATCTTTCATGTGATATAGGACTTTTTGGTTTTTTTTGATAGAATGAAGATGCTGGCTTTTAGGGCCAGCTTGTTGATCTGTTGTTTATCATGTTCCTGTAGCATGTGTTATATTACAAAATTCGACATATTGAAGGAGGGAAGAAGTATGAATTCCAGTTTAAGTATTTATGACAATCTTGGCGGTGAACAAGGTGTTCGGGCGCTGGTGGAGGCTTTTTATCCAATCGTATTGCAGAATGAACAACTAGCACCGCTCTTCCCGGAAGATATTACTCCGGTAATGGACAAGCAATACATGTTCCTGTCTCAATTTTTTGGTGGTCCTGCATTGTTCTCTGAGGCCTACGGACATCCGATGATGCGTGCTCGTCATATGCACTTTGAGGTGACGGTAGAGCGAGCAGAGGCATGGCTTGCATGTATGAATCAAGCGTTAACACAAATTGGTGTGGAAGAACCGTTGCATTCGTTTATTTTGCAGCGTTTATCGGGGCCAGCTCACCATTTTGTGAATACGCCATAGTTCCAAATATACGACAAGCCTTACGGGAGAGGGATGGAACAAGTGGAATTAGAGCCGCTGTATAAGGTGAAGGTGACATGTCATTATTGCGAGAATGAATTTGAAACGTCACGAGTCAGACCTAGTTTGAAACGGCCTTACCGAACAGATTCTGATTTTTGTGCTTATTACAAACAGGAAAATCCGGATTTTTATGTTGTCCGAATCTGTCCTTCGTGTGGATTTGCCTCTACCGAAAATTCTTCAGGTAATCTGAATGAGATACAGCGCAAGGCGTTCATTGAGCAGATCGGAAACCGTTGGGTTAAGCGAGATTATAGTGGAGCAAGAAATCTGGAACAGGCACTTGCTACGTACAAATTGGGTCTGCTATGTGCTCAGGTTATTCAGGAAAAGGATCGTGTCGTTGCTGGCCTGTTGCATCATATAGCCTGGTTGTATCGGTATATGGAAGATCATACACAGGAGCATCGTTTTCTCGAGTTCAGCCTGGAAGCTTATATCAAGGTGTTTGAACGGGAAGGAACAGGCGGTAATGAGGCGAAGTTACTATATCTGCTTGGAGAACTGAATCGCAGAGTAGGAAGGTTCCATGAAGCGGTTCAATGGTTCGGTAGAGTCATTCATGACAAACGCATTACAGATGCAGCGATGATTCGTGCGTCAAGAGAACAATGGGCGTTGCTACGTGAACAGATGATATCAGGAAAAATGGAACTGCCACAAGAGATGCTGGAAGCAGAAAAAGAGGCTGCAAAGCGCAGCCCTCTCTAAGTGTATTGCAGGATGTATTTATCGAACAGGACGACTGGACAACAGGTAATCGTTATCGGTATCAATGACGGTCATGCTGCTATTACAGCAGGGAAAGACAAGCAATTTCTTTTTTCCTTCACGGATACGGATGAGTTCCTTGGGTTTGAGGGGAAGTAGCACATTGTTTGCACCGCAAAAAGGGCATTGCTGTACATAGATATCCCCCATAATGACATCGTATGGCCAACTGTTCTCAAAAGGAATCATTTGGATTTGTCTTCCTGATCTGAAGATTTAGCGGCCTCTTCCTTGGCCAATTCTGCAATCTTCTGCATGAGAATATGTTGAGGCATATGCATCAGATGTTCCAGAGGCACGCCCAGAGATGCTGCTAATTTGACGGCTGTTTCAGCCGATACTTGTAAAGGTTTCATACACTTACCTCCTGAAAAAGTTGCTTATTATTTCTCTAGTATAGAGATACGTTGCGTATAAAACCAGTTTTTAATTCAATTCTATTCACCCGAATCTATAGAAAGAGGTGCCTTATTAGATGAAAATGCCATTACATCCTGTATGGGATCTGGAGTCCATCTTTAGTGGAGGTTCTTCTTCCGAAGCATTCGCCGCATATCTGAGTAAGCTGGAAACGGATGTGCGAAAGTTACAAGAAACATTGAATCAAACGGTTGCTCCAGCAACATTGGAAGATACAGAGGCTTTTGATCCTATTCTTGAACTGTTGCAAAATTGTTATGTTCGAATCTCTGAAGGGTCTGCGTTCGTATCTTGTCTGTCCGCTCAAAATCAGCAAGATAAAAAAGCGACTCAACTTCAAGGGACTGTTAGTTCCATTGCTGCGATGCTCAGCAGCAGTAAATCCAAATTCGACAATATACTTAGCCAGATGCCAGAAGATGTATGGGCGGAATGGCTTGAACGTCCTGAAATCCAACCTTTGTCCTTTGTGTTAAACGAGAGTCGGACACAAGCGAAAGAAAAATTGTCACCGGAGCTGGAAGGGCTTGCTCTGGATCTGGCTGTGGATGGTTATCATGGTTGGGGCAAATTTTACAATACAATTGTAAGTAAAGTGAATATCCCGTTTGAACAGGATGGGGAGACAGTTATGCTGTCCGCAGGACAGGCCGCTAACAAGCTTAGTGACAGTGATCATGCAGTGCGTGAGCAGGTATATGCATCCTGGGAGCAGGCCTGGATAGATGTGGAGGATTTCTGCGCAGACACGTTGAATCATCTTGCGGGTTTCCGTCTAAAATTGTACGAGAAGCGTGGCTGGCATGATATCTTGAAAGAACCTCTCTCCATCAACCGGATGTCACGCCAAACGCTGGATACGATGTGGGAAGTCATCAACGGAGCCAAACCGGTACTTGTACAGTATTTGGAGCGAAAAGCCCAATTGCTGGGTGTCGATAAGCTAAGCTGGAGCGATGTAGAAGCACCGGTAGGCAAGTCTGTTGGTAAAGTGACGTATGACGGGGCAGCTCAGACAATCGTGGAGCAATTTGCCAAGTTCAGTCCCAAACTGTCGAGCTTTGCAGAGATGGCTTTTGAGAAACGATGGATTGAAGCCGAAGATCGTCCAGGTAAACGTCCAGGGGGATTCTGCACTTCACTGCCACTAAGCAAAGCGACTCGCATCTTTATGACCTTCTCTGGAACGGCGTCGAATGTATCCACACTCGCGCACGAACTTGGTCATGGATACCACCAGCATATCATGGAAGAACTGCCGGCATTGAATCAGCGTTACGCGATGAACGTAGCTGAGACGGCTTCTACATTCGCAGAGATGATCGTTGCCGATGCATTGGTGCAAACTGCAAGTGATGAGCAGGAGAAGCTGGCGTTGCTTGAAGATAAAATACAGCGTAGTGTTGCGTTCTTTATGAACATTCATGCCCGTTTCCTGTTTGAGAATCGTTTCTATGAGCAACGTAAGAAAGGCCTGGTAAGTGCCGACGAGTTGAGCAGATTAATGGTGGAGGCTCAAGAAGAGGCATACTGCGGCGTTCTGGCATCAAATCATCCTCATTTCTGGGCATCAAAACTGCATTTCTATCTGACAGGTGTACCTTTCTATAACTTCCCATATACCTTCGGGTACATGTTTAGTGCGGGAATCTATGCTCGGGCACAACAAGAAGGTACGGCTTTTGCGGGGAAATATGATGATTTGCTGCGTGATACTGGACGAATGACTGTGGAGGAACTAGCTCAGAAACATCTGGGTACAGATCTGACACAACCGGACTTCTGGCAAAATGCTGCGAATTTAGTTATTGCCGATATTGAGCAATTTTTAGAGATGACCTCAGATATAAAATAGCGTAGCCAACTATTTTGAGAAAAGAGAAGCCATATTGGATTGTCTGACAGACATCTATTATGGCTTCTTTTATTTGTAATGCGCCTTAAAGTCGAATGTATATTTTGTCGTAAATAAATGAAAAAACTCGTTTTAAGGAGGGGGATTGGCAATTAATTGTGCAAATTATAGGGATAATTACCCAAAGTTGTTTATATTTGTTGAGTAAGCGTATATGATGTCATATAATGAGTCGTAAGTCCTTGCTTTATAGGACTAAAAGCATAATAGGAGGAGTGTTAACGTGAAAACGGAGCAACTTTCATTAGCAAGACAGTTAGATCTGGTGTTTAAAGAGCTTGATCAGGAACTGTCAGGATTAGATTCAGGGGTAGTTTTTGTGCAAATACGAAATAACGTTATTGGGAAATTCGGCATTCGACATAATCCGATAACCGGTAAAGATGGACGGATGGAGATGGAGGGTGAGGGACTTAATCATGCGCAACTTGCTTCCTTCCGCGCTATGGCACTGGAGACACTGAAATTTAAGCGGAATTGGACACATGGCGAAATTAGCTATGACTTTACCGTTAGACAAGGCATGATCATGATCGATGCGACGATGGAATCCAATTACAACATGGCGAACTTGATGATTCGCTACCCTAGAACGAATACATATCTGGATTCGGGGATGGGATCTGGCTCATAATTTAGCAAAACCAGAGAATGATATCGTTAAGTTTATTACACATTGTTTACTACAAATAGAAATAAAGCGGCACTTCCGAAGAAGGCCGCCATTCATTTTCAGCAACACTCAAGCAATAATTACGAGCTTACGAACGACCCGATAATTGCTGCTCAGCGATTTGTACCAGACGTTTTGTAATATATCCACCCAGAGATCCAGTCTCACGGGAAGTATAGTTACCGTAGTAACCATCTTGAGGAATTGTTACACCCAGCTCTTGCGCAGCTTCCATTTTCAGTTGTTGCAATGCTGCGTTCGCTTGAGGTACTACCAGATTGTTAGAGCGGCTTCCGCCACCTTGGTTTTGGCTTCCGTACATATGTCTCACCTCCTTGTGGGTTAGTGATGTTAGTATGGATCGAGAATGAGGAAATATACATGATATGGCGTAAGGGAATATATGGATAATCAAACGAAGGCATGTCAACTCAACAAGCCGATCCAGTGCGGATCGGCTTGTTTTGCATCATTGCGAGAATAGCAAAAGTCGAGGTAGTTCATCTATTGTAAAAAAAGTATTGCTTAGTCAATTGGTGGAACAACCTCGATATGGGTGAACAGCTCTACAGGTTGCTCTGGTTCAAGCCGGATCAGTCCAGTTACATCCTCAGTCAATGGCAGATTCGGCGCATCCGGCAACCAGGTGTAAGGTTCAATACACAAGAATTGATCGGATTCTCCTTTGGTATACAAAACCCAGTGTTTGAAAAATGCTTCATCTACTGAATATTTCAGTGTATATCCATCATTTCTCCGCAAATGAGCAACTGCAGGCTGACCTTCCGCCGCACGAAGCAACGTATCCCAGTCTCTTCCCTGCATGTTGATTCCTTCCCCGATAGAGGACCATTCATCATGTAACGTTTCTATTTCGCCTGTAGGCAGCTGATCTTCATTTTGTGCATACAATCCGGAAACAGGTAGCTGTAGTGTCCAATCTTCAGGTTTACCGTCGAGCAAAAACCATGTATGATATCCCATCCCAAAGGGAGCAGGTGTTGAACTCAAATTGGTGACACGCAACCGCTGGGTCAGTACAGCATTTTTCAAGCTGAATGTCATTTCAAGTTTCAGAGGGATGGGGAACTGTTCCATCCAATGTTTTTCATTTTCGGTTAATAGTTCGGTTGTGATTGCACAGCCGTCCTCATCTTCTTCAATATCACTGACACACCAGGACTGGCTGCGATGGAGACCGTGAATATGGTTGCCATTTGCCGTATTCTGATCGAACTGATAACGTACACCTTCATACTCGAATTGTCCCTTATGGATACGTCCTGGAGGTATAAGCAACGGGACTCCAAAATGATAGGGCTTCTGTAAATAGAAAGCCAGATCGTTTTCGTCTGGGCGACGAACGACATCCCTATTCTGCACCAAATCGCGAATCGAGATGATGTTATTTCCCAGACGAGGCAGCAGGGTGATTTCCAATTCACGGCTATGTAGGATATACGTGTCGTAACCATTCCATTGACCTTTGGTCACTTGTTTCATATCGATGCTCCTTTTCCCACTTGAAATCTGTCTGCATGCAGTTGGGCTTGCTGAACTGCTACAGGCGTGTCATTGTGATCATTCCAACTTTTTAACACATCCTGCGATCAGCATCATAGCCTTCACAGGATAAGCAATACCATCATAACAGATTTTCAAGCTTCGCGAAAAAAAACTCATCTCATTTTGACATTCAGGCTTAAGGGCATTAATATGGAATTCTAAAAGCTTTTTATGAACTGAATGATATCAAAGCGATGACGGGGACAAGTAGACAAGGAGTATTCTCTTCAGAAAGCCAGTGGTTGATGCGAACTGGTGTGAACTCTTTTTTGAATGGACCCTTGAGTGTATAACTGAACAGATCGAACTATCCAGAGAGATCTCATTAGGTTATGCCGGTTATTCCACGTTAAGGAACAATGAAGGCTTCTTTTCTGCTATATCCTGCATATCAGGATAGCGGAGAGGAGAGCGAATAAGGGTGGCACCACGGTCTCACGTCCCTTGCGGATGTGGGGCTTTTTTGCGTTCGCAGAGCGAAGATGCCAAATTTTTGAATTCTAGATGATGTGTGAATTAGGGAGGCGTATCAGATGAAAACGGTATTATCAGGCATTCAGCCGAGCGGTAAGCTTACACTGGGCAACTACATTGGTGCGATTAAAAATTTTGTGAAATTACAGCATGACTATAAGTGTCATTTTATGGTTGTAGATCTTCATGCCATTACAGTGGCACAGGAGCCAGCAGCACTGCGTGAGCAGTCCGAGGCTGTGGCCGCATTGTTCATCGCGGCAGGAATTGATCCGAGCAAATCAAACGTATTTCTGCAATCTCACGTACCACAGCACGCAGAGCTCGGATGGTTGATGACAACGCTAACCTCAATGGGTGAGCTGGAGCGTATGACTCAGTTTAAAGACAAATCTTCCGGCAAAGATTCTGTCGGTGCCGGATTGTTCGTTTATCCATCCCTGATGGCTGCAGATATATTGCTGTATAATGCAGATCTCGTGCCTGTCGGGGAAGATCAGAAACAGCATCTGGAGCTGACTCGTGATCTGGCAGGGCGCTTTAACCATCGTTACGGAGAATATTTCACCATTCCTGAACCTTATATTCCACAGGTCGGTGCGCGTGTCATGTCACTGGATGATGCTTCCTCAAAAATGAGCAAAAGTAACCCCAATGCAGGAAGTTATATCGCCCTGTTAGATCCGCCGGATGTCATTCGCAAAAAAATTAGCCGTGCTACGACGGATTCCGGTCGTGAAGTTGTCTATGATCCGGCGAATAAGCCAGAGGTGAGCAACTTGATGAGCATCTATGCGGAATGTGCGGGTATGACACTGAATGAGGTGGCGGAGCGTTACGAAGGCAAAATGTACGGCCCATTCAAAAAGGAACTCGCCGAAGTCGTTGTCTCTGTTATCGAACCGTTACAAGCAAGATACAACGAAATTCGTGAGTCTGGTGAGCTTGCAGATGTATTAGAGACTTCGGCACGTCGTGCTGAAGAGGATGCTGCGAAGACGCTGGATGCGGTGAAAGAGCGGATGGGTTTCGTTCCTAGACGTAAGCTGTAATTGGGAATACAGGTTCAGCAAAGTCAATTTAGCATAAAGACCATGAACGGTTAATCATGTGAACATAGAAGAGGAGACGGATGAATCCATCCGCCTCCTCTTTTTTGACTTATTAACTTCATATGATAGCGATAGCTTATGAAGCTGATTCGGAAGCCGAGCGGGCTTCCTGACGTTCTTTTTTCGCCCGGATGATAAATCCCCAAACGATATTAGCCATGGATAGAACAAACAGCAGGGCTGCAAGCCAGCCGTTGTAAGAAATCGTGATTGCTGTAACCGTTAACAAAACTATCGAAGAAAATGCAAACCATAAGGATAAGCCTTTGCTCATTGGGAAAAACCTCCATGTACAAATTTATTGAATTTTCGTATAACCTGAAGCGTGCGAGCCATAATAATCTTGCAAGCTTGCAATACATTACAGACACAGATTGAAAGGAGATTTTAAATATGGCTCAAGGATCTCGCTCTTCTAACAACTTGGTGGTGCCTCAAGCGACAGCAGCTCTGCAACAATTGAAAATGGAGGCTGCACAAGAACTGGGTGTAACTATCCCGCAAGACGGATACTATGGTAACTACACTTCCCGTGAGACTGGATCTTTGGGTGGATATATCACCAAACGTCTGGTACAAATCGCTGAGCAGTCTCTGTCTGGCAAATAATTTATATACCAAAGCAGTAAAAGCCCGGTGCGGATAACGCTCCGGGCTTTTCCCGCGCAATCGTTCCTATAACGATTGTGCCCTGCAACCAAGGTCTGCGTCAAGGGCGAGCAGATAAAAGTTTTTTATCCATTTTTTCATCACTTAGCCAGCCTACGTAAGTATCAATTGTTTTGAAGTTGCGATCCATGACCACTACGGCTACAAAGGGATACTGTTTCCGGTGTCGATACCGAACATCAGCCCAGCGAACTTTATATCCGGCAGGAAGTTCCTCCACCTCGGCTACAGCATAAGAAGTGAAATAGAGGAATGCACTAACCTCCGGTGCCTTGCGTGAGGCTACAACGGCTGCATGAGTGGAAGAGGTGGCATGCAGGCTCCAGGTCAGCTCAGAACCATCGATCTTACCAAGCTCATAACTTCCATCCTTATTCGTTTTGACAACATGCCAGCGGCTCCAGGAAATCGTTGGAATCACAATGTATTTGGCTGGTTCCGGACTGTTATCCATACGTCTCACTTTTCGAACCACCAGTGCCCGCGCGATGGTACGCCATACATAATATATTCCAATCAGAATATACAGCGTAGTAAAGAGTGGGGCAGGTGCAATAAGGTCGAAAGCCCATAATAGAATCGCAATCACATGTGTAATAAACAGGAACGGGTCAAAGATATGAATGATGTTCCAGGCAATCCAGCGTTCTGTAAAAGGACGGGCAGCCTGTGTTCCATACGTATTGAACAAGTCGGTAAAGACATGTACGCCTACAGCTACAGCAGTCCAGAGGGCAACATGACCAAGTGAAACTCCTGAAAAAATCAATCCGATCACACCCGTAATTAGCAGTACCCATAACAACAGAAACGGCAACGAGTGGGACAGTCCCCGATGATTTCGAATATAGAGCGAATTACTTTTAAAACGCAGTGCAGTATCAATGTCAGGGGCTTGGGAGCCGGCGATCGTACCTACCATGACGGCGGCTGCCAGCATGGGGTCGGTTGCAACGACAGGATCAACATAGGCGAGACCCGCCAAACCAATGCCCATAACAAAATGTGTAGAGGTATCCATAAATCTCTCCTTTATAAGGTGTAACGTCAGTGTATCGTCATCAAAATTAACCTTCTCTATCTAGGTGATACCCAATTCTAGTGTATATTATCCACCCGCATGGATGCAAAACATGCTAAGCCCTGGGAAGAATCTGTCCATTTCCCAACAAATGTACGAACATTGTCAAACTATTCCGTGGTTTCTTGTGATAAAATTTATATCGGAAGTCGCGTGGATTTAATAAACATGTCGCGATGAGACATATTTTGTGAACAGCGACCTTGTCATTAGCCAAGATATGTCCCGTAATGAAGGCACTGTATTATACATATGTATCCCTTGGCTGAAATGATAACGTAGATTTAATTTATCACGTTAACCGAAATCATTTTGTATCAGTAAGCCAGGGCAGTTTAACAGAGGGTTTTTATGGATCAAATATGTATGCGCATTCACTAGTACATTGTTAGGGGGAAGGGAAGAGGATGCAGGTTATTAAGAAATACAAATGGACGTGGATTTTGCTCGGTATTGCACTGATTATGGCAGTGTATTTAATGTGGAATACGGCATTTGCCAGCCAGGAGAAATTACCCGAGATTCGGGAGATCCAATCGTTTTCCATGGAAAATGTGGATGGTCGTAACGTATCGCTGGCGGATACGCAAGGCAAAGTGCGATTGTTCTACTTTTATTTCACCAGTTGCCCTGATGTTTGCCCGATTACGACATTTACACTGTCTCAGGTGCAGGACTTGTTGAAAGAAGATGGAACATTCGGAGATAAGGCATCCTTTGTATCGATTTCCTTCGACCCAAAAGTAGATACGAGGGAGAAGATCAAAACCTTTGCCGACCGTTTCCATGCGGATTATTCGGGCTGGTATTTCCTGCGTGGGGATATGGACAAAACCAAGCAGTTCGCCAAAGAATCGTTCCAGATTCTGATCGAAGGCGAGAACAAGGATGATTTTGCCCATATGAACATGATTGGGCTGGTGGATGAGAATAACCAGCTTCGCAAGGTTTATAACGCTTTTAATACAGAAGATGTGCAGCCGGAAGCTATCGCAGAGGACATTCGCAGGCTGATTAAAGAATAACACCGTAAAATGTTAAGCACGAAGTCTTTAGAAAAGGCTGTCTCTGGTTCCTATAACCAGAAACAGCCTTTTTGTCGTTATTCCTTTTAATACGAAGGTTCGTCAGGATACTGGATATATTCCTCCAGCCCTGCCTTCTCTAATTGCGAGATGATGTATTCATCAGGTGTGCCTTCAACCCCTGCGTACCCACGTCTTGTATACATTTGTACCGCATCGGGAAAAGCATCGCGCAGTACACCTCTTATCTTTTTACCTGAGCTGTCATTGTCCATGAATAAATAAACTTCATCATATCCGACTTGCTTGCGCAGTGTCTCCAGTTTAAGGGAGTTCAGCGTTCCGAATGTGCACAAAATATTGATCTCTGGACCCACTAAACGTTTGAGTTTACTGCGATCATTCTTACCTTCCACAATGACATGAATAGGCATCTTATTCACCCCTGATTCGAGAGCTGATGTCGACATTCCCCGGGAAATGTTACAGCGAAAATCGACTGAATGTACTTATAGTGTATCTGGAAATAGGGGAATGATGCAAAGCTTAAATTGTTCTGCAGAAGGCTCTAACGTATAAGTTGGTCAGGACAAGCTTAGATACTTCACCCCAGGATGCTTTTCGCATCGGAAGATGAGAGCGGGGCAGTATGTCTTGACGTATAATAGGGGAGTACCAAGATGCCGATCATCAGCAAAATAAAAGCAATGAAATAAGGAGATACCCCCAGCCTCAGCTGTCCAGCCGTAATCGGACCAATAAACGAACCAATAGAGGTGGCAATCGATTGCAGAGAGAAAATACGCCCAAGCTTGCTACCACCGCTTAAGTGAATAAAAAGTGTAGCCATCGCGGGGAAAATGATACCTTTGGACATCCCGAGCACAAATAACACGATGGATAACGAAATTTGCGGAACGGCTGCCATCACGAAAAAACTCAAGGACATCAGCAGTACACCAGCAACTAAACGCAGTTTGGGCGAATAACGGTTAAGAAACAGCATGCTGAGTGTAAAGAGCGCACCGATGCTAATGATTGAAAACAGTAAACCTGTCGACATCATGGAGGAATGCCCGCCTCCCCGCAGCGGTAATTCAAAGAAGAGAATACCTTGAGCGCAGGCAATAACCAAGGGTAGCATGAAATAACGCCAGGAAACGGGCAGGAATGCTTTTGGCGCTTCTGATGGCGAAGGATCAGAGTTAGCTTTAGCCGAGCCGGAAGGCGCAAGGCCAGGTTTTGCGGGTTCGGTCAATGGCTGCGGCTGGCGAACGAGGCCACGCGGCATGGTAAGCAGTGCAATGACACCTGTCAGAATGAGTAGATAGCCGAGACTCGAGAAGGTGGCAGAGAACCCCATGGCACCGACGATCACGGCACCTGCGGCTGGTGACACCACCGAAGCCAGCGTGTGCACGACACCGTGACCCGACATGTATTTTCCTTGTTTCACCGGGTCATTGGAGAGTTGAGCGAGCAGGGCCAGACATGCCGGAGATAGAAAGGCTAATACAAAGCCGCTAATAGAACGTAGCGCGAGCAGTTGCCAAGGGGTATGAATGTGAGCCTGCAGAAGTAGGATGAACCCCGCACCGACCAGACTGAACACAATATATCGACGGCTCCCGTGTTTATCAATCTGTGTTCCAGCAATCAGATTGCCAGGCAGGTGGGTTAAGGAATAGATGCCCATCATCCAGCCGATAAAGGTTGGAGCCGCACCGAGCGATATCGCAAACGGCGTCAGAATGGGATACTGGGCATGCAGATCAAACACAGCTAGAAACAAAAACAGGTATAGCCAGATGGCCGTTTTCACTAGAGCCCCTCCTTGTTAGGCGATGCCTGTTTGTACACAGGTCTTGAACGTGTCCACGTTCGTCGGACGAATCCTCATGGTACTACTTGTACGCCCCGCAGGACGAACTTAGACCGTTTATTTTTGCCGGAGAGGGCTTAGCTGACAGCAGGTTCGGAAATCATGTATAATATTCGGGAAGTCATGAATCAATTCTAATTCGGAAGGTGTAATCATGAACATAGAAGTAATCAAAGAGTTTGTGATGCAGAACTGGCTGGTGATCGTCGTTGCACTGATCATTTTGTTCTTTGTTCTGAATGTGGTCAAAACGATGTTAAAATGGGCGATTGCCATCATCATTATTGCGGCTCTGCTGATATACAGCGGCATCTCCATTGAACAGATCAAACAAACCGTCACAGACGTGCAGTCCAGCACGATGGACACACTCAAGAAAGAAGCAACAAGCATCATGCTGAAGGAAGCCTCCAAGGCCACCTATGCGGCGGGGAAAAATGGTGAATTTACGATAACCAGTCCTAACGTTGAGCTTAAGGGTAGCACGAAGTCGGATAAAGTCGATGTGACCTTCCGCGGTATTTCTGTTGGTGAGTGGAAACTCGACAACGATACGATCCGCACATTTGTCGAACAGGCACAAAAAAATAAAACAGCACCTGCTTCGTAGTTTAAAGGAGGAGTGAAGACGTGCTGCAAACTTGGCTGGACAGCCTGAAGGAGTTTAATGGGATTACCATTCTGCTGTTGCTGATCGTAGCAGCATCCTTATTACAGGGATGGTCCAGAGGGGCTTCACGTTCTGCGGGGAGACTCTTTGGTTTCCTGATGGACGGTATTATGGCGGTCATTGGTATTTTGTTATCTATCGGTCTGACGTTATGGCTTGCGCCTTATGTACAGCAATGGTTATCTGTACATGCCGGGGATATGCCTAATCGTGAGTTGAACCGGTGGGAACAGCTGTATTATACGCTGGTTACAGCGATCGCAGATTTCCCGCTTATGCGGTTTGCCGTATTATTTGTATTGAGTTACGGCTTGATTCGCATGATTCTTGGATTTTTAACATCCTTCATATTTCGCAGAAGACATGCAGGAGATGAGCAAGCTGCGCCAAAAGGGATTTTTAGCCGGCTGACAGGCGCAGTGATCGGCACGGTCATCGGTTCGGTCCGAGGAATCATTGTGATTGCCGTATTGTTCATGATTGTAAGTCTCTATCCGGGTAGTATGTTCAGCCGTTATGTGGAGGCATCTCCGATCTATATGCAGGGTGCTAAATCGGTGATTGAGCCTTTGTCTGGTACGTTTATCAAGGACAAACTTCCGGTATTCACGCAGGCTGTGCAGAAGGAACTCGGAGGTATTTTGCAACGGAAGTATGAAGTGATTGACCACAATATTCCAGCCGATATTGAGCAAGCCGCGCAGGAGATTGTCAAAGGAAAATCGACGGATGAGGCAAAAGCCAGAGCTCTGTATGACTGGGTTGGCACCCGGATTCAATACGACTACGGGAAAGTGGATGATTATGAACAGAGGGGAATATGGCATGAACAGACCCCTCAGAATACTTTTGATACGCGCAAAGGGGTATGTATCGATTATGCCCGCTTATATGCGGTAATGGCACGTTCTCAGGGGCTTGATGTCAGGGTTGTTACAGGTCTGGGATATAACGGTCAGGGAGGGTACGGCCCTCATGCATGGAATGAAGTCTATTTGAGTGATTCGAATCGCTGGGTTCCACTTGATCCAACGTGGGCCATCAGCGGAGATTGGTTTAACCCACCTAACTTTGCCGACACGCATCTGAAAGATCAGTCAGCCTGATAGTACACCGGACACGGATATGGTTCGGAATATGACGACGTTGCCAGGTTATCATGCCGGTGGTTAAGGTTCTGCGGTATGCATCAAGTCATGAAAGAGGTAGGATGAATGAAAAAGCATTCCAATGAGAAGGATGAACTTGCGGACAAACGGCGTTTTAGTTACCGGATGAACGTATTTTTCTTCGCTTCCTTTGTTATTTTTAGTGTAATCATTGTACGTTTGGCGTTTTTACAATTCGTTGAAGGACCTGAGCTCAGTCAGGAAGAAGCAAGTAACATTACGAAGGATGTGCCGCTTGCTCCGGTGAGAGGAACCATCTACGATTCTACGGGGACGGTGAAACTGGCGTATTCCAAGCCGATTCAGTCGCTGTATCTCACATTGTACAAAAACTACGGGGATGTGGATGGCCAGCCGAATCCGAAAATTGGTGAAGTTCAAGAGATGGCTACGCGTCTGCATGATGTTTTTGAAAAGTATAAAACCCCGAATTCCGAATCCTTGACCGTGGATCAGATTATAGAGGAAATGGATCTGAATTCTCGCAAGGCGAATGGGTTTATGCCACGTCTGATCAAGAGTGATTTGTCCGAAGGAGAGGTTGCTTATTTCCTCCAGCATAAGGATGAATTCAAAGGTATTCAGATTGTGGAAGAAAGTGTACGTTACTACGATCCGGATACAGTGGCCGTTCAATCGATTGGTTATTTGAAAAAATTCAAAAGCTCCAAAACGTTGAAAAAGTATAAAGAAGTAGATGAAGCAAACAAAACGCAGACTGATCCAGGTCTGGTCTATACGGAAAATGAGTTTGTTGGATTTGATGGACTGGAGCTGCAGTATCAGGATAAGCTGCGGGGCAAAAGTGGTTATACGTCGGTTGACGTTGATTTACGTAACTTGCCTGAAGGGGTAGCAGGCACAACCCCGCCGCAAAAAGGGTATGATCTGATCTCCAGCATTAATAAAAATGTGCAGGTGAAAACAGAGCAAGCGATTATGGATCAGTTAAGCTGGTTGCATCGCAATCCGGTATCCGGCAGATTGCATCCCAATGCCAAAACAGGCTTTGCTGTAGCGATGGAAGTGGATACAGGGAAGGTTGTAGCGGCAGCCAGTATGCCTGATTACGACACCAATGTGTGGAGAACGGGCAGCATCAGTACAGAAGATTACGATAAAATCAAATATATTTATCAGAACGGTACAATTCGAGGATTTCTACCTAGTGATTCCAAAAAAAGAGCTGAATCTGTCGTATTGCTCGGCTCAACGATTAAGCCACTGAGTGTATTGATCGGTTTGAAGGAAGGTTTCTTTACTACTAATTCGGTGTATATCGACCGAGGTTCAACCACGTTTGGTGGAGATAACCGCCGCGTACAGAACTCATCGGGGCACGTTTACGGTGCCATGTACCCTCGTGATGCGATTCGTCATTCCTCTAACGTATTTATGATTGACGAGATTGGTAAGAAGCTGTACTCGCGATATGGTGCTAAGGGCGTTGACGTGTGGGACAAGTACATGGAGCAGTTTGGTCTTGGTATAAAAACAGGAGTGGACTTGCCGAATGAATGGGCTGGGCGTAAAGAATATGAAAGTGAAACAGAAAGCTCCCTGACCAAACTAGCCTATGCTTCCTTTGGACAACAAGGAAAATATACAACCATGCAGCTCGCGCAGTATACCGTGATGCTTGCCAATAAAGGAAAACGAATGGAACCACAGCTTGTCAAAGAGTTCCGGGATTCGGAAGGCAATGTGGTGGAGAAAGTAAAACCGAAGGTACTCAGTACAGCGGACTTCAGTGATGCCTACTGGAATGAAGTACAGCGTGGTATGGCTACCGAGGTTTCTGCTTTTGGCGGTTTCCCTTATGATTTTGCGAGAAAAACAGGTACGTCGACACAGAATATTGGAGGGAAACTGGTGGATAACGGGGTATTTATCGCTTTTGCACCCCGTAACAATCCAAAACTGGCTGTTGCGGTCATGATCCCGGAAGGGGGCTTTGGTTCCAACAGTGCGGCTCCGGTTGCACGTGCGATTTTCGATGCTTACGACCAGGAATTCGGCCTGGATGGTGTTCCGAAAAAAAATAAAGATAAAGAAACAGAAACAAGTACACAGTGATGCAGTGATGGAGATCGTGTTCTCCATATGTTAAAAGGCCCCTAGAACGGGGCCTTTTTTTGTTGCTTTTTTTATGGAACCCAGGCAGTCTTCTTACGTTATATACAGAGGGCTTCTTATTACGAGAATGTAACCAAAATTAGAAAGACGTTACAGTCTGCATTTGCTACACTTAAGAAGTGAGAGTTTGCCATTTTGGTCTGTTGTCTGTTGGGGTCTGTTATGACGTTTCGGTATGTATAGATCGTGTGATTTTTAAACTTATACAAAGAACGGAGAGGGGAGCATATGTTTAATCGACTTAAAAATAAACCGCCGAACGAAGATGAGAGAGCGGTAAATCAATCGACCAGCGCGAGGCTGAATGTGTTTTTTTTCGTGGCATTTGTCATATTCAGCATTCTGATCTTCCGACTGGCATTTGTGCAGTTTGTCGAAGGGCCTGAACTGACGTACATGGAATCTACGCGCAATACAAAAGATATCCCTCTAGCCCCGGTGCGCGGGCCGATCTATGATGCGACCGGGAAAGTGGCGCTTGCTTATTCGGAGCCGGTACAGTCACTGTATGTGCTGTTATATGAAGATTATCGTAATGATGATCGCAGGCAGGAAGCCGAAGGATTGGCTCGTGAACTTGCGGATATATTCAAACGATTCAATCCGGGAGACGAGAAGCAGCCAGATGCAGAGGAGATTATAAAACGGCTGGATCTGGATCATCAGAAAACATTCGGTTATGTGCCAAGACTGGTCAAGTCTGATCTGACGACCCAGGAAATTGCTTTTTTTCTAGAGAAAAAAACGGAGTATCCTGGCGTAATGGTGCTTGAAGAGAATGTACGGAGATATGACCCTGATCGAGTCGCTGTCCAGGTTGTTGGTTACACACGGGAATTCAAGCGAGTACCCACAACACTCAAGCAGTACAAATCGATCATAGAGCAATCTGGGTCTCAGCGTGATCCTGGACTGGTCTACTCTCAGGATGAGAGGGTTGGATTCGATGGGTTGGAGCTGCAATATCAGCAGGAGCTTCGCGGAAGAAGCGGATATCAATCCATTGATATTGACTCTAGGAATTTACCTACAGGCACGATGGAATTGACTCCACCAGAGAAGGGGTACAGTCTGATCTCCACGATCAACAAGGAGGTTCAGCTTGCCGCGCAAAAGGCTATTACGGATGAATTACGAAAGCTTCCAAAGGCCATTACAGGTTACGCTGTAGCTATGGAAGTGGATACAGGCAATGTGGTAGCTATGGCAAGTGTGCCAGACTATGATCCGAATGACTGGGATTATGACAAAATCAAGTATGTTTTCCGAAACGGGACGACAGAGTCTTTCCCGCCCAATGATAATAAGCCAAGCCGTGCAGAGTCCGTTGTTCTGCTTGGATCGGTTATTAAACCGCTCAGTGTGCTTATCGGCCTGAAAGAGGGACTGTTCACTACGGGGAGTACTTATCCTGATAAAGGTTACGCTGTATTAGGCAAGGATGGAAGACAAGTAAAGAACTCACATTCGGCCTACAACGGTAATATTACCGCACGGAGAGCGATTGAAAAGTCGTCCAATGCATTTATGATTGATATGGTGGGCAAGCGTTTGCTGAATAAATATGGTGCCACAGAAGCCCTTGCTAAGTGGGACGAATACATGAAGGATTTTGGTTTGGGTGTCTCGACAGGCATTGATCTGCCCAAAGAATTTCTTGGTCAGTTGGAGTATAAAGCAGACAATAATGAGTCTGCACTGACACGTCTTGCGTTTGCGTCATTTGGTCAGCAAGCCAAATATACAACGATGCAACTTGCCCAGTACACCACAATGCTTGCGAATAAGGGCAAACGAATGGAGCCACACTTGGTGAAGGAAATCCGTGATGCGGATGGCAATGTGGTGAAGAAGTTTGAGCCAAAGGTTCTTAATGAGGTGCAGTTTGCGGATGCACACTGGAACGAAGTGCATAAGGGTATGGTCACCAAAGTAAGCTCCTTCGACGGTTTCCCTTATGATTTTGCCAGAAAGACAGGAACATCCGAGCAAGGAACCGGACCGAATAAAAAGGAGAACGGTGTCTTTATCGCCTTTGCGCCAAGAGACAAACCGAAACTGGCTGTAGCGGTTATCGTGCCGGAAGGCGGTTTTGGATCGGTCAGTGCTTCCCCGATCGCACGCAAAATTTTTGATGCATACGATGAAGTGTATGGCCTAGATGGTATCCCAAAGGGGAAGAAGGACCAGAATAAAGAACAAGATTAATGATTAAGGGCATAAAATAATAGGAAACAATGGCATGCTCATAAAAGTATTGAATAAACGGCTTTAGATTGAACTCATAAGTAACAGGACAGGCAGGGGAAAATATCCCTTGCCTTTTATTTTTCCATCGGCTAAAATTTGCACAAGGGAAACATTATTAGACGAGTTTAAAAGTTGGTACCTTGTACAACTTAATTAGTTACGGACAAATATTTTAGGACAGGGAAAGGGGACGGTCAATTTGTTAATGGTGAAGATGAGGAGTATCCAACGTGGAGTCATTACGCTGATAGGCGTTGTTCTGGTCATTGTACTTACAGCTTGTTCGAGTACTTCGGGAGAAGACGGTACTGGCAAAGTGCAGGTTACAGCAACCACAGGCATGATTGCGGATGTAGCACGAGAGGTGGGCGGAGTATATGTTGAGGTTACCGGATTGATGGGACCGGGAGTAGACCCACATCTGTATAAGGCATCCCAAGGGGATATTCGCAAACTGGAGCAAGCCAAGGTGATTTTCTATAACGGCCTGCATCTGGAAGGAAAAATGACCAGTATCCTGGAGAAAATGTCCAAAAGCAAACAAGTTACCGCAGTTGTCGAAAAAATCCCGGTAGAGGAACTGCATTCCGGTCAAGCGACAGGTGGAACAGAGTATGATCCTCATGTATGGTTTAACGTCAAGCACTGGATGCGTGCAACCGAAGCTGTGCGTGACACGCTGGTGGAAGCAGATCCGGATCATGCGGAACAGTATAAGACGCAGGCAGCAACATACCTGGAGAAGCTACAAGCGCTGGATACGGAAGTTCGGGAAAAAATCGGGCAGATCCCTGAGGAAAGCCGAGTGCTGGTAACAGCACATGATGCATTTGGTTACTTTGGTCAAGCCTATGGCATTAAAGTGATGGGTCTTCAAGGCATCAGTACGGCAGCAGAATATGGCGCCAAAGATGTAAGTGAACTAAGAGATTTTCTCGTGGAAAATCAAATCAAAGCCGTATTTATCGAATCTAGTGTACCTGCTAAAGCGATGGAAGCGATTATTGCTGGGGCAGCTGAGAAGGGCCATACCGTAAAAATTGGTGGCGAACTGTTCTCTGACGCTATAGGGGCTGAGGGAACCGTAGAAGGCACCTACATTGGAATGGTGCGGCACAATGTCGAAACGATCGCGGCGGCTTTGAAATAATATATCATCAGAAGGGAGGAGAACTATGATGATGAAAAATACCAATACAACAAAACAAGCATTAGAAACTATAGATAATAGTCAGCTCGGACAGGAAAAAGCAACGGTCTCTTCGCCTCTTCGTGTAAGGAACCTGGCCGTGGCTTATCACAAAAAGCCGGTGCTCAGCAATGTTTCCTTTGATGTACCTGAAGGGCAACTCATCGGCATTCTTGGACCGAACGGTGCAGGTAAGTCAACGTTGATCAAAGCGGTTCTGGGGCTTGTTCCGAAAATGCACGGTGACATTGAGATCTTTGGACGATCTTATCGTGAAACCAGGCGGCGTATCGGTTATGTGCCACAGAGGGAGTCCGTAGATTGGGACTTTCCGACACATGCTTTAGATGTTGTCATGATGGGAAGATACGGACATCTCGGCTGGTTCCGCCGCCCGGGAAAAAAGGAAAAGGATCTTGCGGCTCATTGCCTGGAGCAAGTTGGTATGGGGGATTACATGTATCGGCAGATCAGCCAGTTGTCCGGTGGACAGCAACAGCGCGTATTCCTGGCCAGAGCACTGGTACAGGATGCAGACTTGTATTTCATGGATGAACCTTTTGCAGGAGTGGACGCAACGACAGAGAAAGCGATCATCTCCCTGCTAGAGCAATTAAAAAAACAGGGAAAGACCGTTCTAGTTGTTCACCATGACCTGGCAACGGTAGAGGAATACTTTGATCATGTATTATTGCTCAACGGACGTTTGGTTGCTGCTGGGCCAACAAGAGAAGTATTTGTACCGGATTTATTACAGGAAACCTACGGAGGTCGCATTGCGATGATCGGCAGCCGAGCGGAGAAAGGCCAGGTGTAGTTATGTGGAATTGGGTTGTTTCTATATTGTCAGACCCGAACACACGCTGGATTTTGCTCGGTTGTCTGCTGCTCGGATTCAGCAGTGGCATTATCGGCTCATTTACCTTTCTTCGTCGTCAAAGTCTGATGGGCGATACATTGGCACACGCGGCATTGCCTGGAATCTGTATTGCGTTTATGTTGACGGAAACGAAGTCGATTGGATTGTTTCTGTTTGGCGCACTCATTGCAGGAATTGTAGCCACTTTCGGTATTTCGTGGATAACCCGGTTTTCACGGATTAAGCAGGATGCGGCAATGGGCATCGTACTGACGGTATTTTTCGGTATCGGTGTCGTGATGCTGACACGTATTCAGCACAGTGCAAGTGGAAGCCAAAGCGGGCTTGACAAGTACCTGTTCGGGCAAGCGGCATCGATGGTACTTACGGATGTGTATGTGATGGGCGGGGTAAGTCTTGTATTACTCATCGCATGCCTAGTCTGGTTCAAGGAATTCAAGCTCGTGAGCTTTGATCCGGGTTTTGCAAGAGGTATGGGATTGCCCGTCGGAGTACTGGAGCAATTCATTCTGCTACTGACGGTTATAGCTGTTGTCGCCGGAATCCAGGCGGTAGGTGTGGTGCTGGTTGCGGCACTGCTGGTGACTCCGGCAGCAGCAGCAAGGTGTTGGACCAATTCGCTTGCGCTGATGGTGTTGCTGGCTGGATTGTTCGGCGCATTAAGCGGTGCCGTAGGAACACTCTTCAGCACGCTTGTCCCTAATCTGCCTACTGGTCCAGTAACTGTGCTTGCGGCTACGGTGCTGTTTGTTGGATCTGCGCTGTTCGCACCAAGGCGAGGGTTACTTGCCCGCAAGTTGCGGAGCATCCAGGCGAAGTCGACTTATATGCGTGAAGAGCAAGCCGCGCTACAGGTGCATGCTGCACAGCCTCAAACACAGAAACAGGGGGAGATGTAGATGGCCACATTTTGGATTATTCTCACCGCAATACTAGTCTCCTCCGCTTGCGCCATTCTTGGTTGCTTCCTGATTTTGAGGCGCATGGCTCTGGTCGGAGATGCGATCAGTCACGCCGTGCTTCCGGGGATTGCAATTGCGTTTCTGTGGAGCGGCTCCAGAGACTCCCTGTGGATGTTGCTGGGTGCAACGGTGTTTGGACTGTTGACGGTGTTCTTCATTCAGACCCTCCAGGCTGGAGGCCTGTCTTCGGATGCTTCGATTGGTATAGTATTTACAGCACTCTTTGCTGTAGGGGTCATCCTGATCAGCCTGAATGCACAGCATATCGATCTGGATCTGGACTGTGTATTGTTCGGTGAGATTGCCTATGTGCAATGGGATACGTTAACGCTGTGGGGAATGGATGTAGGACCTAGAGCGGTCTGGATGCTGGGCATTACGTTACTTGTTATTCTCGTTGTTGTAGGACTGTTCTACAAGCAGTTCAAATTATGCGCGTTTGACCCGGCTTTGGCTGCGGCTTGCGGTATTCCGGTGGTCTTATTTCACTATGCGCTCATGGGACTTGTGTCCATGACGTCCGTTGCCTCTTTTGAAAGTGTAGGCTCTATTCTTGTAGTAGGTATGCTGATTGTACCTGCGGCTGCGGCTTATCTGCTCACGGATCAGCTTGGTAAAATGATTCTTTATGCGGTACTGATCGGTGCAGCTTCTTCTGTCGGTGGTTACCTGATGGCGTACGCGATGGATGCTTCTATTGCAGGTTGCATGGTGGCTGTGGCCGGCATTCTGTTTGTACTTGCGTTACTTCTGTCACCGAAACATGGCATTGTACTTCGTTATGTTCGCCGTAAATATGCCGCACGTTGAACATGATTTCATAAATTTAGATGACCGTCTGCATCGCAGGCGGTTTTTGGCGTTCCGGTTTTTAGGTTACTTTGTTGCATACGCGTGATCTGTGGTAAAATGTCGTTAGCTGTGACGTCCGGGGCGTCCGCCATTTCGCGGATACCGGGCGATCTTGTTGTTTTAGAGGAGAGAGACATACTGGAGGAGGATTTACAACATGAGTGAACTGAAATATAAACTGCTGGCCCTGGATATGGATGGCACGTTGCTGAATGATAATCATGAAATTACACAGGAAACGGCCAAGTGGATTCAGATTGCCATTCGTCGCGGGGTGCATGTGTGCTTGTCTACAGGAAGAGCCGTATACCATGCTATGCCCTATGCGGTACAGCTTGGACTGGAAACACCAATGGTTACGGTCAACGGCAGCGAGGTCTGGAAAGCTCCACATGAGCTTCACCTGCGCCATCTGATGGACCCGGCGTTAATCCGCAAGATGCATGAGATCGGGGAGAAATATAACAGTTGGTACTGGGCATACTCCGTGGAAGAGCTGTTTAACCGTGATCGCTGGACGGATAATATTGAAGGATTAGAATGGTTGAAATTCGGATTTACCACCGAGGATGATGGGATTCGTCATCAGATTATGATGGAATTGCAAGAACTGGGTGGTCTGCAAATGACCAATTCCTCTCCTGTAAACATTGAGGTAAACCCGGAAAACGTATCCAAAGCTACCGGTGTAGCTGAAGTATGCCAATTGCTAGGCATCGACATGTCCGAGGTAGTTGCTGTTGGCGACAGTCTGAACGATCTGGCTGTCATTGAAGCTGTCGGTCTGGGTGTTGCGATGGGCAACGCACAGGAGCAAGTGAAACAAGCGGCAGATTTAATTATTGGAAGCAACAATGAGGATGGCATTGCACATCTGATTCGTGAACATATTTTGAAGGGGGAGTAACCTTTGCTCGCAACCGTTGGCTGGATTTTAATTGTACTGCTGTTTGCAGTAGGTATGGCAGGTACGGTATATCCGATTCTGCCGGGTGCAATCGCGATTTTCTTCGCGTTTCTGGTCTACGGCTGGTTCTTCAGCTTTGATCCGTTCGGGGTATGGTTCTGGATCATCCAGATTCTAATTGTGGTGGTGCTGTTCGTGGCGGATTATGTGGTGAGTGCTTGGGGAGTCAAAAAGTTCGGCGGTTCCAAGCTGTCTACAACGCTGAGTACCATCGGAGTAATTATTGGCCCGTTTGTGATTCCGGCTTTTGGACTTGTACTGGGGCCATTCATCGGTGCTTTTATCGGAGAACTGATCGGCGGTTCCTCGCCTTCCAAAGCATCGAAAGTTGGGTTTGGCTCTGTCGTCGGGCTGTTTACCAGCACGGTGATGAAAATTATTTTGCAACTTGTGATGATTGTTCTATTTATAATCTGGGTGGTTCGATTCGCCTAGAATATCAGGTTAGCTAGCTAAGGTCCGGAGAGGTCCGGTGTGGGGGAAAGAAGGGGAATCCGTTTTGTCTAAGAAGGAAACATTTATTAAAGGTACGCTCATATTGGCGGCTGCCGCATTGATTGCAAGGGTACTGGGTCTGGTACAACGTGTGCCGCTGGAGCATATCCTCGGGGATATTGGTAACGCATCGTTCACGATCTCCAATACGGTGTATTTAATGCTGTTAACTGTCGCAACGGCGGGCATACCGAGTACGCTGAGTAAAATGGTCTCGGAACGCTACGCGCTCGGACGCGCGGGCGAAGCGCAGCAGATATACCGTGCAGCCTTGATCTTTGCGGCCGTGGCCGGTGTGGTCATGTCTGTTCTGTTATGGTTCGCAGCGCCATTTTATGCCACCCATATTTCCAAAGTGCCGGAATCAGTGAGTGCCATCCGGGCGCTTGCTCCGGCCCTGTTACTCTTCCCGGCGATCGCAATGATGCGTGGTTATTTCCAGGGACGCGGCAATATGACCGCAGGTGGTATCTCGCAGATCGTGGAGCAGTTTGCGCGTGTAGGTGTAGCGATTATTGTGGCCTATGTGATGTTGCAATGGAATTACGATGATCAGACGATTGCAGCCGGGGCATCCTTCGGTGGGGTGTTCGGTAGTATCGGTGCATTTGCGGTGATGCTGTACTTCACATTAAAGCTACGCAAAAGTGACCGTGCGGCACAGCTACATTACGAGCGTGCAGAGCAATTGCCGATGCGCGGAATTTACACTGATATTTTCAAACTTTCAATTCCGATTGTGTTGTCTTCACTTGCTGTTCCGGCAATCAACTTTATCGACTCTTCCCTCGTCGTTCCCCTGCTTAGTGGACGGATCGGTCTGGAAGAAGCTACAGGCGTACTGGCAATTCTGGGTGCCAAAGCCCAGAGTATAGCCGGTATTCCGCCTATTCTCGCCATAGCGCTCAGTCAGTCCCTTGTGCCTGTCATTTCAGCGGCTTTTGCCCGCAAAGATGAGCTACATCTGAAAAATCAGGTAACGCTGGCGCTACGTATTTCCATTCTGACGGGAATGCCGATTGTGATTACCCTGTGTGCGGCGGCTTATTCGGTAAACGGATTGCTCTTCACAACTCCAGATGGCACGCCGATTATTGCATTGCTTACGTTCGGCACTATTTTCCAGATTACAATGATGACAACGAACTCCATGTTGCTCGGGGTTGGGAAACCACGAATCACGATGATTAGTGTAGCGGCAGGAATTATCGTGAAGCTGATTGCGAGTCTTATCCTGGCGCCGATCTTCGGTATTTACGGGATCATCATTGCAACAGCGCTATGTTTCCTAGTCATCACATATCTGAATCTGCGTGTGTTACGTAAAATCGTTGATTTTTCAATTATGGGGGATCGCTGGATTGGATTTATCATTACGGTGCTTCTCGCGGCAGCTGTCGGTTTTGCGGCCAATTGGAGTGGAAACCAGATCTTTGGTGCGTTCCTGCCTGCACGGGTATCTTTCCTGTTAACCTGCATGGTCGTGGGTGTGCTGGTCGTTGTGGTATATCTCGTGCTGATGGTGGTTCTTCGTGTCTTGCGTAAGGACGAGCTGGCTAGTTATCCGCGAATTCTGCAAAAAATTCTCCGTCCGCTTATGCGTCTGCAACGCGGCGCCGGACAACGAGGATAAATTTAGGTAAAAAAGCGCGGTCTGCACTTGTAGCAGACCGCGCTTTTTTATTGTTATTGCATAAGAGGCTGGTTTCCGTGAAAGTGGACGTTATTCCTACTTTGGCCTTACACAGCAGAATCTGCTCGATCTGCTTTAGTGACTTTACGATCCTGTTAAAGCCGTATCGGGACACCGTTTTTTTTCCTGCCAATTAGTGAGTAAGAACTTGTACATCATGAGCGAGTGCTGTTTTTAACATGCCGTACCGATGCTCATGACTCATCTCAAACAGCCAAGGTCTGCGTGGCGCAGTCAGATATCCAAGGCAATCTCGTGTCTCCAGCCAGTCATGTCTTGTAATCGGTTCATATGGTGTGTCCTCCCACACGGCGAGCAACTCAGGAGAATATAGACGTTGACCTTCCGGCAGCCATTCCTCATTCAATAAAGCATCCGTGTACAGGGTATGGTCTGTTGGCCCTTCATGGTGCTTGGTAAACAGGCCTGGCCAATATTCGGCTCGTGAGCCACGATGAGGTATTGTTCGCGCGAAGTCCAGCACCTGCTGAAGCACTTGCTCTACACCAAATAACAGGGCATACAGCCCTTTGCCGAACTGGATACGTTCATTCAATTTGCCAAAATGCTCAATGACCCGTCCGGTAAGTCCACCTCCTTGTGCAAGAGGGAAAACGATGTGGTTCAGCCCGGCCAGATTGTGCAGATGAAAAGCAGGTTTGGAGAGTACTACTTTTTGAAAATAAGGATGTTGCACCACCCGGCTCTCGATATAGTTCTGCTCATTAATAATTAAGGCCACACTCAGTATGGAACTGCAACGTTCGAGCCAAAATCGCTCCCAGAACGGGGTCATAAACGACGATACATGAAAATGAGACAACAGATGGAAGCAGCTTCGTCCAAGCCGCCGACTGTGGATATACAGCTGCAATTGAGGATAGGCATCCTGAAAAATAAGGGCATTGCACCGCTCCAGCAAGCGATACATATGCTCACGATCCTTCTGATTTTGCAGATTATGCATCAGGTCACTGTGCAGGTCGGTCATATGATATCCGCCGTTGCGGGATACCATATGCGCCAGTAGCGCCCAATGTAGCTCGGGATACTGCTCGTAGCATTCCAGATAAGCGGCGGTCCGAGTCACATTACTGCGATTCTGCTGCTGCGTTAAGGTTTTGATCTCTTCGAGAATGATGCAATCCTCTTCGCACACCAGCGCACGTTGTGCCTGATTGTTGCGTGCAGGAGATGGCTTGCCTGTTGTAGGGATTAACTTCTCCACCTCAGCTTGCAGAGCGGCAGCTGTATCTGCGTTCCAATTCAGGTCACGAAAAGGATGTCTAAGCCTTGCGGACGCATGCCAGGCGGCTTGTTTACCTCGCCATACTTCCAGGGCTGCTCCGGGAATGGAGCGAATGATCTGTACAATGGAGCCTGAATGCTGGTTTTCCGAAGAGTCATTTCTGGTGGAAGTCATGAATGGAACATCCTTTCATGAATATCTGTGTTTGATATGCCAGGACTTGTGGTTATTCTAAGTATGCGCTGAACATTTGACTTCCAATCACCAATTTGCTTCACTTAGAGGGAGACGAGGTACAGAAAGGGAGATGTGACAATGGAACAGATTACATCCAAGCCGGAATTTGATGTGGCGATTCAATCTCCACGTTTGACAGTGGCCGTATTTAAGGCAGACTGGTGCGGGGATTGCAAATACATCGATCCGTTTATGCCTGAGGTGGAAACGAAGTATTCACGTGACTTGACCCTGATTGAAGTGGATGTTGATCAGGTGGGTACAGTAAGTCAGGAGCAAAATATTTTGGGTATTCCAAGTTTTGTAGCTTACACAGATGGACGTGAACTGGTGCGCTACGTGAACAAGCTACGTAAGTCGAGAGAAGAGATTGAGCAGTTTTTGGATCGTGCGGTTGAGGTCTACAATACCATTCACAAGTAAGGCCTAAGTGCATCGCAGGGAATGAATGTCTTCAAGACAGGGTAGACTGTAAGATAGGTATGCAAATACAAGGCTGTCGGTTGAGCCGTCTTCAGGCTTAAGACTGCCTTGTTTTTATTTGACTTGAGGTGAGTAGCTTAAGGCTACCGAGATGGGTAGGGGCCTACATACATAAATTCGAAATATAATGACCTGCTGGTCAAAATTTTAATAGACGTTAACATTTTGTCACAAAGCGCGGCGTCAATGATGCTTTTATCCGGTATAATGGATTTAGTTGTGAAATTAGTGTCAAAGTACAAAACAAGTGCTGTAATGAGCCTTCTTATGGAAACAACACTAGCAACAATAATGAATCGGCATTGATTATCAAGCGAAGAAACTTCTTCGCCATCTTAAACCAACAGCGGGTGAGAAAAAATTGAAGCACTTAACATTGTTTAAATGGTTAACCGTATTGACCTGTCTCGTTATGTTCCTGGCTACCTTTGGCGGCGGGATCGTGACGAAAACCGAATCGGGCCTTGGCTGCGGAACACAGTGGCCTTTATGTAACGGTAAGCTTGTACCAGCACATACTGTTGCCTCTCTGATTGAATATTCCCACCGTGCTGTCAGCGCACTGGCAGGACTACTGTCCATCGCATCTTTTGTTGCCTTCTTACGCTTTGGCAAACAGCGTCGTGATTTGCAATTGTTCTCGTTTCTAACCCTTTTATTTGTGATTATTCAGGGAATCATGGGCGCTTTCGCCGTTGTGTTCTCGCAATCTTCCGCGGTCATGGCTCTACACTTTGGGTTCGCACTCATTGCTTTTGCCAGTTCATTGATGATGGCTCTCGGGATTAGGCAAGAGGCGAGATATGGCGGTTTGGAACGTCTGAACCAGTATCCGCGCGTTAGTAAGGGATTTCGTAACCTGGTCTGGTTTTCAACCATCTATACGTACCTGGTCGTGTACACAGGCGCATTTGTAAGCCATACGAATTCGGCTGGCGGGTGTTCCGGATTCCCGCTATGTAATGGGCAGATTGTGCCTGAACTTTCTGGCGGGGTAGCTGTGGCCTTTGCCCATCGTCTGGCAGCTGTGTCACTCGTGATCGTAATCGCGATCCTAGGACATTTTGCTTACCGTAAACACCCGGACAACCGTGAATTGCGGACACTCGGTGTGTTATCCGTCGTTTTAATTCTGTTGCAAGTGGTTATCGGTATGTTCATGATGTGGACGATTAATCGCCCGGAAGTTTACATGTTTGTGGCGCTGGCACATATGCTGGATATCGCTATACTGTTCGGTATCTTGACCTATATGAGCTTCCTTGTGTACAAGCTGCACCGCCCGGTGAACCGTTTCTAAACAGCTTATGAATTTAGTGTTTAAAAAAAGTGAGTTTATTACATTGTCCTGAAGCTGCGCTGGGCCATGTTGGAAAGTCCACCATCCGGTGATGTAGATCATTGGAGAGGTGGACTTTTGTTTGATGTCGGAGGTAGCAGGGCAACCTAAATCAAGTTGTAACGATTAACCGAACGTCACATAGCGCTTTAATTCATCTTCAGCTGTTCAACAGCTGTGAAAACATATATATTTTGCATCATCAGTGGAAAGAGGAGGTCTTCTATGCTACGTACGTTACTGGGAGAAAAGCCACGAGTGAATCAAGGGAAACTGAAACAAGCCATGGATACCATGGCGTTTACACTGGAGTCTTTTGAAAAACAGATGTATGTGGATCATGATCCGAACCATGATTATCGGAAGCTGTATGTATGGACACAGGGACTAATCTCTTCGTTGGATGAACTGGAGCAGAGTTATTTTGCCGCCGCACATTTTCGTAAAAAAGTAGTTGCAGGTTCAACGCGCGATATGAGTTCTGCTGAGAAATCTGAGTATGCCCGGTACGTTTATTTTTATAAAGATGCCTTTATTCGGTGCTTCGCGATTCTGGACAAATTGGGTACGGTCTTGAATGAAGTTTTCCAACTAAATACATCCAAAACCAAAGTGCATTTCTCCTATTATACCGTTCTGAGGCAATTCGAATATTATCGGGATCATCATGAGTTGGCGCAGCAATTAATTAAGATTAAGGAAGCGTACCGAGAACCGATGAGCAGATTGCGAAAGCGACGTAATATGGAGATTCATTACATGAATTCGGAAATGCAGGATGATTTGTGGCAGTTACATCAGACGTTGCGTGGCAAAGTGAAGCTGGAGGATCTGGATCAGCATCTTCTCGAGATGCAGCAAGGTGTAGATATGGTCTGTGAAACACTGAATATGGCCTATCGATACATCAATCGAATCTGGCGTAAACAGATTTTGAAACATTAGGTATAGCAATGATTTTAAATAATACCATTTGACAAATCGGAATACTTTGATTATACTGAGTTCCAGATCGAATCTTACATGGAATCGTGTCTTCAATACAGCATTTGATGCAGTTCGGTCATTATACTTGACGAACTACATGAAACTATATAATCCTACAACTTTATATTTCTCTTATCGAGAGTGGCGGAGGGACAGGCCCGATGAAGCCCGGCAACCGATCAACGATGATGACATGAATGGTTATCCTTGTTGATGTTAGGTGCTAATTCCTACAGAATCATGTTGCACATGATTTTGGCAGATGAGAAGGTCATTTCACGTGAAGAGCCATCTTTGTATCTGCAAAGGGCTCTTTTTTTGCGTAGAACGGGGAGTTTTCCCTTCCTTCGGGTAAAGATATATGTAGGTGATGGGGAAGGAGCAGTATTAGTGATTGAATTGGTTGGATTAACCAAAACATATGGCAGACGTGCCAAAACAACGACGGCGTTGTCACACCTTGATCTGAAGATTCAGAAGGGTGAGATTTTTGGAGTTATTGGTCACTCAGGTGCAGGGAAAAGCACATTGATCCGATGTATCAATTTACTTGAGCGCCCGACAGAAGGTGAGGTTTGGGTCGATGGTATTAACCTGACTGAGCTTAGCAAAAGTGAACTACAGCAGCAAAGACGCAAGATTGGTATGATCTTTCAGCATTTTAATCTGCTGTCTTCCGCAACGGTATACGACAATGTGGCTTTCCCTTTAAAACTGGTCAACACACCTAAGGATGCGATTGATCGCAAGGTGAAGGAAATGCTCGCTCTGGTTGGTCTGGAGCAGCATAGCAGCAAATATCCGGCACAGCTGTCTGGCGGACAGAAGCAACGGGTAGGGATAGCGAGAGCTCTGGCAAGTGACCCGAGTGTACTTCTTTGTGATGAGGCAACTTCGGCACTTGATCCGCAAACAACAAATTCGATTCTGAAGTTATTGCTGGATATTAATGAAAAGTATAATCTGACCATTGTGCTGATTACACACGAGATGCATGTCATCCAGAACATTTGCGACCGGGTAGCCGTTATCCATCAAGGTGGCATCGTGGAGCAAGGCCCAGTGACGGAAGTGTTCCTGAAACCGCAACATGCGATCACGCGGGATTTTGTCTCACGTGACAGCGAAGGTGGACTGGCACTGGAGGAAACGGTTATGGCAAATGCAGGGACGGAGTTGCCAGCAGGTGTTTCTTCCAAGTTAGTGAAGGTTTCATTTCTTGGAGATAAAACCTATGAGGCGATTCTGTCGAGAACAGTTCGTAAAACAGGTGTGGATTTCGCTATTCTGCAAGGTACAATCTCTACAATCAAGCAGGTTCCTTACGGTCAACTGACGGTACGTTTTGAAGGTGACTCCGCTGCGATTGAACAGACCTTGTCTGAACTAACCGCAGAAGGACTTGATGTGGAGGTGCTCCGATAATGGATTTTTCCAAAGTACGCTGGGAAGAGGTCGGTACGGCCTCCATTGAAACATTGCAGATTCTTGCTGTATCCGGTTTGTTTACTGTTCTCTTGGGTTTGCCCCTTGGTGTCATTCTGTTTATGACAGGCCGTTCGGCTTCACCTAGTTCAAAGCTAACCTACATCATATTATCTGTTATTGTTAATATTTTACGTTCGGTACCTTTCATCATATTAATTGTTGCTCTTATTCCGTTTACGCGTACGCTGGTGGGCACCGCTACAGGTGTGCTTGGTGTCATTCCACCGCTGGTTATCTCGGCTGCTCCGTATTTTGCACGTCTGGTGGAGAATACTTTACGTGAAGTGGACCGCGGTGTCATTGAAGCAGCTCAGGCAATGGGGGCATCTACAGCTCAGATCGTCAGACGGGTGTTGTTACCTGAGGCTTTACCTGGCTTGCTTGCCGGAATTACAATTACCATCGTTACGTTGGTGTCCTATACGGCCATGGCGGGTATGGTCGGCGGTGGAGGTCTGGGTACACTGGCCATTAACTATGGATACTATCGATATCAGAATGAGATCATGATTATTTCTGTTGTATCCATGATTATACTGGTTCAGCTCTTACAGATGATTGGCGATCGTCTGGTCATTTATTTCACCCGGAAATAACAGATAGATTGAAAAATAAAAATGCGAAGGGGTTTTACAGATGAAAAAATGGTCTATTATTTTACTCAGCTTGATGATGATTGCCGTGCTCGCAGCTTGCGGCAACAACAAGAAATCCGACAGTGGTGCGGATAACGCAGCAGGTGCTCCGCGTACCGTTGAATTGAAAGTCGGTGCTTCGCCTACACCACATGCTGAAATTCTGGAAAGCATCAAACCTGAACTTGAAGCACAAGGCATTCGTTTACAAGTGGTGACGTTTAACGACTATGTGCAACCTAACCAACAGCTGGCAGATAAGAAACTGGACGCAAACTTTTTCCAGCATCAGCCTTACCTTGATACAGAGAACAAAGAGCGCGGATTCAACCTTGTTGCTGTGACTCCAGTCCATGTTGAGCCTTTCGGTGGTTACTCCAAAAAGATTAAATCCCTGGATGAACTGAAAGATGGCGCTAAAGTGGCTATTCCAAACGACCCATCGAATGGTGGACGTGCACTCTTGTTGCTTGCGAAAAAAGGTCTGATCACCCTCAAAGATGATACAAACATCGCATCCACTAAACAGGACATTACGGCGAATCCGAAAAACCTGGAAATCATCGAACTGGATGCAGCCATGATGCCTCGTCAGCTGGATGAAGCTGATCTGGTATTTATCAATGCAAACTATGCGCTGGAAGCAAACCTCAATCCATCTAAAGATGCATTGTTGATCGAAGATCTGCAAGGCAACCCATATGCTAACATTCTCGTGTCCCGTGAAGATAACAAAGATGCGGATGCTATCAAAAAACTGGCAGAAGCTCTCCACTCCGAAACGGTGAAAAAATTCATCAAAGAACGTTACCAAGGTGCAGTTGAACCTGCATTTTAAGTTGTTAAAGCGAGCGCATGATCTTAAATAGCTGAAAGCCCCGCATGATCTCTTAAAGAGGCCTGCGGGGCTTTACTATTTCTGAGTCCTGGGCTTCCGCCGAAGTTTTATGAAGATGAATGCAGCAACACACGCAGTAACAATGAAGATCATGCCTTTTCTGATTAGAGTCTGCCGTTCCACTTTCTTGGTAGCGGCTATGCCATCACCGCCCGGAATAAGATGTATGAGACCAAGCTCTGATTTTTTATCAAGGGAAGCATTAAATTCCTGGTATGTATGACCGTTTTTGATTTTAATATTTTGGAGTACCATTTCTTCAAACTGTTTTCGACTTTCTTCAAAATAATAACTTGGAGTTACAAGTATGACGCTAATATACCCTTCACGTGTTAACAAGTTTACTTTATAATATACGACTCCTCCCTGTAGAGGATCTCGCAAACCTATGGAATAGCGTAATTGATGTTTACTTTCTTCATACACAGGCTCAACATCCCAACGTAGCACGGAGGATTGATTTTCTGAGCTCGCTTTCTCATGCTGTCCTTCAGGACTCTGCTTGTAACTTTCCAGGAGTTCATCGGCATCTAATTCATTTTTGTCATGATCGTCGACATTTCCTATGTCGTGGTATTCAAAAATGACGTTCCAATACAACTGCATGTTCATGTTATAAAGAGAGCCAATTTCAGTACCGTTCGGAGGAGGAGGATTTTCTTTCATAAACCTCTTGGTATTTTCTTTATCAAAAAAAACGAGATTTTCCGGTACGTTTACTGAAGCTATATCCTCCAAAGATACTGTTGTAGGGCCACTCTGCCATTCAAATCCATCGGCTGAACCAAAATTTTCTGCAGCAACTTTCATGGTTGAAAATGGAAGCGAGGTAAGGAGAAGCAAGGTGAAGACGAAGGGGATACATAACTTTTTCATTTCATTAATCCTTTCAGACGATGTAAGCAGCAATTTACAACTTAGTATTTCATGCCGTTATTATCATAAGGCACAATGACCTACTGAGATTATCATAGCAATTGAATTTAGATCAAGGCATTTCTGGATATGAAGGTATATTTGCACAGTAAAACAACTGGAACAGATTGTGAAGAGCTACAAGTTGTGAGAGGCGGATAAATCTTTTATACTGGATAAGTGACTGCTCTTTGAAGAGGGGGATGAACGTGAAGGGAAAGATTGCCCTCATAACGGGAAGTGCCAAAGGTCTTGGTAAAATGACAGCCCTCAGTCTGGCGGATCAGGGATGCCACATTGCCCTTAATTATGTGCATAGCAGAACAGAAGCCGAATCGTTGCAAGCTCAGATAATCGCCAAAGGGGTGCGTTGCATTGCCGTTCAGGCGGATATATCCAAAGTAGAAGAGATGCACACACTCGTTACAGAGGTAGAGACACAGCTGGGTCATGTAGATATTCTGGTGAATAATGCTGGTCCATTTGTACGAGAGCGTCGGGTGTTCGCAGATTATTCTGAAGCTGAAGTGCAGATGTTAGTGCAGGGCAACCTGCTCGGGCCAATGATTCTGGATCAGCTTGTTTTGCCGGAAATGCGCCGCAAGCAGTGGGGACGTATTATTCATTTTGGCTTCAGTCACGCGGGTGAAGCAAGATCCTGGCCTCATCGTGCCGTGTATGCTGCTGCCAAAGTAGGTCTGGTTTCGTTTACCAAGACTCTTGCTGTTGAAGAGGCACCTTATGGGATTACGGTCAATATGGTTTGCCCCGGGGATATTCGTGGTGCGAACAAAGAGAAAATGATTGATGAGATTGCGGGCATAACTGATAAAGAAACACCAAGAGGTCGGCCTGGCAGTGGTGAAGATATTGCGCGAGTGATCACGTACCTGTGTCTGGATCATTCGGATTTTATAACAGGTAACATTATGGATGTATCTGGAGGACTTGATCCGATCCGGCCTACTATCTGATGGAATTACAAAAAAAGAGCCTCTCGCTTCTTGCGAAGCGAAAGGCTCTCTGAGGTTTATTTCGTGAAGGATTGATTAGAATACTTGTACAACTTCTTGTACACCCTCAACTTCTTCAAGAAGGGCGCGTTCAATCCCGGCTTTTAAGGTAATGGTGGAGCTTGGGCAACTGCCGCAGGCACCGACCAGTTTCAGCTTAATGATGCCGTCCTCCACATCGACCAGTTCCACGTCACCGCCATCGCGTTGCAGGAACGGACGAAGTTTATCAAGCACATCAGATACCTCATCATACATGGTGCTTTGTGCGTTTTCGCTCATATTGTTCAACTCCTTTCCTTCCTATATTATATTACAAATGACCATAAATTAAAATGGTCAAACAAAGCAGGTGAACTGAAATGAGACCAATTATTGAATTTTGTGCTAACAATATGCATTTTGGCACGGATGAAGTCATGGATCAATTGGATGAAAATCCAGACTATGACGTGATTGAATACGGCTGCCTGACCAATTGTGGTCAATGTTATATGACACCTTTTGCCTTGGTCAATGGTGAAGTCGTAACCACAGATAAAGTAGAAGATCTATATAACGCCATTCTAGCCAAAATAGCCGAAGCGGATGCCTGGGACGCGCTGGATCTCGATTAACCTCAATTAACCGAGATGACGCTTGGACATCCAGAGCACACCGCTTTTCAGAATACGAGGCACTCGTCCCATCATGGACGTTTTGCCCATCAGCCCAAATCCAGCTTTCTTGCCAAGCGCGCCCAGTGTGCCGCGAAGCTTAAGAGGCTGCGGATTGGGCTTTTCGCCTTTCCAGAGGGCATGCTGAATATGAGCGATCTGTTCACCCTGAACCTCCGCAGCCTGACCACTCGGTGCATAAGGTACACTGGCACAGTCACCTACCACGTAAACGTCGGTATAATCCGGAATCTGATAATACTCATTTAATACAACACGACCTTGAGGGTCTTTCGTTACATCGAGGTCTTGAACGACTTTGACTGGTTGAATGCCTGCCGTCCATACAACAGCATCCGTTTGAATCTGTTCATCGCGGTTGTAGATGGCGTTAGGCTCGACTCGCGAGATAGCAATATGTCCTCGTGCTTCAACCTGATGTTCGCCGAACCATTCGTGAACATAAGAGGAGAGACGTTGAGGGAATGCGGATAATACACGTTCACCGCGATCCAGAATACTGATATTCAGATCCGGTCTGCTTTCGCGTAATTCGGCTGCCATCTCAACACCACTTAGGCCACCGCCCACAATGTGAACATGCCCATAAGCTTTTACCTCATTCAGACGCAGGTACGTCTCGCGTGTTTTGCTGAAACTCTGAATGGTACAGCTGTATTCTTCAGCACCAGGTGTATTGTGGAAACGATCCGTACAACCTAGTCCAATCACAAGTTTGTCATATTCAAGCGGTTCCTGACCTTCGAATTCAATCTGACGCTGCTCCAGATTAATGGCTGTAACCTCACCGAAACGATGTGTTACTTTCTCATTTACCGGAAAATGGATACGCAGGTCGTAATCGGATACTGTTCCTGCTGCGAGTGCGTAATATTCGGTCTTTAATCCTTGAAAGGGGCTGCGATCCACCAGTACAATTTGCGTATCTGACGGGATTTTACCTTCCAGAAGTTCCTTGATGATCGTGAGGCCGCCATAACCGCCTCCAAGAATGACGAAATTTTTCATGACTCGGCTTCCTTTCTGCATCAGTCCCATTGCTGGGGCTGTAACCTGCGGAGTAGCTATGTCCTCACATAGCTGCTCCGTGTGTTGTTTTAGTTTAAATAATTTGAATAATTCATAATGAAAAGATGAAAATTTGAAATATGTGATCACAGTTAAGCATCACTCTGATCAAACGTCCCCCCCTGATTGAAGAAAGTATCGTTCTTTGATGAGTGATGCTTCTGCTGCTGTAGCCTTTGCCTAGATCGATGAAACTAATCAGAGCTATTCGTAAACTTGAATTTCATTGTAGAACGTATCACGTTCTACTGGAATACGTCCCGCACCCTTAATAAGCCATATGAGCTCTTTACGTGTAAGGCCTTCAGGTGTGAGAGCACCTGCGGCATGACTAATCCGTTCGCGAACAATCGTACCATGTGCATCTGAAGCACCGAATCCAAGGGCAACTTGAGCCAGCTGTGGACCGATGTTAATGAAGTATGCTTTGATATGATCGATGTTATCCAGCATCAGTCGGCTGATCGCAATTGTTTTGAGATCCTCATAAGCCGAGTTACGACGCATAATGCTTGCGTTTTTACTTTTTGGCTGCATGGAAAGCGGAATAAAGACCATGAATCCGTTGGTCTCGTCTTGCAGTTCACGAATCTGCACCATATGATTGACACGGTCCTCATAGGATTCGATCGATCCATACAACATCGTCGTATGTGTACGCATGCCGAGCTCATGAGCTGTGCGGTGCACCTCAAGATAACGATCCACGTTGGCTTTGTCTACACGCATTTTTTTGCGGTATTCATCCGAGAGAATCTCAGCGCCGCCACCAGTCAGTGTTTTCAGGCCGGCTTTTTGCAACTCCTGCAGAACTTCCTTGATGCTCAGGCCGCTAATGCGGGTGAAGAAATCAATCTCTGCCGCAGTGTAAGCTTTCAGCGTGACATCCGGATATTTTTCGTTTAAAGCACGTAGTGAATCGACATAATATTGAAAAGGAACATGGTTGTTATGTCCACCTACAATATGGAACTCACGCACGCCTGGATGAATATGCTGTTCCACATAGTCGATCATATCCGGACCGGATAACGTATAAGAGCCTTCCTCACCCTGGTCTTTGCGGAAATTACAAAATGCGCAGCGAGCTTCGCATACGTTGGTGAAATAAAGGCTCATGTTCTCAATAAAATAGACTTTCTTGCCGTTCTTCCGCAGATTGGCCTCATTGGCCAGCTGGCCCAAAGTCAGCAGATCATCTGTTTGATACAGATATACGCCGTCTTCTACGCTCAGCCTTACGCCGTTCTGTACTTTCTCAACGATTTCAGCCATTCTTTTGTCGGTGAACGGTGTTACCAATGTAGACATGCTGTTTCCTCCTGTTCTTTACCGGAATTCGAGTTGTGGTGTGTTGAACCAATAAACAGAAATACATAGCAAAGATGCGGTCAACTGCCGCCTTCCTGTGAAAGACTAACTCTTATTACCCGGTGCAGCGTATGCTGCAATCGAAAAGTTTATTTTTTCAAAAGGAGTCAAAGTGACTCTATATGCATTGGGGACTGAGAAACAGTCTCGAAATGTGAAAAAAATTACAACTCCATATATGACCAACATCCGAATATCTCATGACAAAATATTGACATTTTCAGAGTGACCACCTATCCATTATAAACCTCGTGTCGCAGGGGTTCAATACACTGGGAAGAAAAAGGAGTTCAGGGGGAACGCGGAAGCGGGCAAACATGACTTGAGCCCCTTGACGGAGTGGAGTATAATTTGAAGGAAGAGTGATGAAAAGGAGAGTGACCTGGCATGATTAGTATCAGCGAAACGGCTGCAGACCGATTGAAAGAGATGCTTGCACAGCAAGAGACCCCTGGAATGTTCCTGCGTCTTGGCGTAGCACCGGGCGGTTGTACCGGATTTTCGTACGCCATGGGCTTTGACGATAAAGAGTCCGATGAGGATATATATATGGACATTCAGGACATGAAAGTCGTTGTGGAGAAAGAAAATGTGAAATATTTGAATGGACTTGAAATTGATTTTGAAGATTCCGGCATGTCTGGCGGATTCACCATTCACAACCCGAACGCAGTAGCTACATGCGGCTGCGGCTCATCCTTCCGTACACGTGAAGAAGCAGGGGTACCGGATAAAGATTGTTAATCTGCGAATAGTATGGGGTTGAGCGTGTCAATTCATTAAAGCGTTCAAAAAGATACAACGGTTAAGGCACATTTTTCGGCGAAGAGGATTCGCTGGAAGTGTGCTTTTTTGTGCTTTGTGTAGTTAGTTGGATAGGTACTTTAAGCCGCTCTGAAGTGGGGGTGTTGATTACGCATTTGCGATATTGACATTTTGTTCCATGTATAGGTATATTATTTTGTGCAAACGTTTGCAATAATTGAACTTATCATCAACGTATTTGCCGGTGTCATACCCGATAATCGTTGGTTTATAAGAGGTTATTCATTTCTTAAATATGCAAACGTTTGTGCAAAAAGGCGTTATCTTGCTTGGATCGCTCGAAAATTTTTTTAGCAGAGAATCAAAGAATGACAGAATTACAGGAGAGAGGAGGCGCGATAGCAGGCTCATTTTCACAACCAAACAAAAGATTCGTTAGCAAGGTTCTACTGACTTTCAAATGAATTCAAATTCATGGTCCCCACAGGGGCAACAGATAAGGGAGGAAAAACATGAAGCTTGCGCGCAGGCTAGGCGCATTCCTGTTGGCATTATCCATCGTTGTTTCCACACACACCACAGCAGCATATGCTGAAATCTCCGCTTCCCATGTGTACCATAACCATATGCCGAATTTTTGGGCTTACTACGATATGTCCAAGTATGCTTCCACACCTGTAGGATCACCCATCCGATACACCTATGACGGGCAAGTCATAGAATTGAAAAAGAATCCCCCAGCAGGTTATCCGTATTTTCTGCCTGGTGGTGCACCGATGCCACATGACGATCTGGTCGCTTATTACACGCATCATGCGAAAACAGGAGCCTATCTCAGTTGGCCATGGCAAGTAGCAGGCGATCTCAAAAATAACCATCCAGCCGCAGGCATGCAGGTAACCATGTCAGGCTCCCTACTGAACAATGTAGACAGCTTTATGTATACTAACAATGTAAACGGTTACAATAACAAATCTTGGGGTACTCCTTGGAAGAACGCGTACAACAATCTGAAAACGACCCATGGAGAACGCACGATGGACCTCGTTCATTTTTCCGGGCACCACTCCATGGGGCCACTTGCGGGTAATGAATATTTGCTCAAGGATCTGATATACCAAAATGCAGTCATGGCTCAACCCTTCTTCCTAGGGGACAGCTTCAAATCATCCAAAGGTTTCTTCCCGACCGAGCTTGGCTTCTCGGAACGCATTATTCCCGTGCTAGATCAGCTGGGCATTGAGTGGTCTGTTATCGGCAACAATCACTTTTCACGTACCCTCAAGGATTATCCGTTTTTGAACGATCCTGGCAAGGATACGATGATTTCTCCACCAAATCGAGCCGATCTGCAAAACACCAGTAGTGTTGGTGCGTGGGTGTCTGCACCGATGTTCAATGAAAAACAGGTCGTGTACAACAAATACCCGTTCGCCTCTACACCGCACTGGGTGCGGCACGTGAATCCCGAAACCGGAGCAGAGAAGAAGATTGTTGGTATCCCTGTAGCTCAGGCAGAATCATGGGAAGAAGGCTACCAAGGCTCGGTGAAGGCAGATGCACTCAAACCATTTGAGGGACTAGTGGATCAGAAGCAGTTTTTTGTTATTGCGCATGATGGGGATAATTCTTCAGGCCGTGCAGGTTCTGAGGACACTTGGCGCAATGCAGGCGATGTGACTTATGCACAACCCGGGGTAAAAGGAGAGAGCATTAACGAGTACTTGCGTACGAATACGCCAAAAGCCGACGATGTGGTACATGTGCAGGATGGCTCGTGGATCGATACGCGTGACTCCTCATCCGATCCGACATGGTATCACTGGCGTCTACCTTTCGGCATCTGGAAAGGACAGTTTGATGCGTTCAACAAAGCTACCGGTCTTCAACTGGAGCCCAAAAAGAATCTGGACGGGGTTCAGGAAGGCATGACGGTATCCTTTGAATACGGTTATCACTATCTGGAGCGTAACTTTGCCCTGGAACAGGCAGCGCTCAATTATGCAAAGACAGCCGAACAAATATGGCTGGATGCCAACCCGAACCATTGGAAACCTTCTACAGCACTGGATCGGGAGATCACCTACGAAGGCAATCAGCTGAATCCATGGATGATGGCTTACCCAGTCAAGGGAGATCCGGCAAACAATTATAAGGGTGGGGCGAACCCGGCAGAGCTGAGCTGGTATTTCCTTTTGCCAGCGCTGGATTCCGGTTTTGGATACTATGATGAAAATGTGGATGACGGTGTGAAGCCGACACTATCATTTAATCAGTCTTTGTTTTTCTCCAAGCCATACGTTAATGGTCAGCTAGCTAAGGATCGCACAGGTCCATCGGTATGGTGGCCGCAGCGTTATCCGTATAATCCAGGGAGTGCCAATGTCAGTAAGGCAGAGGGATGGACGCTTCATTATTTTGACAATACGTTTGGCATCTACACCTACGCTTATGATGTGAGCGGGATTCGTGATATCAAAGTGAAAGTACGGACTCATCGGGATAAGCAGGCGGATGCAAAGGATAACACTTTCCGTGTGTATGATCCGGCAGCGCTCAAAGCCAAAGGTGTGTCCAACATTGATCCTTCAAAAGTGAGCCCATGGCAGGAATATCCGATGACCAAGCGTGATTTGAAGCCGGACATCAACGGGGTGGCTTGGCAACCAAGCAGTACGGACATGTTCAAACGTGTACCGGCTCAAGAAATCGGGGATATGTATTATACCTATTTCAACGATTTCAGGGATCAACTGGTTGATTATTATATCGAGGCTACGGACGGAAACGGCAATGTGACTCGCAGTGAGATTCAGACGGTATATGTAGGTACGGGAAAATACAAAAAGGATGCTTCCGGTAAAATCGTGGAAGACTCAAACGGAACAATCCAGGGCATACACCCGTTCCTAGTGGTGGATCAGACGCCGCCTTCCGTTCCAACCGAGGTGAAGTCCACACGTGTAACGGATCGCAGTGTCACTCTTCAATGGACAGCAGCTACGGACAATGTTGGTGTCGATGGTTATGATATCTATCGGAATGGCACCAAAGTGGGCACTTCCCAGACGACGGAGTATACAGATACCGGACTTGAACCTGCCAAAACCTACACGTACAGCATTAAAGCCAGGGATAAGGCCAATAACATATCTGATGCCAGTCAAACTTTACAAGTGCAGACACTCGTTGCAGATACTGAGCCACCAACAGCACCGACGAACGTTGTGGTTAAAGAGTCTACTTCATCCACTGTAACTGTGGACTGGGTAGCAAGTCAGGATAATTACGGAGTTGCGAGATACGACATCTATCGTGATGGAAGTAAAGTTGGAGAAGCAACCCGACTGACGTATACCGATTCTTCTCTCGCTCCCGCAACCAATTATGTATACACCATCAAAGCCGTCGATGCGGCAGGAAATGTCTCGGCCGTCAGTGAGTCAGTCACGGTAAAGACCAAAGAAGGCAATGTGGTCACCATATATTACAAACAGGGTTACACCAATCCATATATTCATTATCGTCCGACAGGTGGAACCTGGACGACGGCTCCGGGTGTAAAAATGACGGCAGCTGAAATGCCAGGATACATGAAAATGACCGTGAATGTAGGCACTGCTACCGGACTTGAAGCGGTTTTCAACAATGGCAGCGGTACGTGGGACAACAACGGTGGAAAGAACTATCAGTTCCCTTTAGGGGTGAGCACCTATAATGCAGGGGTCATCACTCAAGGTGGGCCACAAGTAGATACGGCTCCGCCTAGCGTACCCACAAATCTGACAGTCACCTCAAAAGCTTCCGATCGTGTATCCCTTGCTTGGAGTCCATCAACAGATAATACAGGTGTAACCGGATACGAAATATTTCGGGATGGCGTCAACATTGGCACAAGCACAACAACTGCGTATACGGATACAGGTTTGAACGCTGCAACAGCTCATGCTTACTATGTTGTAGCTTATGATGCAGCGCAGAACAAATCGGCAGCGAGTGCGGAAGTCCGTGTGACGACCGATGCTGCACCAAAGAGCAATAGTGTCACGCTCTACTATAAGCAGGGATACGCGCAGCCTAACATTCATTACCGTCCCGCAGGAGGGACATGGACGACACCTCCAGGTGTTCCAATCCCAGTATCAGACCTGCCAGGGTATAACAAAATTACAATTGATGTAGGTACATCGACCGGACTGGAGGCCGTTTTCAACAACGGAAGTGGTACTTGGGATAACAACGGGGGTCGCAATTATGTATTTCCTCTTGGGGTAAGCACTTATCATGCTGGTGTCATCACATCAGGAGCCCCAGCGGGAGCAACATTTTCAAGTAATGGTGACAGCCCAGTGACATCTTTGCCAGTAGAATTTATCCATGCTTCCCTTGGAGATTGGGACGTAGGAGCGCCTAAGTTGATGGTGTGAAGAAGAAAGGAAAGAAGCCTTGTTTATTGAGAACAAGGCTTCTTATTATGGCATTAAGAATATTGGCAGGAGGATATTCATCTGTTTATTTTTAGTGCAAGGATCAACTGTATTCATTGTTATCTAATGAACTTCATTCCAGCTCCACATCTTTCGAGGATGTATGGTTAAAAGATAAAAGAAAACGTATTGACAAGATAAGTTGTAACATTTATAGTTACATTATGAATTAGGGAAACAACCTTAACATAATAGTTAGTAAAAAAACGATACTGAAGGAGAGATTGACGATGAAAATTGCAATTATTGGTGCAACAGGTAAAGCGGGAAGTACTATTTTGAAAGAAGCGGTAGACCGCGGGCACGAAGTAACAGCGATTGTGCGAAATGCATCCAAATTAGAAGACAAAAGCCTGAATGTATTGGAAAAAGACGTATTTGATCTGACGGCTTCAGATGTTCAGGCCTTTGATGTGGTTGTGAATGCGTTTGGTGCACCAGCAGGCAAAGAAAACCTGCACGTGGAAGCTGGACAAGCCCTGATCAACATTTTGAAAGATGCTCCTAACACTCGTCTGATCGTTGTGGGTGGTGCGGGGAGCTTGTTCACGGACGAGTCCAAAACGCTGCGTGTTGTCGATTCCCCTGGATTCCCTGATGCGTACAAAGCAACAGCATCCAACCAAGGAAAGAACCTGCAAGACTTACAAGCATCTTCCGGCATTCAATGGACATTCCTTAGCCCGGCTGGTTTCTTCAATCCGGAAGGCGTACGTACTGGAAAATACCAGTCCGGCAACGATGTAATTATGGTAAACAGTGAAGGCAACAGCTACATCAGCTATGCCGATTACGCGATTGCGCTTGTGGATGAAATTGAGAACCCGCAGCATAAAAATGAACGCTTTACTGTAGTTGGCGAAGCGAAGTAATAATTAGATATGTTTGTAGGATAAACTAAAAACAAACGGACACTTGCTTGGATAAGCGAGTGTCCGTTTTTGTTGATGTAAAATTAATTATGATCTATCAGATGTTATCTATGATTGGGCTCATTATTGACGCTTTGGCATCTTGCTCTCATCCATGTACAGCAGATTCCAGCGATGACCATCCAAATCCGCAAACCCTGCACCATACATCCAACCGTCCGTCTCTCCTGGCTTGCCAAAGATGCCTCCTCCGGCACGCTCTACATTCTGAATAAAGGAGTCGACTGCTTCTCTGCTATCAGCACCAATGGAGATGATAACCTCTGCGCTATGCGAAGTGTCCACAGCTCTGGCTCCGGTAAATTTCTCGAAAGTTGCATAAGGAAAAAGCATAATTGTAGTTTGGCCTATGGAGATCATGGCTCTCTCGCTACCAACGTTCGTCGTTTTAAATCCTATTGCATTAAAAAAAGAAGTTGCCTTTTCTACATCTTTGACCGGCAAGTTAAACCAGATATCTTGTGACATCGTCATGGCCCCCATAGAGAAAGAATTTATCTTATTATACGCTATTATGAAGAGAAGCAATGCACTTCAATGAAACTGTGTGTTTAGACTGCTATGTATATTGTTACAAAATTGTATTTTTATAAGTATTTCTTTACTTATGTAAGGAACGAGGCGTATAATCCGTTGAGACATCAGAGATTAAATAGAGACACAGACAGAGAACATAAAGAGAGGTATGTTTCATGAATAGCGGATTAATTAATGCCATTATTGCGTATGTTATGTGGGGAATCCTCCCACTTTATTGGAAGCTGTTTAACAACGTGCCGGCTGGTGAGATTTTGTCACATCGGGTGGTGTGGTCATTTGTATTTATGGGGATTCTAGTAGCTATCCAGCGCCGCTGGAGTGATGTAAAACGAATCTGGACCAGCCGCTCAACTTTACTGTCGCTCACGGCTAGTGGACTGTTGATTGCGATCAACTGGCTGATTTTCATCTGGGCTGTGAACAACGGTCATGTGGTGGAGACTAGTCTTGGTTATTATCTGAACCCTTTGCTGAATGTGCTGCTTGCCGTCGTTTTCCTTCATGAGAAACCGAACCGGGGGCAATGGCTGGCCATTGCTATTGCAGCGATTGCTGTGCTGATTATTACGATCGACTACGGACGTTTCCCGTGGATCTCCATTTCACTGGCTGCATCCTTTGGTTTATATGGTCTGGCTAAGAAAAAGATCAAGCAAGATGCGTCAGTAGGCTTGCTGTCAGAGACGGCAGTTGTCCTGCCTGTTGCATTAGGTTACTGGATTTATCTTGGCATTGTGGGTAAAACAACGGCCTGGACATTGCCAGCGCCAATGTTTTTTGAATTGTTGCTTTCCGGCGTTGTAACCGCATTGCCGCTGCTGTTTTTTGCACGTGCAGCTGCCCGCATGTCGCTGTCCACGCTCGGATTTGTGCAATACATCGGTCCAACGATTATGTTGGTCCTGAGCATATTTGTGTTTAAGGAAACTGTTTCTCCTGTGTTGCTGGTTGGTTTCGCCTTCATTTGGGTAGCACTTATCGTCTATGCTATTGCTTCGATGCGTGCTACAAAACTGGCGAAGTCTGTCCAGGAACAGAAAGCGATCTAATACATCATAAAAGGGTTGAAAGACTTGAATTGATCTAGTCTTTCTGATGATTAGCCTTTCCATCCTTAAGGATGAGGAGGGCTTTTTTTTTACCAAATTCACAGTCGTAAGGCAACCTGAATGATTCTTTTATTTACAAATTAAGGAACGTATGTTCTAATTGTAGGGGGTGAATTTGTGCGAAAGACAGCATGCTATAGAAATGGAGAAAGATGTTCATGAAGTCCTCGTATTTAACCCGTGCTTTTTATTATCTGTGGACAACCCAAACAGCAGCCAATGCCGCGGACGTATTGTATATTATGGCCCTTACGGTTATGGTACTGGATCGTACAAATTCGCTTGTGTCTGCGGCACTTTTGCCATTGATTCGCAGTGGGGCTCAGTTGTTGAGTAGTTTAGTTGCACCGCTATTCATTCAGCGATTTAAGTTGCCCAGTCTACTCTTTTTTTCACAAACCGGGCAATTCCTGTTGTTCATCTGTCTGGCAGTGTACATACAGCTTAATAGCGTAGAATCCTCATTAGTGCTTGTGTTTTCGCTTATATTTGTGATGTCTTTTCTCGATGGGGGGACAACACCAGCTCGTAATGCGCTGATTCCACGACTGGTGACTCATGAACAAGGTCTACTCAAAGCCAATGGACTCATGAGCGTCAGCGATCAAGTTGTACAATTTGCAGGTTGGGGCCTAAGCGGCGTAATTGTTGCATTCATTGGATCAAGTTCAACGTTGTTAATCGCAGCTGTTATTTATGGCTTGGCAGCTGTATTTACACTTGGTGTTAAGGAACCAACGCATGGAGGGATACCAGAGAAGCGTGTGAATGCAGCAGCAGATATTTCTTCTGATCTGGGCACAAGTAGATGGCACACGTTAACCGAAGGTTGGAAGATGATATGGAAGACACCTCGTCTGCGAGTGCTTACGTTCATGGATATGATCGACATGCTTGGTGGCTCTATTTGGGTAGGTGCTTTCACGCTTGCGTTTGTGCAAGTGGCGCTTGGACAGGGAGAAGAATGGTGGGGCTTCATCAATGCAGCTTATTTTGCTGGAACCATTGGTGGTGGTTTGCTGGTACTTGCCCTAGCCAGAATCATTGGACGTCGATATTTTTCAGTCATGATGATAGGAATGGCAGGGTATGGAGTATTGACGGCATTCTATGCATTGAACTCACAGCCATTTATTGCGCTGATCCTCGTCATGTTGATGGGGCCATTTGCTGAGCTTGCAATGATTAACCGACGTACGTTGATTCAAAGTAGTGTGGCTAATCCGATGTTACCCAAGGTTTTATCTGCTCAAGCCTCCATGATGCATCTCATATTTTGCATATCTTTGCTAGGCATGGCATGGCTTGCTGAAATCATAGGCATCGTGAACCTCTATTTGTTTGCAGCCGTACTGACGATTCTGGCTATTGTTGCTGGTTTGCTGAATTTCAGGGTATTTCAGGAACAAAATCGTCAAATGATGAATTAGGAGGAGAATGATGATGGTTAATGATGAGTTGCTAGAGCGAAAGCCTGGTCGTTTCGTGCTACCAGGAAACAGGATTCGTTTCTTATCTCCGTTTCTTTTTTCAGTAATCATTGGCATGATCTATACGTGGTTAATCGTGAACGAAACGACAAACGGATATCTTGGCACACTATTGCCAAGTACTGATGGTGCGGATCTTCATCAATATCTACCGATTATCCTTCCTTCATTTCTATTTTCGTATGTTGTACAGAGAAAACACATGATCCTGATCGAAAATATATCGTTTAGCTGTATTCAAGCAATTATTGCTATCCTCAGTCTTTTTGTATCTCTTATAGCTGTTATGGTGTTCATGTAATTTCGAAGCAGACTCCCGTGAAAAGCCAAAGCACGTTTTTAGAAGCCCTTCCGCAAGGAGCAGCGCGTAGAGGAGGGGGCGGGAGCGATTCTGTAGAAGCGGAGCGTGCGCGTTTGTCATCGGATGTTCCCCTATGAAGGGGAAAATCCAGAACGATCCGAGGACAACCAGCGATCGAAAGAACGCCCCGCCCCGGAACGTCCACCCGCAGCTCCCCCTTCAATGTTTTCCTTTACCTCTGTGAAAAGCCTGAGCACGTTTTAGAAGCCCATCCTTAAGGAGCAGCGCGTAGTGAAGGGGGCGGGATCGATTCTGTAGAAGCGGAGCGTTCGCGTTTGACCTCGGATTTCCCCCTATGGAGGGGGAATTCAAACAGAAATCCGAGGACAACCAGCGATCGAAAGAACGACCCGTTCCCGTAACGTCCACCCGCAGCCCCCTCCCGCGCATGAGGCTTCTAACCTCTGTGCTTAGTCAATGAACCCTTCCATGGTAGCCGTTGGCATCATATTGGACTGCCAAGCACCTTTGGTGTACCCGGCATTATAACCTGGAGTAGCTTGTGGCTCCCAGTAGAATACACCTTTTCCTTTGCCACTTGGCAAATTGCGAATCTGATTTTTCATCGCTGTGACAAAGCTTTTTCCTGCCGCGGGCTGATTGTTATCCATGCCAATTTCGGAGATCATAATTTCTTTGCCATAACGATTAATCATATCTTTTGCATTGTTGACCGTGTTCGTCACAGCTGTATTCCAGCCGGAAGCAGAAGGGTAGAGGGACATTGCTATCATGTCAAAATTGGCCCCATTGTTGATCAGTCCACCGATATTCCAGACAAACAAAGCATTATCGTCTCCGTTTGCAAGATGCACCATTGTTTTGGTACCGCTGCTTATGGATTTTACAGCATTATGTCCTGTGTTCACGAGCCAAGCATAATTTTTCATGTTAACCGAAGCTTTACCATCATCCCACAACATACCGTTGCTGGTTTCGTTGCCGATCTGTACCCAGTCTGGAGTGACACCTTTGCTCTGCATGGTCGTCATAACGTCACGGGTATAGCTCCAGACAACATCCATCAACTGCTGGAACGTATAATTTTTCCATGCGGCTGGCTTAGTTTGTTTGCCTGGGTCTGCCCAGGAATCGCTGTAATGCAGTGTCAGCATGACACTCATACCTGCATTTTTAGCACGTTGTGCGAGAGCGGCAGCGCGATCTTTATTCATGTAACCGTTACCATAATCATTCGAAGGATTAACGAAAACACGGATGCGAACAGAGTTAATCTGGTAATCCTTTTTCAAGATATCAATGATGTCCCGTTGTACCCCGTTTTTATCTTTCCACTTGTACCCTTGAGCTTCCATGCCGGGAACCCAGCTAATGTCTGCTCCTTTGGCAAAACTCGGTGCGGCACTGGCGTGCTGACCTGCAGGTAGCAGGATCGAAGTGATTAATAAAACAAAAGCTAGCAAAATGCTTGTCTTGAAACCCCTTACATTTCTAAACATAACAACATGCCTCCTTGGTTATAAGTTGAGATGCATCCTCATTATAGCCTTCCGAAATCATGGTGCTAAAGGGTCCGTTTCCAATATTTTGGTTGTTTTCTTAACTTCTCATCTTTTTCCCATGTTACATTCCTATGTATTATATAGAAAAAGACAAAACAAAAAGCCGTCCGAAGACGGCTTTTCTACCCGTGGCGCTTTTTAAAACATTGATCCGTATCCCGCGCCTCCATTACCATCCAATTTATTTGGAAGTAGTGGATCGGGTAAGGGACACGTTCAACATGACATTAGAAATGTTGACGCACCTCCTTTCCTTGTGGCAAGAGTATACAACACTCTGTTTCGGAAAGCTAGTCTTTTTTTCATATTTACGCAAAAATTATTTTTCGGTTTGAAACATCGTCGTGTCCCGAGCATAATGGCTTTTCGTTCCATCCTCATTGCGAATTCGCACGCTGTCATCACTGATCTGCTCGACAATGCCGTGACCGACTTCACAATACACACCTGCGGGATCTTCCTGCCATGCGGTAACCACACATTGGGACAGGGCAGCGGTGAAAAACTCGATGTTTTTTTGCAACGTTCTAGGTTTGTTCGATTTCATGAGATACTCCTTTAAAATAACGTGAATTTGGAATAATAACGACAGCCGATCAAATCACACTGTAGTTCACTTTAACTTGTCTATTGTGCTTTGTAAAGGGATGGAAAAAGTTGCGGTCATGAGTTATCATTTACATAAATTTAACACTGCGTTAACATTCCGATGACGCTTGGAGTCGATTACGAATAGTACAATTATAGTAGAAGTTCAAATAAGAATTGACATGCATCACATTCGGAGGCCATACATGCATAAAGATATTAAAACAGGCAACTATGTTAATCGTGATTTGAGTTGGGTTGAATTTAATCGGCGTGTGCTTCAAGAGGCACAGGACGCTACAACGCCTATGCTGGAGCGGATGAGGTTTCTTGGCATTGTTGCCAGCAATCTGGATGAGTTTGTCAGTGTCAGGCTCGCAGAGACCAAGGAGAAAATCAAGGCTGGATTCACACAAAAAGATTTCACGGGTTATACCCCTTCGGGGCTGTACCGCAGACTCATTAAACGAACCGGGGCCATGGTCGCGGAGCAATATAAAACGTACCGTGAGCTCATTCGTCTTCTCGCCAAGAAAGGCGTGCACATCCAGGAGTATGTGGATCTTAATGTGACGCAGCAACGGGCAATGGATCAATATTATCATGACATTATTTTCCCGGTGCTTACGCCGATGGCTATCGACCAGAGTCGGCCTTTTCCGCTGGTGCACAACAAGTCCGTTTATCTGTCCGTAATGCTGCAAAAAGAAGATGAGCAGGATGGCGAGCCATTTATGGCGATCGTGCAGGTACCTTCCAATCTTCCTCGCATTGTGAAGGTTCCTCTGAGGGCCAATAGCAAGAAAAAAAGTTTCATTCTGATCGAAGACCTGATTAAACAGCATGTGCACACCTTGTTCAGCGGATATGTATCGCTGGCTGTGCAGGAGTTCCGGGTAACTCGAAACGCAGATCTCTCCATTAATGAAGAAGAAGCGGAAGACTTGCTGGAGGCCATCGAAAAAGAGCTGCGTCGCAGACGTCGCGGAGCCCCTGTCAGACTGGAAGTGTGCAAGGATTTCCGTAGTGACGCGCTACAGGAGCTGCAAGAGGAGTTTGAAATTCAGGACCCGATCTTTGAAATTGATGGACCGCTGGATCTCAGCTTTTTATCTGGATTTGTGGATAGCCTCGAAGGTTTCTCACATCTCAAATATGGTCCTGTACAACCTGTATATCCGCCTGAGTTCCTGCCGAGAGAAAGTCATTTTGAGCTACTTCGCAGACAGGATGTGCTGGTTCATCACCCGTATGAATCGTTTGAACCGGTGACAGATTTTATACTGGAAGCTTCAGAAGATCCACAGGTTCTGGCGATCAAAATGACGCTTTACCGAGTCAATGGTGACTCGCGTCTTATTCCAGCGCTCGCGCTCGCTGCAGAGAGCGGGAAGCAAGTTACCGTTGTTGTGGAACTGAAAGCCCGATTTGATGAGGAACGGAATATTGCATGGGCTCGGAAGCTAGAAAAGGCAGGCTGCCATGTCGTTTATGGTTTGGTCGGTCTGAAAACACATGCAAAAATCATTCTCGTTGTACGCCGGGAGCAGCAAGGGCTGCGCCGATATGTTCACGTTGGTACGGGGAACTACAACGAAAGCACCGCCAAAGTGTATACGGATGTAGGTTTGTTCACCTCTAACCCGATCATTGGTGAGGATGCATCCGAACTGTTTAACGAGATTACCGGTTATTCCGGCCCGAAGGCACTGCAAGCATTCCGTGTTGCGCCAGATGGCATGAAGGACGAGTTGTTCACATTGATTCGCCGAGAAACAGAGCATGCATTAAAAGGCAAACGTTCCCGAATTATTGCCAAGATCAACTCTTTATCCCATCAGGAAATGATAGATCAATTATATGTAGCTTCGCAGGCAGGGGTGCAGATTGACCTGATTGTCCGCGGCGTATGTTGCTTACGTCCAGGTGTAGAAGGGCTGAGCGAGAACATTCGAGTCATTAGTATTGTAGACCGTTTTCTTGAACATTCCCGGTTGTTTTACTTTGAAAATGACGGTAACCCCGATGTTTTCATTTCCAGTGCAGACTGGATGTCACGTAACTTAAATCGACGTATTGAGCTGATGTGTCCTGTATTTGATCCTTCATTGAAAAAAATGCTGGTGGATATCCTCAATCTGTCATTGAATGACAATGTGAAGGCCAGAGAACTTATGCCAAACGGCAATTATATATTTGTAAAAAATGAAAAGCCCCCGCTGAGAAGTCAGACGGAGGCGATGGGAATTATCCCTTGGAAGCCCGCACAATGGAGTGTTTTAACGTAACTCCCCAGGCTTCTTGCAAATCTTTGACGGCATCTTCCAGGCCGTTCAGTTCCAGTAAAGGCTCGTCTGTACAGGTCAACGTGACCTGCAGCGAGTCTTTTTCTTTGACCGCGTGAATGGCGGCAATGCTCTCTGCACGATGGATCGCTTCGGCCGCACGCAGTAACGAGCCGATGCGGTGAGCATGCTGTGTATCCGAATCTTTCAGAATGTCCTCATGCTTCTGTAGCAGTTGAGGCGTTCTTTTTTTCGGATGATAGTCGGCTGCAATGGCACTTAAAATTGTTTCCCTGTGGGACAGACCGTAAATGCTTGCATTCATAATCCAGTATGCCGAGTGTTGCGTGTACCGGAAATAGTTAATTTGTTTGCCAGCCATATGAAGCATAGAGGATGTGTACAAAATTCGCTCATCAGAGGCATCAGGCGTAGCCTCTTGCAAAGCGGTGTATAAGGTAACCGTATCCTGATGAATCCGGTTCAGACGTTTCTCCGGGATCGGTGGGCCGTAATAAAGGAAATTACGGATGCTATCCTTTAATGCATCAGGTGCGGAAGGCTGACCAGCAGCGAGATAATCCCTCAGAAGCCCGTCGCGAAGTCCTGCTCCGCTTACCACATAACGATCCCCCTGGATCATGCGGAAGACAGTACGCAGAATCAATACGCCTGGTACGATGATGTCAGCTCGATCCTTAGCAAGACCTGGCACTTTTTTGCGTTGAGCGGAAGTAAGATAGGGCAAGGAAAGGGCGATATTATCCATCGCTTCCTCTCTAATTTCATAGTGATGCGTTACCGGCAAAGAATATTGCGTACGCTTTTGTTCTACTTTTGCGAGTGTACGCATTGTACCACCCAGTCCAATGAGTGGCAAACCGGGATGTTCCTGAGTCCAAGTCTGTCCCTGTAATGCTTCAATAACTTCATTGCAAAGGGATTGTTCATTGGCCTCGGTCCATTGATCCTCGCCTCCATAACGGGCATGTGAATTCACGGCACCGATTGGCAGCGAGACACTGTGCAATCTTTCGCGATTGCGGAACACGGTGATCTCCGTACTGCCCCCTCCAATGTCAACGACAAAACCGTCGGTCAGGTCAATCGACTGTATCACGCCCAGGAATCCGTAATAGGCCTCACGATCTCCCGAGACACATTCAATCGTAAGTCCAGTTTCATTTTCCAGCCATGCAATAATCTGCTCCGCGTTGGTCGCATTGCGGATCGCGGCAGTTGCTGCCGCTCGAATTAGTTCAGTCTGATAAGTCTCACAGGTGGCTTTAAATTGCCGAAGGACGGTTATGGCAGTGGATAGAGATGATCTTAGGATACTGCCATCCGATTCCACAACCCCGCTTAGCCGGGCAGCATATTTGTCTTCATGAATAATGCGATACGCTCCGTCTTCACTCACCTCATAGATCACTAGACGAATAGAGTTTGAGCCAATATCAACAATTCCAAGTGTTTTATTATTTCGTGTCATAAGCATCTCCTTCTACAAAGGTCGGTTACCCGTAATGTAACAGGGCAGCCAGGGCTTCCGGTGAGCCTGGAGGCGTGGCAGAGAAGGGCGTGGTGAACATCACAACGATGATAAAGACGATGAAACAGGCAAATAAAATACAACTTACGGCAAAGCCACGATTGCGTTTTTTGATAAACAGACGAATACCGATCACGAAGAGAAGTACCGTCACCGCGACCAATACAATGGACATTGCGAAATAGGCCACGCCATAAAGTGATTTGAAAAATGCTTCCATGTCTTTTGAACGCTCCTTAGATCCTCATTTTTAGCCAAAACAAGTCATTCTTTAGTAGCATACGACAGATTGAACCGTTTGAAAAGTAAACCGGCGTTTGTCCTGGAATCCATTTAGCATAGCAGGACATGTTCCACAGAAAAGGGGCCTTTGCCTTGGACAATCATCCAAGAAAACCATGCTTGGAGTGAGTATGTATAAAGAAGGATCATGGTTTGGAGAGAGGAGATCAACCTATGTCGAGACAGTTAGCAAGCAAATGGCGGAAAACTGCTGCACTGATGAAATATCCGGTAGCTGCTGCTCATATCCCGCAAACAAAAGTGTTTAATCCAGGTAACCTGCTGCACATGCTGCAACGTTATGGAATGGTATATGTTAAACCCGTTGTTGGAGGCGGTGGGTACGGCGTAATCCGGGTATCCAGCAGCGGCGGGGTTTTTAGATATACACATATGAAAGTTACTCGTTCTTTTGCAAGCTTTACTAAGATGTATCGCTCCCTTGTAAGGGTAAAGGCCAAGCGAAGATATATCATTCAACAAGGAATTCATCTCGCAACCATTCATGGAAGACCTGTGGATTACAGAGTTAAGGTAGTAAAGACGGGACAGGGTTGGGTATTTCGTTCTTTGGTTGGAAGACTTGCACGTCCAGGTCTGTGTGTAACGAATCTGAGTAAGGGGGGAACCATGCTGTCAGGCAAAAGAGCACTTGCCTTATCCCTGCCTCACATTGCTAATCGATACAAGCGGCAGGAGATGCGTTCTTTAACATTGACTTGCACACATATCATGGAAAGTCAGTTCCCTGGCATAGGACAGTTGGGATTTGATTATGGACTGGATCACTCGGGCAGAATATGGATTTTGGAAGTGAATACCAGACCTCAATGAAAATTACTGGAAACGTTAAAGAAAACGGGAGAAAAACCGATAGTATATACAAGAGAAATTGGATGAAAAGCGTTTGAAAATTTTCACTTTTGGGTAATACATTCGGAGCGTTCGTGGAAAATATGAAAATTGCTCTAAATTTTCTTTGAATCCCGAATTTCATAGAGATGTTATCTATCCTGTGTATAATTAATGTCCACATTATCCACTGATATATATTCTATGTTTTTTCCAATTATCAACAAACTATACACAGGATTTCCACACGTCGTTGTGGATAACAAGAACGCTTGTTCTCTTGTCCGATCTCTGATATGATAGTTTTGAGGAAAATAAAGGAAAGGTTGTGGCGGGAAATGGCTATGTTATCCGATGAGATGTTGTTGGATTCCTACCATAAAGCGATCGAATTGGATCTCGAAAGAGATTTCATCGCGCTGCTATTGGCAGAAATCCATAAGCGCAAACTGGGTACTGACGTATCTGCCATACTTCACTAGAGATCCTCATTGCAGGCAATGTTACAGGTTTCCGGACAAGTCCCATAAAGAGACAGGCAGTAGCATACTTGTCTGACAATGGTGACAATACATCAAGTGATTGCAAACGCTCTCGGTTTCGTCTGCCATGTCAGAGGAAGCTTGAAGTTCGTAGGGGCTGTATGGTCCGGTGTAGTCGTCTAATTTGCCGCATTCTGACAGTCCCTGAAAGCAGTGGGGACAAGCCTGCTCCGGTACAACCAGACCGTTACACAGCGGGCATATATAAGACAAGGGTATCCCTCCTGATCATGAGATTGCTCAGGAGTAAGATACCCTTTTTTGTACCATATTATGTGATTGCTTTGAATTAGCGTTTCATATTACTGCTGTGTCCAGGAGACAATTTGGCATCCGGATCGAAGTATACTTTTGCATTATTTACTGCAGTTGGAGCTTCACCGAAGCCAACAGCAATCAGTTTCAGCTTGCCTGGATACGTCGTAATATCGCCGGCAGCAAAAATACCAGGAATAGACGTTTCCATGCGGGAGTCGACAACGATGGAATTGCTGTCAATTTCGATACCCCATTCAGCAATTGGACCGAGGGAGGATACGAAACCAAAGTTAACAATGACATCATCCACTTCAATTTCCTGTGTTTCTTTCGTCTTAACATGAGCAAGAGTAACCTTGGTAATGGTGTCATCTCCGTGAAGTTCCGTAATTTCAGTCGGTGTCACAACGTTAACTTTGGAGTTCATCAGGTTTTCCACACTGTGCTCATGTGCACGGAATTTGTCCCGGCGGTGAATCAGAGTAACCTGTTCAGCAATCGGCTCAAGCATAAGAGCCCAGTCTACAGCAGAATCTCCCCCGCCGCTAATCAAAACTTTTTTACCGGCAAAAGCGTTTAAATCACTGATGAAGTAATGCAGGTTGGTTTTCTCAAACTTCGCTGCACCTTCGAGTTCAAGGCGACGAGGTTCAAATGCACCAACACCCGCCGTGATAATAACCGCTTTGGCATGATATTCATTCTCATCTGTCTTTACGATGAAATGCTGTTCTTCTTTTTTCTCCACCGACACCACTTTTTCTTCCAAGCGAATGTTCGGGTTAAAGTGGCTCATCTGCTCGATCAGGTTATTCACGAGTTCCTGAGCAGTAACTTTCGGAAAACCGGCTACATCATAAATGTACTTTTCCGGGTAGAGGGCCGCGAGCTGTCCACCAAGCTGTGGCATACTTTCAACCAGTGTAACGGAAGCCTGACGCATACCTCCATAAAATGCAGCGAACAGGCCCGCAGGACCGCCGCCGATAATAAGTAAATCGGTCATTTCATGACCGGACGTCTGTGCAGTCAAAAATCAACAACACCTTTCTTATTTTAATAGGTAGAGAACAGTGATTATTTTTGCAAATTACGTCACATAATCTGCATGGGTGCCAAACTGTCTTTCCTATTATAAACGGTGTAATCTGGGTTGCAAAGTTAGCTGGATCACTAATCTGAGAATAAATGATGAAGTTCTGGTGAGAATAGGATGAAATTGGAAATGAAAGGCTATGAAAAATAACAAAAAAAACCTTGATCTTTACGAGAAATACAGATATCCTTGACCTGTACTATGTGTTTTTTTGTCAAAATTAGAGTCATAACATCAGGTTAAGAAACAACCTCGTTTTGTGGAAACTTGTGGTTAATTTCACAACTATAATCGTCGATATTATACGTACAGAAGTTAATATACACTTACGAATTTTACATTTGTCGTCATATTGGATAAGACCTGAGCAATACTTGTAAGTAAGAGCATTTTGCATTCCACCTCAATTATCAGGAAGGATGCGAGCGAAACCGGAAGGAGTACAGATATGAGTAGCATTCCCAAAATCGTCATTCTCGGAGCGGGATATGGCGGAATTCTGACAGCGCAGCGGCTGCAGAAGGAACTCAACTATAATGAAGCTGACGTCACATTGGTGAATCGGCATGATTATCACTATATTACAACCCATCTACATATGCCGGCAGCCGGCACGGATAAAATAGAGCATGCGAGAGTTTCTATTTCCAAACTGATCGATGAATTCAAGATTGATCTGGTAAAATCATCCGTGAAGGAGATCCGGCTTCAGGATCGTAAAGTCATTTTGGAGGATGGCACGTTGTCCTATGATTACCTGATTATTGGACTAGGTGGAGAGCCGGAAACTTTTGGTATACCGGGTATGCTGGAACACGCGATGACCATTCGTAGCATCAACTCTGTGAGGCTGATTCGGGAACATATCGAATATCAATTCGCAATGTACAAAAACGACAATAAACGAAACCGTATTCGGTTTGTTGTAGGGGGAGCAGGTTTTAGCGGCGTAGAATTTGTTGCAGAACTTGCTGATCGTATCCCGCAGCTGTGCAAAGAATTTGACGTGGATCCGAAGCATGTACACATCTATAATGTTGAAGCTGCGCCTTCCGCATTGCCGGGGTTCGATCCGGAACTTGTGGAGCATGCGATGAACGTACTGAAGAAAAAAGGGGTTACGTTTAAAATTGGTGTTCCGATCAAGCAATGTCTTCCTGATGGCGTAATCGTTGGTGAAGGCGAGAAAATCGACGCTGCGACAGTCGTATGGACAGGAGGCATTCGAGGGAATTCCTTACTTGAACAGGCGGGGCTTGAAGTGATGCGTGGTCGTGTAAAGGTGGATGAATATTTGCGTGCTCCTGGGCATGAACATGTGTATGTGATCGGGGACAACTCCCTTGTGTTTAACAAGGAGGGCAGACCTTATCCGCCAACAGCACAAATTGCGATGCAGCAAGGTGTGAACTGTGCCAAAAATATTGTCGCAGCCATTCGCAACAAGCAGCCTCAGCCTTTTGAATTCACCAGCAAAGGTACTGTTGCCTCTTTGGGTAAAGGGGAAGCGATTGCTGTCGTTGGGGATAAGAAATACAAGGGCTGGAAGGCAGCACAATTGAAAAAAATAGTGGATATGCGCTATTTGTTTATCATCGGAGGTATTCCGCTGGTCCTGAGGAAAGGACGGTTTTTCGGATGAGACATTGCAGTGTGCAGGTTCGTGGTCTGTTAACCCGTGAGGAACTGGATCGTTACAACGACTTGATGCAGGTCGGCGGGTACCTGGAGGAACAGAATCAATATGACCTGGCCTATATCGTTCAGAAAGAAGTAGATATTCTCATCCTGCCGGCGATTGAACGGCTGAAGGAAAAGAGTCGTGACCGTGATCGTGCAACTGCTGAATTCCTCGAATCTCTGAAAGCAGTTGATGAAGAGGAGCAGGATTAAGATTTTATTAAGTTCTAAAAAGCGTTTACACTCGCGCACTCCGATGACAGAATAACCTTTCAATCGCTGTTATCCCCAGATTTTTTGGATTCCCTTTTCTCAAAGGGAAAATCCGGTGATAAAGGCGACCGCTCCGCTTTTCCAGGTTTTTTCTGTCCTCTCCGTTTTGGTGTAAACAATTAGATTAACTAAAATAAATCTAAATCAAGCTTAAAGTGATATAATTCTTAATCACCAAAAAATCACCGCGGAGCAATACGTCCGGCGGCGATTTTTTGCTGTAACGAAAAAAAATCGTCCAGCCTGCTTCAATAGAAGGCTGGACGATTCTTGCATGTATACAAAATTACAGTTTCAGCATCTCTTCCAGTGTGCTTTCGTTCAGCAAGCTTCCTACATAGAAGGAGCCAAATTCACCGTAGCGTGCACTTACTTCATCAAAGCGCATCTCGTACACGAGTTTTTTGAATTGAAGCGCATCATCAGCGAACAGCGTAACGCCCCATTCCCAATCATCAAATCCGACAGAGCCCGTGATGATCTGTTTCACTTTACCCGCATAACTGCGGCCGATCATGCCGTGACTGCGCATCATGGTGCGGCGCTCGTCCATGGACAACATGTACCAGTTGTCGTTCAACTCACGCTTTTTGTTCATTGGGTAGAAACAAATGTATTGGCGCTGTGGTAAAACCGGTTTAAGACGGGCAATAATCTCCGGATTTTGCATCGGATCTTCGCCCTCTTTGCCAAGATAGTTGCTCAGTTCAACTACACTGACATATGAATAAGCTTTAGTCGTGTATTTGGCAAACGTTGTTTTGTTGAAGGCGTTCTCTACTGCCTTCAGATCTTCCAGCGTTTCGCGCAGATGCATCATCACAAAGTCAGCTTTCTGACCTACGACTGTATAAACTACAGTGCTGCCTTGGGAAGCCTCCTCGACTTTTTTCCAATCATTCCAAAACTCTTGAAGCTCGTCCAGGGCAACAGCACGCTCTTCATCGTCGGCTGCTTTCCAAGCGGTCCAGTTCATCGAGCGAAAATCATGCAGGGCATACCAGCCCTCCAGGGTTGATGCGGCTTCGTTCATGGATATTGTTCCTCCTGCGGATTATATTTCCAAATCCCGGTAAGGGATGGTTTAGTGCTTTATCGTTATATTGTATCCCAATATGAAGCAGGAGGGCAAATGATCTTCTCGTGAAAATCGGTAGATTTGTCCAGAAAGTTCGTTGCTTCGCCACATTTTTTGCGGTAAACTTACTACTATCCAGAAGGGAAAACCGAAAGTGTGAAAGAAGAGGTGAACGTCAGCCGATGCAGTTTATACCTGTGCTTGTATTAATGGTATTATTTTTTGTGATGATGTTTGGTATCGGTTTCATTTTGAATATGCTTATGAAGACCACCTGGTTTCCTTCCTATCTGTTCGTCATCGTTATTTTGCCTGTGGTGGTATATTCCTTATGGGATCATTCATCTACGCTCGTGTCACATCTTGGATCGTTCCAGTTGGTCGATTATATGACAGGGGTTGCAGGCCTCGCGGGTGCGATAATCAGCGGATGGACGATTCAGAAACTGCGTTTAGGCGGATATCGGATGTTCTGATGACTGGAAAGTGAAGGCATCTGCCGCAATAACTTGGAAAAGTCTTTATCTTTGACGCAAACGCTTACGCGTGCAAAGGGAAGGCTTTTTTGTTGTGACGAACGGGGTACGGGAATGTTTGTACGCTTTTTTTCATAAGCATAAGATGAATAGATTTAAACTATTTTCGCTTGTAATCTCGCTCTGTAGCTTTTATAGTATTCTAGCGACTCTTTGTCGTTATTCATTTGAAAATTCGCCCAATTCTGCGAAAACGTGAACGATGTCGACCTAGGACGAAACGGAGAGAGAACGGGTTGGTTTTTTACCTGTTTTTGAGCATTTGAGGATCGGACATTTATGATAGAATAGAAAAACAACCTTTGGGGAAGAAGGAGATCAGGCTATGCTCATGAAGAATTTGCATCATTATACGGAACATCATCGCTACTGCGTATACAGGGAGTTTGGATTAAGCGCCCTGGACGACCGCATGCTCACAGGAGCTTACCAGCCTATGGTAGGTGCTTTTGCGGTTGGCTTGTATCGGCTGTTATTTCAGCATCTCCCCGGAGAACAGGTCGGTTATTCCCCGCTTGAGCAGCAACGAAGGCTGTTCATGACATTGGGGCTGGAGCCTAGCGAGAAAGGACGTAAATATCTGGTTGAACAGGCGTCCAAGCTGGAGGCAGTAGGTCTTCTCCAGACATCGCGGGTCTATATTCCAGAGAATGATGATTACATCTATGAGTATGAACTGCAGCCGCCGCTCTCGCCAGGAGAGTTTTTCCGCACACAGCATCTGACATTGTTGCTACGGGACAAAATTGGCAAGTTTGCTGTGTTGTCGCTACGAGCTGGCTTTTCGGCAGTTGAAAATGGGGATGCACCTTACGTTGCAGCCAATAAAGAAAATATTTCAGTTCCCTTTTACGATATATTTGAGCTTAACACGCATGTCATTGATTACGAGCTGGAGCAGGCACTCTCCGAAGTATCCACATCGGCACAGCGAACAGGCACGAATGATGCTGTGGAAGAAAATGCACTGAATTATGCGGACATTATTTTACGCTTCCCGCGTGAGTCGGTAAACCGACGTTATGTGGAACAACTTCGTTTTGATCATGAACAGCTCGGGATCGTCAATTTTGTAGTGAACAAGTTTAGTCTTAGCGTGCAAGATGTGTGCCGACTGCTGGACGAGGATGGTGTATTTAGCCCGCAAGGACAACTATTGCTGGATGATCTTCAACACAAGGCGAGCATGCAATTCAGACAAACGAAGAAACGTCAGGAACAGCAGACAGTGCAAGCCGCCAAGGTGGTTGCTCTTCGCCAGCATATGGAGGAGCCACAGGCATATAATGACTCCGGTGAACCTCCAGTGGAGCATGTTGTTCAGATGGAGTATTATGTCGAGGTGCCACCGCAATTTGCAACCAAGTGTGATATTCATCAATACAATATGATGCTTCGTAACGAGCCGTACACTCGGTTGTTGCAGACATTTTTCCCGGGGGCTGTACCGGATAATCTGGTTGATATTTTCGAAAAAATTGATCTGAGTTACAAGCTACCTGGTGAAGTGATCAACGTATTGATTCATTATCTGATGGCATTGCTTGTATCGGGTGGCGAGCAACGGATTAATCGTAATTTTGTTGAGGCGATTGCCTCCAATATGCTGCTGAAGCAGGTTAATACGTATGAGAAGGCTGTGCAATATATTCGTGATCAGGCGAAGGTCAAAGGTAAGCAGGCTGCAGGAGCAGCTGGAACCCGTACCCGTACATACGGTAAAGGAACCAAAGCCAAACCCGAAATTCCGATTGTACAAGACATAAGCCATGATGGGGATAACGTTTCGGAGGAAGAGTTTGAAGAGATGATGCGATTTGCTCAGGAGATGCAGGCGAGCAAGCAAAAAGGAACGTTATAAAGGAACGTTATAGTTGTACGATACAGGCGGGTCCCTTGGGAGAGGTGACTCGCTTTTTTACTCAATAGGTGTGTGGTGGAGTCCGAAAGCTAGGGACACGAGTCATTCAGAGGGAAGGGGCAGATCCGTTGAACACGAATCAGAAAGCCATCGAATACCTTGAAAATAATGATTATGATGCAGCGTTGGCTTTATTTCAGAAAGCATTGAACGATTCAAGGGACGTTGAGTCCTTGACGAATCTGGCCTGGATTTATTATCACGAAGAGGGGGATATCGAAGCAGCTATTGAATTGGCTCAGGAAGCAGTGGCGTTGAAACCAACCTCTCATTTTCCCTACAGTCTGCTTGGTGAATTACTTGTTCAGATGGAGAGATGGGAAGAAGCCGCGGTTGTACTATCAGACTCTATTGCTGTGGAGCCTTCCAAAGAGGCATACAATAACTTAGCAATTGCCAAATATCATCTCGGAGAGTTGGATCAGGCCACGGCTTTATTTTTGAAGAGTGCCGGGCCTTCTGATTACGCCATGTATAGTCATGTTCACTGTTTAATTCAGCTGGGACATACGATTGAAGCAAAACACAAACTGGATGCCTTCTTGGAAAGTGATGATGATTTTGTCGGAGAGGTACATGTGGCAGAACTGTACTTGGAGCTTGCATGTTTTTCCGAAGCGGTGCATTGGTTTGAAAAATCCTGGGACACATATTATAAATCGCCCGACTGGGTGTGTAGATATATTTATGCTCTAGTTCAGACGAATGCAATGGAACGTGCAGTTGAAATTGAAGCAGAATGTATTCGGTTAAAACAAGGGGACATTGAGGAAGCACAGGCAGAAGATTGCGATGAGAATTGGACAGAAAGTGATAAAGAGGCATACGTGACTCGCTTGCAAATGGAGAAAAAGGAGTATGAACATATTCTCGAACAGATTGTCTCGGGTTTTGTTCCACCATTTAAATTCACCACATCTTTAAGCTCCAAATGTTATTTATTCGGGTGCTCCAGACATGCACATCCAGAATATAAGGGTTAAATGAATACACGTATAATGTGGAGAGGTTTTTTTCCAAATGTATCAGTTGAGTTATTGTGTGCTTTTCTATAGAATGAACAGTACGAATGATTGAATATTTGGAGATGAAATTGTCTCATGTTTTCATAAATATTAATACTTTAAAAGGGGGCTTGAAGTCATGGAATCCTTGGGAGGACTGCTTCAGCAGCTGAACCCTTCGTTTCGTGAGCAGTCGCGGCGAATTATGGCGGATTTGTTGGAAGACCCATATGTGCGCGAGTTCCGCGCAGGTCATCCTGAACTGAAAGATACACAGCTCATGCCTGATCTGAGCAAGCTGTTTCAGTATGCTAAAGATTCGAAGAACTGCGCGAATTGTCCGGGACTCGACAACTGTCCCAACGATTTTCAGGGTCATTTCTGCAAACTGGAAGTAGAGAACTTCAACGGTAAACCCGAAATTATAGATATCAAAGCACCTTGCTCCAAACAGATTGCCCGGCAAAATGAACATATCATCAAACAGCGGATTCGCAGTTTTTATGTGGATGAGCGTGCTCTAAGCGCTGGATATAATGATGTGGAAATTATGGGTAAAGATCGCATGCGTGCGCCAGCGGTAAACCGCGTACTTCGTTATATCAGCGAGGCCAAAGCCAATGGACTTTCAACGCAAGGGCTGTACCTGGAAGGTTCGTTTGGAACCGGCAAAACGTTTCTGATGTGTTATCTGCTGCACGAACTCGCTGTTGCAGGTCATACGGGCGTTATCATTTATATGCCTGACTTTGTGGAAGACTTGAAATCCATGATCAGTGAAGGACAGAAGCTCAAGGAAATGACGGATGTTCTGAAAAGCTGTGACCTGCTCATCTTTGATGATATTGGTGCAGAGAACCTGAATCCATGGGTACGGGATCATGTGATGGGCTCTATTCTTAACTATAGAATGAATCGCAAGCCAACGTTCTATACGTCTAATTACAACCTGGAAGGGCTTGAGAAACACTTGAGCTTTACGAACCGGGATGGCGAGGAATCGAACAAAGGTCAACGTTTGATGGATCGAATTCGTCCATTTGTGGATGTCATTCAGGTACGGGGCGAGAACCAACGAGGGAAGAGCTAAGATATAGATGAACCAAAAAAAGCCTGGCTTTCGCAATATGCGAGAACCGGGCTTTTCTGGTCTGCGGGAGCCTGAAACTGACTTGAATATCCTATTCGGTCAGGAATTTAAAAATTACCATACCAAAAAAGATAACAGTCATCAGGCCGCCCATGCCGACAACGCCCATAATCAGATCAAAGAGATCGCTACGCGGCTCCTCGTTCACATGTTCACGCGGGTCGGTCATCCGAATATTAGCGTCCATTGTGTTGCCTCCTTTGAGGATTGACAGCTTGGCCTGCAAGCAGGGCTACAATCTGGAGTAATTTTAGTATACTTGGAAAAGAAAGCGTTTGTAAAGATTTTGCAGACGACTGGCTGCACCTGTAATTGTGAAGATTTCATGTTGGGAAGATGAACATTATCTGTTCATTTCACATGTCTAACGCACATGTGTTATACTGGAAGTGTCGTTCACGACGTTACAGGTTAAAATAAAACCGTAAGTATATATAAGGAGGACAATTTCATGGCTATTGTTAACGTATCCGATCAATCCTTTAACACGGAAGTCGAAGGAGAAGGAACGGTTCTGGTTGATTTCTGGGCGCCTTGGTGTGGTCCTTGCAAAATGCTCGCTCCAATCCTGGAAGAGCTGTCCACAGAAGTTGGCGATTCCGTAAAAATTGCTAAAGTAAACGTGGATGAGAATCCAGAATCTGCTTCCCGCTTTGGCGTAATGAGCATTCCAACACTGATCTTCTTCAAAGATGGTCAACCGGTTGATAAAGTGGTTGGTCTGAACTCTAAAGAAGCTCTCAAAGGAATCATCGAAAAACATCAATAAGCAGCAAGTCACAACATAATTAAGTGCAGGCTGACACATCGCCTCCGGTTTACATGCCGGGGGCGTTTTGCGTCGATAAGCGATATGTAGGACAATATAAAAGTAATATATAAATGATGTGATAAATTATTTATATTATATAATTGAATATAAAATGAAACTGTAAATTCACATGATTAACGGAGAGGACAGAAAAGAACTGGAGAAGCGAAGCTAAAAGCTTTCTGAAAGAAAGCTACATCGGAAGCATCTACTGTAGCCTTTATCACCGGATTTTCCCTTTTAAAAAGGGAATCAAAGAAATCTGGGGATAACAGCGATTGAAAGGTTGTTCTGTCATTGGAGTGGTCGGTGTGAATTTTTTTGTGTAACCATGACTTTTACTTTTTTCGGAAGGGAGGACCCACCGAATTATGGATCCATTTATGCAGGAGTTAGACGCACAGGAGAAGGCACTGGAGCAGATTCGTCACAAGCTTGCATTGCTTCCAGACCTGCCGGGCTGTTATTTGATGAAAAACAGTGAAGGCACCATTATTTACGTTGGTAAAGCGAAAGTGCTCAAAAACCGCGTGCGCTCATATTTTATTGGCAGTCATAACGGAAAGACACAGCGTCTTGTATCCGAAATCCGTGATTTTGAATACATCGTGACAGGCAGCAACATGGAAGCACTCATTCTGGAGTGTAACCTGATCAAAAAACATATGCCGCGTTACAATGTATTGCTTAAAGACGATAAAACGTTTCCTTATCTTAAAATAACGAATGAAAAGCATCCGCGGCTCGAAGTGACCCGCCGTGTGCTGAAAGATAAAGCCAAATACTTCGGTCCGTATCCGAACTCGTATGCGGCACACCAAACGAAAAAACTGTTGGATCGGATGTATCCGCTCCGCAAATGTGGTGTAATGCCGAAGGAAGTTTGCCTGTATTACCATATGGGCCAATGCCTTGCCCCTTGTGTGAAGGAAGTTGGCAAAGAGCAGTATGACGAGATTTCGCAGGAGATCGGATCATTTCTGAGCGGCGGACATGAGGAGATTAAAAAGGACTTGCAGCGTAAAATGCAGGAAGCCGCTGAAGATTTGTATTTTGAACGTGCCAAAGAGCTGCGTGATCAGGTGATTGCGATTGATGCGATCATGGAAAAACAGAAAATTACGATGGCGGATGCCAGAGACCGTGATGTCTTTGGATTTGCGATTGATAAAGGCTGGATGTGTGTCCAGATTCTATATATGCGTCAGGGGAAAATGATTGAACGCCATGTATCCACCTTCCCGTTCTACGGTGAGGCCTACAATGATTTTATGTCCTATGTAACCCAGTATTATAGTGATAACCCGGCTTTGCCACAGGAAATTTTGCTACCGGAGATGCCGAAGGAACTGCTCTCTGGTCAGGAAACAAGCGATTCCACAAAAGTGGATCATGCGAATATATCCGAGGATAAACATTCTGAGGGAACGGTTGAATCCACGCAAGAAGAATTACAAATCGGGATGAATCAGACCGCTGCTTCGATGCCAGTTGTTGCCGAGACACTTGCAGCTTATGGGGCGGAGGTAACTGAGGAAGAAGAGAGCAATGCTACCGGATTGCAGGAAACATCCAATGCCAAACTGCCATCCGAGATGGAGGACCCGTCGCAAATGGCTGCTTCTCTGCAAGAATGGTTGGACATTAAAGTGCATATCCCGCAACGCGGACTGAAACGCCAGATGATTACGATGGCACTCGACAATGCACGGGTGGCATTGGAGGAGAAGTTCCGCCTCATTGAACGTAATGAAGAGCGAACATCTAAGGCTTCCGAGGGATTGGGGCGCTGGATCGGTCTGGAGCAGTTAAGACGAATTGAAGCTTTCGATAACTCGAACATTCAGGGTACGAATCCGGTGTCTGCCATGATTGTATTTACCGACGGTAAACCGGACAAGAAGGAATATCGTAAATATAAAGTGCGCTCTGTCGAGGGGCCGGATGATTATGAAACAATGCGTGAAGTTATCCGTCGCCGTTATGAGCGAGTGCTTAAGGAAAACTTGGCCCAGCCTGACTTGATCGTAGTCGATGGAGGTAAAGGACAGATTTCCGCAGCTGTAGACGTGCTTGAGAACGAGCTTGGGCTATTCATTCCGGTGTGTGGATTGGTGAAGGATGCCAAACACAAAACATCACAGCTGATGATTGGTAATCCGCCAGAGGTGATTGCCCTGCCGCGGGACAGTCAGGAGTTTTATCTGTTACAGCGGATTCAAGAAGAGGTTCACCGGTTTGCCATCTCATTTCACCGTGAGCAGCGCGGCAAATCGATGGTTACGTCTAGACTCGATGCCATTCCAGGCATTGGGGAGAAGCGGCGTAAGCTACTATTGAAGCATTTTGGCTCTTTACGCAAAATAAAAGAGGCCAGCGTTGAAGACTTCCGGCCTCTATCTATTGGAGATAAACTAGCTACTCAGATTATTGCAGCACTTCGTGATGAGGAGTCGTGACATACGGCTTCTCTTTTTGTTTTGGATTGAAACGATAGACCACGTATCCAACAATAGCAGGCAACACAATCCAAAAGATTCCTGCACCGATGTTCAGTGCGTCTCCCATGAAAATCAAGCTGAGCCCCATCAATAGGCTGTCAAAGATGACATGTGCAAAAACAACAGCAATGAAGCCGTGACGCAACATAATTAGGCTGAACAACAGTCCAATGACAGTCAGTTCGATCGGTCGTGTAATGACTGGATAGATTGGATATAAGGTGTGTCCAAGTGCCCAAATAATTGTAGGGATCAGACAGGCGATAAACGTGTTACGCACAACTTTTTGCATCATGCGGATACCGAACAGTCGATATACGGCCTCTTCCCCGATTCCAGCCATCCAAGCCATAATCGGAAAGATCCAGGCATACGTCATGTTATATGTCGATTGATCTGCTGAGGTGGTGGACCATGTGCCGATGCTACGTTCAAGAATAAAGAATAGAACGGATTGTACACCTAGCAGAATGAATGCCCATAGATAGCCGGTGTACATACTCTGCAACACATATTTGCCGTAACCCGGCTCCTTGGCACGAGGCCATGGATTAAATCCGATTTTGCGCCACATGCCGTCACCAGCGACAAGCGATAGATAGATCGTAGCACTCATCACGATGGTTATGCCGGTCTGAATGAGCATAAGGAACACTAACATGAAGCTTGAAAGTCCTTGTGCCTGGAAGAGAGGCAACATGTTCAGTGTACCAATCATAGAAGCAGCAAAGTACACCAGTGACAATACGACGCCTCGTTTGAACGATGTATTTGCACGAGCCAGAATGCTATAAATAATGGCAAGCACACCAAGAACAAACGTCAGAAAAGCGTAACCACCGTAAGTTAACCAATTGGCTAATTGGGTCTGGTCTTTAACATAATCCGTGTGGGATTTCGGTACGGAGAACTCCGGATCGAACGAACGGACAGCCCCATTTTCAAATGTAAAATTCAATTCTAGCTTGGAGTTGCCAATCGTTTTACTTGCATCCGTGTACTTCAGACCCGGCTCGCCATCTCGTGTATCCAGTTGAAGTGTTGGGATGTCATATCCGAATTCTTTCAAAACTCCAGCCGCGAGTTTTTCTTTTTCGTTCAATGGCATATTGCCTTCTGCAAGCGACTCTGAAGTTCTTCTGATGCCCTGTTCTTGCTCTGATTCAACGGCCGTATACAGGGAGGAAGGCAATATCCGCTTGAAGGCAACTACCTTGCCTGTTTTCATATGTACGTCAACGTTAAGGTAACCCCCACTGTCCTGATCAAGCAAACGCACTCGATATACATCGTAAGGATAGGTTGTTTCCCATTTTTTATTGTACGTGGCAAGCTGTTTCGTCTTTGCCATATAACCGTAAATATCGGAATGGGTCTGATACGTTACTAGGGGTTTACTGGCATTGCCTTGGAGCGTATAGTCATCAACGGAAGCCGCGAATGAACGTGCAGATTGGATCGCTTGATCCTTGCTAATGAAGGATGTTGACGAAATTTCTGTCGTTTGTGATGAAGTCGCAGGAAAGATCTGAAAGACAAAAAATAAAATCAGGCCGATCACCGCAAGCAACCCCAAACGTTTGAAGTTAGCCTTAAGCTGTAAAGGCTGCCCTAAGGGATTCATGGAATGGTGTTCCTCCTTTTTTCAATTACATCGTACTGTAAAGATAGCACAGGGCATGTCCTCAATGCCAATGATAGGGCGAAAACAGGTGTAAATCTTTGAAAACGAATGAAAATGATCGAAAAAATCCGATCTTGCTGTCCGGGCATGAACTTTTTTCCCGTTTTGAACGAATTCGAAGTTATTTACCCAAAAATCGTTTTGTGTGCATTCGTTGCAGCGCTTATAATTTTGAAGCAAATATCCAAAAATCCGCATGTCTGGGGTCTAACAAGGGAACGAATAGAACGGAAAGAGCTAACAAAGCTAACGGAGTAGACATCCAGAGTAGGCATCCTGTAAAAGAGTATACTAACTCTAGTTGGATGCATATCAACTCCAATTATATGATGTTTTTTTATGAATCATACATGAGCTCCACAGGGTGGAGTTATTTTCTTTTTTAGCAGAGGTGGATGATACTGAAGTGAAAGCAAATGTTCAATGGATGCGATTATCGCCGCCCCGTATTCTGGTGTTAGGTTTTGCTGGCATTATTCTGCTGGGTACACTGCTGTTGATGCTTCCGGCATCCAGCCGAAGCGGCGACAGCCTGGCCTTTATCGATGCACTTTTCACAGCAACTTCGGCTGTGTGTGTGACAGGGCTCGTTGTTGTGGATACAGGAACCTATTTTTCAGTGCTGGGTCAGGTGATTATTGCGATTCTGATTCAGATCGGCGGTCTCGGTTTTATGACGATGTCTACGCTGGTTGCGATTGCGTTCAAACGGAAAATATCGCTCAAGGAGCGATTGATCTTACAAGAGGCAATGAATCAAAGCACGATGGAAGGCATTGTGAGGCTGATTCGCAAGGTTGTGATTTATTCGCTTATTCTGGAGGGGATCTGCGGTACATTGTTTGCACTGCGCTGGTCATTTGATATGCCGATCGGGCAGGCCGTGTATTACGGTTACTGGCACGCCATCTCTATGTTTAACAATGCCGGGTTTGATATGTTTGGTCATTTTAGCAGTCTAACGGGCTATGTCTACGATCCGCTTGTTAATTTTACCGCCATGTTTCTGATTGTTTCGGGTGGGATCGGTTTTGTGGTGTTGTCCGATTTGGTGGAATATCATAAAACGAAGAAGCTATCCTTACATTCCAAAGTTGTTTTGCTGATGACGGCCTTATTGATTGTGTTTGGTGCACTGGTCATTTTTGTATTCGAGTTCAGCAACCCACGAACGTTAGGTGGTCTGAACTGGGGCGGCAAGTTGCTCGGATCGTTCTTCCAATCGGTAACACCGCGTACAGCCGGGGCCAACACGGTCGATATCGCCGGACTGCGGCAGGCCACGCAATTTTTCATGATTATATTGATGTTTATCGGTGCATCACCGGGGTCAACCGGGGGCGGTATCAAAACAACAACGTTTCTGATTATGGCCGGGGCAGTCATTGCCATGATGCGCGGTCGGGAGGATATCGTCTTTTTCCGTTATCGGCTTGTGCAGGAACGTATTTTCAAAGCACTCACTATCACGCTACTGGCGCTGTTGTTCATTATTACGGTGACGATGGTGCTGAGTACGACAGAAGACAGTAATTTTTTAATGATATTATTTGAAACGACATCTGCTTTTGGTACGGTAGGGCTTTCTCTTGGCCTGACGCTTAAACTCACCACATTTGGCAAGTTAATGATCTGTTTTACCATGTTTGCAGGACGGCTTGGACCAATTACACTTGCGTATGCACTGGGGCAGAAAAAGGGTAAGGATTTATACAGGTATCCGGAAGGCAAAATGATAATTGGTTAGTAATTATTAGGATAGAGGGGTTCGTGAAGAACGATGAAAAAACAGCAGTTTGCGGTCATTGGACTTGGGCGGTTTGGCTCCAGTCTGGCACAGGAATTAATGGAACTAGGTTATGAGGTGCTTGGCATTGATAAAAATGAGGAACTTGTCGAAGACATGAGTGACCTGGTCACTCACGCTGTCGTGGCGGACGCTACGGATGAAGAGGTGCTACGCTCCCTCGGCATTCGTAATTTTGACTGTGGCATTGTTGCTATTGGCGACGATATTCAGACGAGTATCCTTACTGCCATTCTGCTCAAAGAGCTGGGAGTCAAAACGGTTGTAGCCAAAGCTATATCGGTTCTTCACGGACGAGCACTTGATAAGCTGGGCATTGACCGTGTCGTTTACCCTGAACGGGATATGGGCATCCGGGTCGCTCACCAATTGGTTACACCAAACCTGCTGGATTATATCGAATTGTCCAATGATTACAGTATTGTAGAGATGAAGGTACCTGCCTGTCTCCACAATAAAACACTCGCTAGCTTGAATGCGCGTGTACGCTTTAACTGTAGCATTGTAGCCCTGCAAAAAGAAGCCGGGGTGATTATTGCCCCGACGGCGATGGATTCCCTGCAAATGGGGGATATTATGGTCATTATCGGCAATAATGGTGATATCGACCGATTTGAAGAAGAAGTTATTAGTCAAGAGAGCTGAGCAGTAAGCTGCTTCTTCTGGATTATATCAAGGCGTTGTTGTCCTTCGTGAGGGCAATGACGCCTTTGCTGTAAAAAATGCAGCAGTCTCCCTGACCCATTGTCTGGCGGTTTCGCTGAGGTTTTCTTTTTCCCCATAGATCATGCAAGTTGTTCTTCGGGTCTGTTTCAACTGAGGTAAATGCACGGCAACGAGGTCGTTATCTGCCAGCAGCTGAGGACGAAGATAAGATTTGGGAAGCAGGGCGGCGGCTTTACAGGTCGGCAGAAGACGGATAATGGCTTCAAATGAATCAATCTCCATGCGAATGTCAGGCATTACGGTGCAACGCTGGAACAGATCGTCTGTCAGTTTGCGGTACCATGTTCCTTTGGAGAACGTAATCATCGGCAGATCCTGCAGATGCTCCATACCTGCTTCCTTGCCTGCAAGCGGGTGCGTTAGCGGCACAACCAGCTCCAAGTGATCGTCAAATAGTGGAACACAGTTGAGTCCCGTTTCGCTAATGGATGAGGCTACAATGCCCACATCGGCTTTTTTATCACGAACAAAAGAAACGATCTCATGGGTTTTGCCTGTTAGCAGCTTTAATTCTGCATGAGGATGCTTCTCCATAAAAGCGTTGACGAGTGGAGGTAAGGTGGTCTGTAGTGTCGTCAAACTCGCTCCTAACGTAATAATGCTCTGTTCCTCGTCCTTGTATTGAGATAACATGGTGAGAAATTTCTGTTGCTGTTGTTTCTGCTCGACGGCGAAGGTGTAAGCTAGTTGGCCTACGCTGGTTAATTCCAATCGTTTGCCGCGGCGATGAAAGAGGGATACGCCCAGTTCATCTTCCAGCTTGGAGATTTTACGAGAGAGTGCAGGCTGAGACAGATTCAGTAGCTTGGATGCACGGTTTAGACTGGATTGCTCTACAACCGCTGCGAATGCGTTTAATTCTTCGAACATGAACACAAACCTCTCTTCATTATGAGTGTGATTCTTGCCCTTGATTAATTGTTTGCCTTATTGTATGGCGTTTAGTCTCGTTGTTTGAATGGTTACATAGGTTAGGGAAATCGTAGTTTCAATGGTATAACCCTTACAAAACCTTTGTTTCAACACTTATACCTATAGGTTATAACATTTAATAATTATATTGCAATTCCCTTATAAGAAAAAAAGGAGTAACATGAATTGTGACACAAGTTGTTCACACCTGATCAAAACGGAACAATTTGTCGAACCTTCCCATGTAAGAAGGATTCGTGTCATGATATAAGAATGGATTTATGAAAACGTTGTATTTAGCGAAAGGGGATCGACATTTTATGAAAGGGTTTTACTCGAGAAAGCTGCACTCCTTGCTTGGCGTCATTCCGCTCAGTTTGTTTTTTCTAGAGCATCTGGTGACGAACTTCTCAGCAGTTGAAGGCGGCAAAGAAGCTTTTAATGGTGCGGTTGCCTTCTTGAACAGCCTGCCGCTCGTTATTGTTTTGGAAACGTTTCTGATCTGGCTGCCGCTGTTCTATCACGGTGTATATGGTCTGTACATTGCTTATCAGGCCAAGCCTAACGTGGGTCGTTACGGCAATGAACGCAACTGGCGTTATACGTTGCAGCGGATCAGTGGTGTCATCACGTTTGTATTTGTGATCTGGCACGTATGGGAGACGCGTGTACAAGTGGCTCTCGGCAACGTAACACACGAAGAGTTGGGCGGTGTTATCCATAACATCGTGATGAATCCGGTAACATTTATTTTATATCTGATCAGTGTGGTTGCGGCGTCATATCACTTTGCCAATGGACTCTGGTCGTTCCTCGTTAGCTGGGGAATTACGGTCGGACCTCGTGCGCAGCGGGTATCTTCGTATGTGTGCATGAGCTTGTTCGTACTCGTATCCATCATGTTTATCGCTTCGTTGTTTGCTTTCCGGAACGTTGATTTCCAAACAGCAACTTCAATGATTGACGCGGTAAAATCCGTTTTGGTCTAACATTTACTGATCTTAAATTTTATGAATAACGCTTACTTACTAAGGGAGTGAACTAGCAATGGCATCATCGAATGTAATTATTGTGGGCGGCGGTCTCGCAGGCTTGATGGCGGCGATCAAATCGGCTGAAGCCGGAGTCCATGTTCATTTATTTTCACTGGTTCCTGTTAAAAGATCCCACTCCGTATGTGCCCAGGGCGGTATCAACGGTGCGGTAAATACGAAAGGGGAAGGCGACTCCCCATGGGTACACTTTGACGATACGGTATACGGCGGAGACTTTCTTGCCAACCAACCACCCGTTAAAGCGATGTGTGAAGCAGCACCTGGCATCATCCACCTGATGGACCGGATGGGCGTTATGTTCAACCGTACACCGGAAGGCTTGCTTGATTTCCGCCGTTTCGGAGGAACGAAGCATCACCGTACGGCATTTGCCGGCGCAACAACGGGTCAACAGCTGTTGTACGCACTCGATGAGCAAGTACGCCGCTGGGAAGCAGCGGGTCTCGTAACCAAGTATGAGAACTGGGAGTTCCTGCAAGCCGTTGTGGACGATGAAGGGGTATGCCGCGGTATCGTAGCCCAGGATCTGAAAACGATGAAGGTCCAAACGTTCCCGGCCGAAGCCGTTATTCTGGCAAGCGGTGGTCCGGGTATCATTTTCGGTAAAACAACAAACTCCGTAATCAATACAGGTACGGCTGCAAGCGCGGTATATCAGCAAGGTGTGAATTATGCCAACGGTGAGTTCATTCAGATTCACCCGACTGCGATTCCAGGAGACGACAAGCTGCGTCTGATGTCCGAATCTGCGCGTGGTGAAGGTGGACGAATCTGGACGTACAAAGACGGCAAACCTTGGTACTTCCTTGAGGAGAAATATCCATCCTACGGTAACCTTGTTCCGCGTGATATCGCAACACGTGAAATCTTCAGCGTTTGCGTAGACATGGGACTTGGTGTTAACGGCGAGAACATGGTATATCTCGATCTCTCTCACAAGGATCCGAAGGAACTGGATGTCAAACTGGGCGGAATCATTGAAATCTATGAGAAATTCATGGGTGACGATCCGCGTAAAATCCCGATGAAAATTTTCCCGGCCGTTCACTATTCCATGGGTGGCATGTGGGTAGATTATAATCAAATGACAAACATTCCAGGGCTGTTTGCAGCTGGCGAATGTGAATATCAATATCATGGTGCAAACCGTTTGGGTGCAAACTCACTCGTATCCGCAATCTATGGCGGTATGGTGGCAGGACCTAAGGCAGCTGAATATATCAAAGGTCTTAAGAAATCATCCGCTGATATCTCTTCTTCTGTATTCGATGGTTATACCAAGCGCCAAACCGACAAATACGAAGGCATCATGAAAATGCAAGGTACGGAAAATGCCTATGTGATTCATAAAGAGCTGGGCGAGTGGATGACAGCCAACATGACGGTGGTTCGCTACAATGACAAACTTGAAGCAACCATTGGCAAAATCAAGGAACTGAAAGAACGTTATAGCAAAATCAACATGTACGACAACTCCGGCTGGAACAATCCGGGTGCGGCATTTACTCGCCAGTTGTGGAACATGCTTGAGCTTTCTGAAGCGATGACACTTGGCGCATTGCTGCGTAACGAGAGCCGCGGAGCGCACTACAAACCGGAATTCACAGAGCGTAACGATGAAGAGTTCCTGAAAACGACTATCGCGAGCTGGTCGAAAGAAGGCCCGCAAATCTCGTACGAGCCAGTCGACGTATCCCTGATTCCACCACGTATCCGGGACTACTCAAAAGACTAATAGCGAAGAGAGCGGAAATGCCCGAAAGAAGCGAAGCGTTCGCCTTTATCACCGAATTTCAACCCTGTGAAGGGTTGGTCAAAGAAATTCGGGGATAACAGCGATCCAAAGGGCATTCCGCGACCGGAGCGTCTACCCGAGCACCCAAACATCCAGCTTTGCGCACCAGCAATACAATCATCGTCACCAGAGGAGGGGACAAAGATATGGCGGAACAAGCAACAGTGAGTAAAACCGTCAAGTTTATTATCACCCGTCAAGACAGCCCGGAGTCATCTTCCTATACCGAGGAGTTTGAACTTCCGTACCGTCCAAATATGAACGTCATCAGCGCCCTGATGGAAATTCAGCGGAACCCGGTAAATAAGGATGGTAAATCCATTGCGCCGGTTTGTTGGGAATCCAACTGTCTTGAAGAAGTGTGTGGCGCCTGCTCCATGGTTATTAACGGCAAACCGCGTCAAGCGTGTGCAGCTTTGATCGACAAGCTTGAACAACCCGTTCGCATTGAACCCATGAAAACTTTCCCGGTGGTACGTGACCTTGTCATTGACCGTACGCGGATGTTTAACGCTCTGAAGCGCGTTAAAGCATGGATTCCAATCGATGGTACCTATGACCTTGGTCCAGGGCCTCGGATGCCTGAGAAGAAACGTCAGTGGGCTTATGAGTTATCCAAGTGTATGACTTGTGGCGTATGTCTCGAAGCTTGTCCGAACGTTAACGAAAAAACTGATTTTATTGGTCCAGCTGCGCTGTCCCAGGTACGTCTGTTTAACGCTCACCCTACAGGTGAGATGAACGCAGAAGAACGTCTGGAAGCGTTGATGGACGATGGCGGTATTGAAGGTTGCGGAAACTCGCAGAACTGTGTGCGTTCATGTCCAAAAGGCATCCCGCTCACAACGTCCATCGCTGAGATGAATAAACAAACCACCAAGCATATGTTCAAACGTTGGCTGGGTGTATAATGCTGTAAACGAGAGGCAGAGGTTACGTCTGCTTCTCCGAGAAGTCGTGATCCCGCGCAGAATTTGGCGGGTCACGGCTTCTTTTGTCATCAACCGAAGGAAGCGGGCATCCTAGGCAGAATATGGTATACTACAGGGATGGATATTACCTATAACAACTTTTAAGAAAACTGACCCGAGGAGGGGAATGATGGGAAAGACACCACGGTTGAACAGCGGAAACTCGCCGTCCCGACACTCGAACGGGCCAAACGGTTCGAATGCACCTCTTTTTCCTGGAAAAGAAAAGGATCATGACCCTTCTCGTCGAATGTTCCAACTACGAAAACACGTGATGACTGTGGTAGCTAGTGTGCTGACACTGGGATACGCGCTTTGGGAGCCTCGGCGTCTACAAGTCAATCATATTGATCTTAAGTTCCCTTCATTTCCTGAAGCGTTTAATGGACTGCGTGTCGTTCATTTCAGTGATGTACACCTTGGTTTCCATACAGGACGAAAAGAGTTGAGCAAGCTGGCAGAACAGATCAAGGATCAGCAACCGGACCTCATTTGTTTTACCGGAGATATCGTTGAGAGACAATCCGAGCCGATGCGTGAGTGTGTACCGATTCTAGCCTCTATGACAGCAAGGTATGGGAAGTTTGCGGTACTCGGGAATCATGATTATCGAGGACGGCAACAGCAGGACGTCATAGATATGTTCCGTGAAGCGGGCTTTACCCTTTTACTCAACCAGCATATCGTTATCGAACGTGGAAATGAAAAGTTTGCAGTAGTAGGTCTGGATGATGCGTTAACAGGAGAGCCCGACTTGGACGAGGCCGTTACAGGGTTAAGTGAGAGTGTATGGAAACTGCTACTTATGCATGAACCGGATTATGCCGATTATGCTGCTCCGCATGGATTTGGTTTGCAACTCTCCGGTCACAGTCATGGTGGTCAAGTTCGATTTCCCTGGTTCGGTGCAATGACAACTCCGCGGGGTTCACGTAAATATGTTCAGGGATTGCATTATACATCTAAACCCCAGATGCCCGTTTACGTGAATCGGGGATTTGGTATGACGCAGCTTCCCATTCGTTTTCTATGCAGACCTGAATTAACCGTGCTTCATTTAAGCCGGGATGATGTAAGTGAAAGATGAGGCTTAACAAACATGAATGGGGGGTAACCAGATGGAACGTATAGCAATTGTATCCGACATTCATGGCAACATGACTGCCTGGGAAGCTGTGATGAAAGATATTCAGCATCGTGGTTTGAACAGGATATTTTGTCTGGGTGATCTTGTGGGCAAAGGACCGCAACCAGCTGAAGTGGTGGATCAGGTCAGAGCGGCATGTGAAGTGGTCATTCGTGGCAACTGGGATGAACTGATCGCAGTCAATCAGGATGTCCGTGATTTCACATGGCAAGCTGAGCGACTGGGAGCAGACAGAGTATCTTATTTGGCGAGCCTTCCCTTCAGTTATGAATTCAAATTAAGCGGACGCACTGTTCGATTAGTTCATGCTTCACCGCAAAGTGTATATCACCGTGTACAGCCATGGGATGAGATGGAGAAGCGACTGGCGATGTTTGATCCTCCGACGGACGAATCAGAGGCTGGAGCGGCTGACGTGGTGGGTTATGGTGACGTGCATAATGCGTTTCTGCAATATTTGGATGGAAAAATGCTATTTAATACAGGCAGCGTAGGAAATCCACTCGATTTTCCGCAGGCTTCATATTGCATTCTTGAAGGGGAATACGGCGATGATAGTCAAAAACCGTTTAATCTTCAGTTTGTTCGGGTTCCTTACGACATTGAACATGAAGTACGTATCGCACAAAAAGCAGAAATACCGGCGCTTGAGGCATATATTCGTGAAATACGCTCAGGCATTTATCGTGGATTACAAGAGTAAATGGAGTGTCATGACCGAATAAAGCTGAACAATGACAGGACATACTACAATTTATGTCATTCAATCAGTAGTATCATGCCGGATCATCCTTAGAGCTTGCTTGTCTTACCGGACTAAAGCCCGTTAGGCAAAGGAGTGATTGTCATGCTTAATCGAAATATGCTAATCCAAGGGCTACCAGCCTTATGGACAGAGCGTCTTGTACTTCGGTCATTACGTCAAAGTGATTACATCACTTTATCGGAACTCTTATCTGATCCTCAAGTGATTCGGTACGTCAATCGTGGGAGCCAGCCTCCACCCATTCGGGCGAGAAAATTGTTAAACCAGATTCGGAGCAGCAGTGCCAAGCTGGATTCACTGCATTATGGCATCTGTTGGAAAGGCAGAGAGCAAGTGATCGGTATTACCTCTTTTCAGCATTGGAATGATCAAAAAGGGACTGCACAGATCGGTTACATCGTGGACAAGACGTGCTGGGGGAAAGGCGTGGCAACAGAAGCGGTGCATCGCCTGCTGACATTCGGATTTGATGAGCTTCATCTGTGGAGAGTTGAAGCACGCTGTTATGAGGCCAACGCTTCTTCTGAACGGGTACTGCTTAAGATGGGCATGACTTATGAGCGGATTCTTCCGTCATATGGACTGAACGATGGAGAAGACAACGCATTCGAAAGTTCAATGGATGTTAAGGTGTATGGTATGTACCGGGAACAGTTCCAGCATGATCTGTACCTCGAACAGCTTCATAAGTTGGCATCGAACAAGCCGGGAATATCATAACGTAATAGAGGATAAGGTAACTGAAACGAACTTCAATCATTTGTTACACAATTGAAATATAGTTGCAATTGAACTCTAACAGACAAGGGGTAAACTTATCTCATGACCCCCTTTTTGATAATAGATAATGCTGTTGGAACCCGCGATGAGCGGGTTCATTTTTTTTTGTTCAGAATGAATGGACAGATTATTAGATAAAACAAGAAAAGAAAAGATCCTCACGCGTATTCTTGCTGCGTGGGGATCTTTGTGTTTCGCCATCTTTTATAGAGGAACAACTTGCATTTGCTTTTGTTTGAAATACACCCAATCGGTGAAACCGATCTCCCGCAGACGTGTGCGCACAAGGTCAAGCTCGTCTGCTACCCGGCCCGGGATATGAGCGTCTGAACCAAATGTCACTTTTACACCGTAATGATTGGCACGTTCCAGAATAGCATCGGAAGGGTACCAACCGCCACTAAGCTTGGTTTTGCCCGAGGTGTTGATCTCAATCGCAACGTTGGCACCGGCTATCACCTGGAGAGCTTCGTCAATCGCATGGTCTGCAATAATTTCGGAGAACGGTGGATAATTGCCTTTCATCGCATCGATATGCCCAAGAATCTGGAACATGCCGCTACGGGCCGATTCTGCGATTAAAGCATAGTAGCCTTCTTTCACTTCAATTTTGCGAGCATTGCTTAGTCCGTTCCAGCGAGTTTTGTTGAAAATACTGATATCCTCCGTGTGATGCACGGAACCGATAATATAGTCGAACGGGTACTGTCCCAGCGTTGTCCGGTACAATTCAGCATGTGTTGGAAAGTAGTCGGATTCGATTCCAAGCAAAACGTCAATTTTTCCGGCATATTCTTCTTTTAACGCGAGCACTTCAGCTACATAATGTTGTAATTCGGATTTACCCATCGCAATTCGTGGATGCGCCTGCTCCAGTTCACTGCCAAAGTAAGGGGTGTGATCCGAGATTCCAATAGCCTGAAGTCCTGCCTCAATGCCTGCTTCAATGTAATCTCTGATGTTGCCGTCCGCATGACCGCAGCGGAAATGGTGTGTATGAAGATCAAATTTCATATGGAATCCCTACCCTTTCTTTGCCTATGTTTTTATTCCGAGCTAATAAATTGAGTCTCCGGCATGCCTTTGAGATCACTCAGAAACTGATGCATCGCCGAATTCAGATAACGACTGGATTTATAGATGACACCTACAGGATGGCTGACCTCAAGCTCACTTAAAGGAATCATTCGGAGCGTACCTTGCCGCAGCTCCTGTGCAACGGATTGTTTGGAGATAATGGCTGCACCGAGATCAATCTCCACCATTCGTTTCACTTCTTCACTACTCGACAACTCCATGACAACATTGGGTTCGATGTTATATTTTTTGAAAACGGCTTCCGTAAACCGACGCCCAACCGTATCCGGGGACAGGAGAATCAGAGGTGTGCTCCGCAGTACATCAACCGCGGCATGTTTTTTCTTCGCCAGCGGGTGGGAAGGGGATACAACAAGTTCAAATGTATCGTAGTATAGCACGGATGTACTAAGGTTAGGGTTCCGTTCTGTCAGATATCCAATTCCGATGTCCACCAGACCATTCTCGACCTGTGTATAAATCTGCGCGGAAGGCAGAGATTGTATGCTTGTTTTAATGAGTGGAAATTGATCCTGAAAGTAAGAGAGCACCCTGGGCAATATTTGAATCGCAATGGACGTTGTTGTTCCGAGTACAATACGTCCTTGTGGTGTTTCATCAAGATCGGACAGCTTTTGTTTCAACTCGTCTACAATATCGAGCATCCGTTCAGCATGTTCCAGAAAAACCTGTCCGCGATCTGTGAGGGTTACTGGCTGGTTCCGATCGACAAGCACGGTGTTGAATTCATCTTCCAGACTTTTGATCTGAGCGGAGACAGCCGGCTGTGTCAAGTTAAGAAGTTCTCCCGCTTTACGGAAACTCATCGTTTTGGAAATAGTAATCAGCGTTTCGAGTTGGCTGATGTTCATATACGGCCTCCTTGCAACAAAATATCCTCTGTATGTCATGTGTCATGCAGTGAATTCCGTGACGGGTTATGTTTCTTTTATCTTAAATTATAGGGGATTACGGAGATCAGAGCAATGAAGGGCAGATGCCTATTTGAAAGTAGACTAATGGACTAAATATATGGAATAAATGTGAAGCAAGCCAAAATTTAAAATTTTAACTATATACATAACCGGTATAAAAGTCCTAGTGTCTTTTTACAGAGTCAATGAGGGAATAATATTTCCTTCCAAAAGTGTAAAGCGACAAAAACAGCTATAAACATTTGCTATTCTAATGACGATAAATTATAGTACACAAGGTTTCCTGAATTCTTAATGAATTCTCGTACGTGATAAAGTATAATAAATTTAATGAATATGGGACTTTTGGTGTGTGACCAATAACCCAGTGTGAGGAGGACATATACAGTGAAAGCGGAAGTAATTAACCCATTCCTGGAATCTGCACGCAACGTTTTTGAACAGCTCATCCAGGTTTCGCCTTCCACCGGGAATCTTGGCGTCAAGAATGTAGAGTACATTGCTGACCATGTCTGGATCGTGATTGGAATGACGGGGCAGTTGAGCGGAAATATTGTTTTTGGTATACAAGAAACGGTGGCTTTGAAAATTGTTTCAGCTATGATGGGTGGTTTTGTCATCACCGAGATGGACGATATGAGTAAAAGTGCGATCTCGGAGCTCGGTAACATGATCAGTGGTAATGCAAGTACAATCCTGTCCAACCAAGGCGTTGTCGTGGATATTACGCCTCCTCAGGTTATGCAATCTGAAATTTTAGCCACATTTACTGCAACGAAGGCGCTTAGTATTCCTTTGTTGATGGATGGGATTGGACAGATGGATATTCAGGTGATGATCTCGTAAAATAGAAGCATAGGCCTTCATGAGGCCCAATGTGTTTTATTACGGGAGGACATCAACCATGCTGAAAGATCAGGTTGTTTTTATAACAGGAGCATCGAGTGGAATCGGTGCGCTCTGCGCGCAAATGCTGATCGAGGAAGGAGCCATCCCGATTTTGGCTGCCCGTTCGCGGGACAAGCTGGATCAGATTGGTGCTTCACTACAGGGGCGGCATGAACTGCTTACGCTGGATGTTACAGACAGTGAGCAGGTTCAGACGGCTGTAGATGCGATGTTACATAAATACGGACGAATCGATATTTTGCTGAATAACGCCGGATACGGAAAATTTGCTGCCATGACAGACATGTCTGTACAAGAATTCGATGAGATGATGGACGTGAATTATATGGGCATTGTCCGCTGTACCAAAGCAGTGCTTCCACATATGTTGGAACGGGGCAAAGGTCAGATTGTAAACGTTGCTTCGATGGCTGGCAAAATTGGTACTGCCAAATCAGCCTCTTATACAGCTACAAAGCATGCTGTACTTGGATTCAGTAATGCCTTACGTCAGGAACTGCGCAAGACGGGCATCACTGTGACGACGATTAATCCAGGTCCCATTGATACACCGTTTTTTGATCGTGCCGATCCTTCAGGGAATTACGTAAACAATGTGCGCTGGCTGATGCTGACACCACAGAATGTAGCAGGTCACATGATTCGCGCCATGAAGAAACGTAAGGAAGAAGTGAATCTGCCACGGCTGGCATCAGCTGGCATTTGGTTGTATCAGTTGTTTCCTAGACTGGCCGACCGCTTGTCACACGGTGTAATGAATCAGAAGTAGAATGTAACGAGTGCACTATATATCGGATGAAGAAGGGCTCCGCCGAGGGGCTTTTCTTTTTTTTGCGCAGACTTGAACATTTCGGCAATAAGATTTGGTAAGCGGGCTTTTTTCGCATATAATGAAAGGTAATGTGATGACAGGCTTTGTTTTTTACGAATAAATTTAAAGGATGGAATACATGACGAATCAAACTTTTGCATCAATTGGCGTAGCAGAGGATCTGGGAGCATTGCTAGCTGAGCACGGCATTAACGAACCTTCCCCGGTACAGGCACAGACCATTCCAGTTATATTGGAAGGCAAGGATGTCGTATCCAAGTCGCAGACGGGAACAGGCAAAACGCTGGCATACCTGCTACCACTACTACAATCCATTAAAAGTGATATTAAAGGAACCCAAAAACTGATTATTGCACCAACGCAGGAACTTGCAATGCAAATCGTACGTGAGGCTCAGCGTTACGGTACGGGTCGTGGCATCGGTGTGCAAGGTCTGATTGGCGGCGCTGCCGTGAAACGTCAGATTGAGAAATTGCGTGAACATCCAGAATTGGTTGTTGGTACACCTGGACGGTTGAAGGAACTGATCACACTTAAAAAGCTAAAAATGCACAATGTATCGACGATTGTTATCGATGAAGCGGATCAGGTGTTCCAGCTCGGCGGTGTAAGTGACGTGGAATTTGTGCTGAAAAGCGCGCTGCGCGACCGTCAATTAATCTTCCTGTCAGCTACAATTGACGAACATACGGCTACACTTGCTAAGCGCGAGATGAAAGAGCCTGTTCATATCGGTATTGAACCGGATCGTGCGACGGCTGCCGGACTTGAACATTATTATTTTGTGGAAGAGAGCCGCAACAAGATCGATATGTTGCGTCGTCTTGTTAGACAGTATAACCCGGATCGCGCTATCGTCTTTGTGAATGCAACGGAGGACATCGGTGAGGTTGAGGCAAAAATGAATCACCTCGGGTTGTCCGCAGCTGCGCTGTACGGAGATGCCGACAAAGTGACTCGCAGCAACGTACTCGCCGCCTTCCGTAACGGCAAAATTCAATTGCTGATCGCCTCCGAGGTGGCGGCAAGAGGACTGGACATTGAAGGTTTGCCAATGGTCATCAACTATGACCCTGCTTTTGACTCAGAGCACTATGTTCATCGTGCAGGCCGGACAGGCCGAATGGGACGTTCAGGAATTGTATTGTCCATCGTCGATGAAACGCAAATTTTCATCATGCGTAAATTCGCTCGTGAACTCGGCATTGAATTGCAGGAGCGTACGTTGTTCGGCGGTAAAGTGTTGGTGGCTGATCCGCGGCCAGATACGCGTCCTGAAGGACATTCGTTCTCGCGGAAACCAGGACAGTCCCGTGATCGTAAGCCAGCTCAGGGGAACCGGAAGCCAGGGACGAGAGCAACCATTTCGAATTCGGGTCAGCGTCCCGCAAGCGGCAAGCCTAGTGCTAATGGAGGCCGCACAGATAGCGACCAGAACCGCAAAAACAAGGGAGCACCCAAGTGGAGCAAAGACAGAGCGCCGCGCTCTGAGGAATAATCGGATGAAAGGGGTGCAGGGATAGATGGAAAATGTTCAATCGCCTGTGCTGCAAATCAGCGGGCTTAGTGGTGGTTACAGTGCCAAACGGCCAGTGCTTCATGACGTGAATCTGGAAGTAGGCCGCGGAGAAATGGTCGGATTGATTGGATTAAACGGTGCTGGCAAGAGTACAACGATGAAACATATTCTCGGTCTGATGACTCCGCAACAGGGAGAAGTTCGGGTAATGGGCAAAAAACGGGATGAGGATGCACAGATCTACCAATCTGCGATGGCCTTTGTACCGGAATCTCCCGAATTGTATGATGAAATGACCGTCATGGAGCATCTGGAATTTACGGCGAGGGCGTACAATGTGTCCGAGGCGGATTTCAAACAACGGACAGAGAAACTGCTGAACTTGTTCCGCATGAATGAGAAAAGCACAAGTCTATCCACACATCTGTCCAAAGGGATGCGCCAAAAGGTCATGATTATGTGTGCTTTTGTGGCAGGACCGCCACTCTACATTATTGATGAACCGTTTCTGGGGCTCGACCCGCTGGGGATTCGTTCACTGCTTGATTTTATGCTGGAGATGAAAGCAGCCGGGTCTTCTATTCTGCTGAGTTCACACATTTTGTCCACGATTGAAAATTATTGTGATCGCTTCATTGTATTGCATCGTGGACATGTCATTGCTCAAGGAACACTGAACGAATTGCGTACGGAGTTCGGAGAGCCTGACACACCGCTGGAGCACATGTTCTATTCCCTCGTGCAAGGCAGGGATTAGTATGGATCTCAAGCTGTTATGGAAGCAACGTCGGACAGGTTTTTGGAATGGAATTTTACCTTATGTGGGCTATGTCATCCAGAGCGGTGTAGCGATGGTATTTCTGTTTCTCGTCATCGCTTTCTCCGCTTGGTATACATCCTTTGTACAGAATATTCCTGCGGGATTTCCGATTCGCTGGATTGCTTTATTGTTGCTGGCTCCGCTTGCACTGTTTAGCAGTTATCGTACATATCTGCTTCCGGCAGATATTGTCTTCTTGCGGCCGCAGGAGTACCGGATGCAGGATTATTTGAAAAACAGCTTTGTGCGTGGCGTAATTTATAAAATGCTGTTGTTACTTTTTGTATTTCTTACCTTGTGGCCACTCTATGTAAGGTCAGATGTAGATGCCAAACCACTGGGCTGGTCCATGTTGTTTCTCGTGTTATGGAAAGTGTTGTCCAGTTACGGTGCATGGCAAGAACTGAGGATGGTTCAAGCTGGGGCGTCCAAAGGATATCGGATACTCCGCTGGGCCATAGCTATCCTTGCCGTTGCAGCCTGGTTATGGCAACCGCCGCTACGCAGCCTTTGGTTTCTGTTACTACTGGCCGCTGTTTATATCGTTGCACTGCGTGTACCTGTCAAACACCGAGTCGCTTGGGAACGTCTGATTCAGGTGGAGCAGACACAAGCAGGCAGAGTGATGCGTACATTAGGCTGGTTTGTCGATGTGCCATCGTCCGGGCAAAAGGTGAACTCTCGCCGATGGCTCAGTAAATGGGGCAATGGTCTTCCATGGAATGCGGGACAGGCTTATCGATATCTCATGACCAAAACATTTATTCGAACGGAAGTATTCACCATTGTTCTGCGTCTGATCATCCTGGGTATGTTGCTTTCCTGGTGGACGGCAGGCAGTTACTTCGGAATCGGGGTATATCTGTTCTTCCTGCTACTTACAGGCATTCAACTGGGGGTACTGCGCCGCAGTCACGGTGAATCCTTCTGGATCATGATTTATCCGATCTCAGGAGAGAGCCGCCGTTCACAGGTGCTCGGTTTCATCTTCCAACTGCATGCCATAGCCGCATTGCTCATGTGGTTGCCGATGCTGGCAGCAGGAATGGAAGGACTGAGTATCACAGGCATTGCACTCATACTTGGTGTACTTGTCATCGTGCTGATGCGTCGTTCGCAGGGTAGCAAATGGCTCAAAGAGGAAGAGGACGAGTAGAAGAACCAAGTTAGCTTAAACCTTCGTTGAGCTATTTGATTTATCCAACACAAGTGAATTATGCGAAGGAGTAAGAAAAGAAGGGTATTTCGGGCTGTATCCCGAAATACCCTTCTTTTTGATGTGTGATGTAAACTCATGATGTCTTGCGCGTATACATAGCGAAGGCGTATTAGTACAGGAAGGATTTTGTGATGATGACGAGCAGGATGAACAGTACGAGAATGGCACCAATGTTTGTGAATCCTCCAACGCCACAGTATCCGTATCCGCCTCTTGTATCTTCAACTTGGGACATGGGTCATACCCCTTTCGAGTGATGGTTTGGCACGCCCTTGCGTACATCGTATATTATGTGCCATAGCGTTAGGCTGATTGGGCCTCTGCCCGTGTATATGTGTTTTGGGCTTCTGTCCAGAAAACAAAAGAACCCTTCGCGATGACATTAGCTTTCGCAATGTGCCGCAAAGGATTCTATTTTTGAAACCGTCTAAAGTTAGAAGGTTATATTTACTTATATGCTAAGTCGTCTGTAGATCCTGCACGCCGCGGTAGATCGTATCGAACAGTTCTTGCAGACCTGCTTCCTCGATACAAGAGAAGGCAATCCGCAGATCGGATTCACCGAGTGCAATCGTGCCTACACCATATTGGTGCAACAGATGGCTACGGAGTGCTTCAGCACCGACTTGTTTCAGCTTCAGACACATGAAGTAACCGGAGTTGAATGGATAATAATCCCATACGTCTCCATACTTACCGCTGTCCAGGATTGCTTTAACTTTGTTGGCGCGGCCTTTCATAATCTCGAACTTTTCTTGTTTCTGTGCTTCAAACTCCGGTGCTTTCAGCGCATCCAGAACAAAAGTCTGTGAGGGATGTGGCCCGCTGGAAATCGTTGCACGGATGATGCCAAGTGTTTTTTGCTCCAATGCATGCAAAACAGCAGCATCTTCATGAGCAAATGTAATGAATCCTACACGGAAGCCCCATACGAATTCTTCTTTCGTTGCTCCGTCGATCTTCACCGTTAATACACGTGGATGAATATTGGCCAGTTTACCAAAAAGAGACTCATGAATGGAATCTTCAAAAAACAGACCGAAGTATGCATCATCTGTAACCACAACAACATTTACACCGGCTTCTGCAGCTTGACGAATGGCATCTACGATGGCATCTGCTTCTGCGCCGCCTGGCGTGTAACCTGTCGGATTGTTCGGGAAGTTCAGTAGAACAATGGCTTTTCCTTTGTCCTTCTGTGCAAGCAACGCCTGAAGCAGTCCGTTGCTGTTAAAGTTCAATTGATCATCAAACAATGGATAATGAATCAACTGGCCGTGTCGACGAATTCCGAAAGTCAGCTCGTAATTCTCCCAGTTTTTATCCGGATATATAACAGCGTCCCCTTCTTCAGTGAACAGGTCGGCTACGATGCTGAGTCCATGAGTCAGTGCGTTCGTTACAATCGGGTTTCCGAAAGATTTGCCTTCCAGTGAAGGGGTTTCTCTCAGCATCTTTTCTCTCCAAACGGTTCTTAATTCAGGTTTGCCTGCAGGCGGTGCGTAAGGATACAGATCCTTCGGCTGGAATGCGGACAACTTTTCCTGAATCACCGGAAGATGCATAGGCACTCCACCCTCCAGAGCGATACCGATCGTTGCATTATAGGTCTTGGCCAAGCTTGCTGCTTCCGCAGATTGACTTAAGATACCTTCTTTTGGAAAATAAATTTCTTTGCCGAGTTGTGACAGCATGGAGTAGACGTGACTGCTGCCGGCCTGAATACTTTCGTTCAACTGTTCAGCCAGTGGATTCATTTTTTTCATCCTTCCAAGTCTTTGTGATTCACTGCCTAACATTATAACACCTTGACATGGCCCCGTCACGGAAATTACGCAATATGACAGTTATATCACTTCACCGCGTTGTTGCGCGGGGTCAGAATGCAATATTAGCATAAATTTAAGGCTGGATCTGGCGTGTTACTCCTGATGGTACGGACAATATTTTCGCATCATTTCAGCCGTTTCATGATCCCGGCCTTCGTTTCGTTTATGCAATTCACCGCTGATATGATCAAATCGTTCAGGCGTCAGATTCTGCCCGAATTTAAACTTGGCGCTGAGTCGATCCGGTACGATTCGAACTACAGCAACAGCTTTGAGTCGCCCGGTGTAGCGGGAGTCTTGTGCATCAATCGGTACATAACCGCCTTGCGGCTGGAGTTTCTCCATAAACCGCTGCAGTACCTTGCCTTTAATATCAAGATCTTCTACACGCTCTGCCAGACCGGAGGCCATGACACTTTTGAAAAACGAGGTTGCAGGACAAGCCAGTTCAGGATCACTGAAAAAAGAAGGAATCAGCGAGAATTCCTCCGCCACGGTAAAGCTGACGGACGAGTGCTGTTTGATCTGTTTCATTTTTTCCCCGGCTAAACTTCCATGAAAATAAAAGCAACCATCCATATATACAAAATTCAGCGGTGTAACTCTCGGTTCTCCATCCGGGCTGACGGTACCCAGAAACCCAAAAGAGCACTGGTCCAAAAATGTAATGATTTCCTGTTCCTCTTCTACCGAAAATTCTTTGCGTCTCATGTGATTTCCCCCATTATTTTAGTAAGTATTAGAACATGTCAGAAATAGGATTGCAGTATTGTTTTTCATGAAGATAACCATAAAACGAATATTGACAGTAAAATAGATCCAATTTACATTGATTTTTATAGGCCAATTGGGATGGAAGATGATCTTAAGCAGGAAGTAAGACTAGGAAAAGATAGAAGTGAACATAGAAGTAAAGATCAAGAAGACATGTTAAGGGGGAGAACCACATGGAATTATGGCTGCCACTTGATTCATACGAACTCCAATATCGATATAAATATCAAGCGTTATATCACGCACTGCGGGATGCGATCCATTCAGGTACACTGGAAGCAGGAGCACGGTTGCCTTCTACGCGTTTACTGGCGAAACAGTACGACATGTCACGCGGGTCGGTAGCCCAGGTATACGATATGTTGCTTGCGGATGGATATGTCCATGCTTATCCGGGAAAAGGAACCTATGTTACGGAATCCTTGTCCGTGCATCACAACGATCATAGCGAAGCGGTGTTGTCTTTATCTCCATGGGGAGAGCGTCTTCGCGAATTAACCGCAGAACACAAACGTTCACGTGAAGAGATTCAACTGGAACAGGAATCCGTCATCAATTTTCGGATGCAGCGATTGCTTCCAGAACATTTTCCAAAAGCCGAGTGGAAAAGTGCGCTCGCTGCGGTTCATCGCAGTGGCTGGCGAGATGTAGGTGGTGCAGCGGGTGATCCAGAGCTACGAGAAGCGATTGCCGCACATCTTCGCTGGACACGTGGTATTCAAACGGATGCCTCCCAGATCGTACTGTTCAGTGGATCGATACAAGGCATTACGCTGTTGTCCCAATTACTCATTCACGAGGGAAGCCCGGTGGTGCTGGAAAGTCCGGGTTATCAAGGCGTTCTGCATGCGGTCAGATCCTGCGGTGGTGAGGTGATACCAGCTGAGGTTGATGAAGGAGGTATTATCCCGCAAGATTGGCAGGCACAAACGTTATTTGTCACTCCGACTCGCCAGTTCCCGACCGGAGCGGTACTAGGGCTGGAACGAAGGCGAGCCTTACTGAACTGGGCATCAAAACAAAACGCCGTTATTGTTGAAGATGATTATGACAGTGAATTCCGCTGGGGCGGACGACCGATTGAACCACTTAAGGTGCTTGATCGTGAGCAACGCGTGATATACATCGGTTCCTTCTCCCAAACGATGCCTGCTTCGTTCCGGCTCGGTTATGCGGTATTGCCAAGCAGTCTGGTCGAGCCACTTCTGGCTGCCAAAGCTCTGTATGAACCGGTGTCACCCGCGCTGCTGGAACAGCGTGCACTAGCCAGATTTATGACACGAGGTGGATATATGCGGCATTTACGTCGATTAACCCGGCTATATGGAGATCGGCATGACTTTTTTGTGGAGGAAATGAATCGGTGGTTGCCACAAGCCTTCACCATGCAACCAGGTGATGCCGGTTTGACCATTTATGCGATCTGGAACGGGGACAAAGCAAGTTATGAACGGTTTACCAGAGAGGTTCATAAAGAGGGCGTTTTGTTCCGGGATGTGGAGCAGTACCGCTTAACTCCGGGGCATGCTGCAATATGTTTCGGGTTTGCTCATCTGGAAAAAGCGGAGATTCGCGAAGGGATACGGCGGATGCAAGCCGCGTGGGAGAAGTGTACATTTTCGTTTCAGTGAATTCCGCTGTATAATGGGATAAGTGTTTAAAGAGATTAACTGTCAAGGGGGAGTGGCGACATGCTGCAGGCATCGCCGTCATCATTTGTAATTTTGCCCGCTGTCGCCAAAATAGTCTGTGAACCGGGCTGGAAGTGGCAGAAGCGAGAAAAACCGATGCAAAATTATGATTTATTTTACGTGTGGAGCGGTGAAGGCACGGTTATTTTGAATGATCAGCCTTACGAGGTTGGCAAAGGAAGCTGTTTCCTGTTTCGTCCGGGAGACCATACAAGCGCAACGCATAACAGGCAGAAACCACTGGTGCTTACATATATTCATTTCGATGTGGACGAGCCTGTTGTGGATGTGCCTCAGTCTTACCGTGAAGTGCAGGAGACTGTGGAGTTTGAGCATTTACTTGCACGTTACGTAAGGCTGTTTTTGTCCGATGTGTATGGACGTGATGAAGAGAGCAGGCTGATTCTGAAGCAGTTGATGATCCATTTACTGCGTGCGGATACGGAAGAACCTGTGGAGAAAAAGGTAAGTAATCAGTTGTCCGATGTGATTCAGGAGGTAGCGAATTATGTTCGCCAGCATCCCGGAATTACACATCGTGTAGAGGATCTGGCCGCGCGAGCCGGTCTGTCGCCGCGTTATTTCTCAATCAAGTTCAAGGAACTTGTCGGATCATCGGTACAGTCCTATATTATTCGTATGCGTATTGAACGGGCAGAACATCTTCTGGTGCATACCGGTATGAACGTGACCGAAGTTGCGGATGCACTGGGTTATCGGGATATCTTTTTCTTCAGTCGTCAGTTCAAGCAATATACGGGCAAAAGCCCGTCAGAGATTCGTTAAAACCATGTCAGCGTCTCGTATGCAAACATCACAACGTTTCAATGCTGGATGGCTAGGGTAAGTAACTAGCATTCCAGATGACCTTACAAGGAGGAACACGTGATGATGAACGGAAAAAGACGGGTTCGTAGCCGTAGAAATTCCATTAAGGGATGCAGTATTTTTCGGAAACGCCTGCGCCGGCTGAAACCCGTTGAAGAACTGCAGGACGTATGGTTTTAACGTTTGGAGAGATGGCTACACCTTATAATGAACTGGCGTTCCAACCGGAGAGAGGCAGCGCCATGCATGTATACATGAAATGATATTTAGTTAGGCAATTTAGAATGGTAACATTTCATATCATGAATTATAGGCAAATGAAGGATAGAGAATAAAGAGGATGGCATAACACCTGATTGCAGGTGCTGAGCCATCCTCTTTATTTACGTATGAAATTAGGGTTGTTTGGGTTTCAGACGACCAAGTAAAGCTCCCATTTTAACGGAATCTCCAGGTTTCAAATCAGGGAGCGGTTCGAAGGTATCGGTCTGCATAAGCAGTACAACGGTAGAACCGAACTCGAAATAGGCCAGATCATCTCCCTGAGCCCAAGTCTGGGTGTCAATATCGGCATATTGAATACTGCTGACATTCATTGCACCCACTTTGACGACAGCTACTTCACCATAATCATGCTGAATATACGTAATAAGCCGTTCATTGCGGCTGAGCACGGATTTCATATGGGTGAGTCCGAAATCATTCACAGGATAAACTTTGCCTTTGATATGTTCGCTCTCCATCTTACGACCGCTGACAGGTGCATGAATGCGGTGGTAGTCGCGCGGACTGAGATAGAGCACAAATACATAACCATGCTTGTACTTCTCCAGATGTGGAGAGTGGTTTAACAATTCAGCAAGTGTATAATCTTGTCCCTTTACATTCAGAATGGTTCCTGCAGAAATCGGGCCTGCTGCCGTAATTTTAGCGTCGACAGGGCTGATCAATGCATGTTCCGAAAGGTCTAGCGGGCGCATCCCGGGTTTTAATTTGCGAGTGAAGAAATCATTCAGGGAACGATATTCTTTCCAATCCTTCTCGGCTTCCTGTACAGGGATGTTGTAGGTCCGGACAAAATAAGGGATAAATGCTTTGCTTCCCCGGCTTTTGGAGAAAGCTCCCACGGTCCGGGAGATCCATTTGCGCGAAGAAAGCTCAGTCATTAATCGCAACAGCGTTTTTGCCATGAATATCCCCCTTAGGGTTAATACAAACTTCAAGGCCGCAAAAGCGGCCATTCTGCATAATATTGACACAAATCACGAATGAAATCAATACAATCCACGATCATAGGTTTGTGGCTGTCTTGGAATGCTGGAGTTGTGATTGACGAGCAGACGTCCGTACGCCATTGGTTTGTTATATGTCATCTGCCAATGTTCCTGCATGCCAGCCTTACGAAACCCATATCGCTGATCCCTGCCATTGCATTCAATAAAGTAAATGCCTCCATTTTGGGTTACGCCGAGGTCGAGGCCCAGATCAGCCAGATGAGGCAAGTTGGAAGCCAGCGTGTGAGCAATACGAAGGGCGACTATAGTTATTCGGGCTTGCAGCTGGAATAGCTCCGTACTCGGTTCAGCCAGACCAAGTGCTCCAGCCACAGTCATGACTTTGCCGCCTTGCGCAATGTTGGTGACAAACGTATGCGCCGGAGCTGCCTTGGCAAACATGCCAGTGACACTCCATACCCCATCTCCCCCGCGTTGCACGGATACTCTCAGATCAACGGGCCTTCCCTCATACCGGATAAGCGGAATCCGTTCTTCAATCAGATAAGCATGACGGAATATCCGCCTTAGTGTAGCGGAAGGCAACTGTCCCCGGTTCAGCTTGAAGGTGGCCCAGCCTTTACGCGATGCCCTCGTTTCACAGGTTAGTCTCCAATGTCCCTCCTGCTGGAAGAGACGCATAATGCCATGACCAATGCTGCCGCTACACGGTTTAATGACGAGATCCTTATGATGTTCCATCATGTAAGTGAGCGATTCGGGCGTTGCTTTGACTGCGTGTGGCAGATGATCTTTTAAAAAAAAGTCTTGCCGCAGCATATCATGCACATGGTCCTTCCGATAACGATTACGCACGTTATACACCTGGATGCCTTGCAGGAGCAAACGTGTAATCAGTCGCTGTTCCGCACGGCGAAGCTGGAGCGCACGGTTATGGATTACGGAAGGAAACGGTATACGCTCACGGACGTAACGACCTTCTTTTTTCACATAAGCCAGACATGTTTTACGATCCAGATCGATATCCTCCAGCCTTAAAAAGCAAGGCGTTAATCCGTAACAGGCTGCAGCCTGTTCATAATTGGCGAGTGATTCCTGACCGGTCCTTCCGGCCGGTATCCCCCGGTACATGCGTGAATCGAACATAATGCCGATCGTTTCTTGGAGCATGACCGTTCCTCCTTCATTGTTATCGCGCAACCATGAATTTTTTCAGTATGCCGGCCTGTCAATGCATGGTTTTAACATCGCGATAACGCAGACCGGTGTGCAGAGGCACTTTTATACATCCGTTGATGTCCAGACATCTTATCTTATGAAACGAGCGGATGCGGGGCGTGGACAGCCGCCTTCTCTCTTCACTTCGTACAGCCTAATTACGCCAGGGTAGATGTAACGTTAACCTGAGTAGACAGGAATCTGATCACGGATGTGCAAAAGTAGGGCCAGAAAAGTGGCAGATGCCCAGCTCAAAGCATATGATGCCGGAGATGAACGTTAGGGGAAGGAGCTGGCCTCATGAGTAAAAAAGGCAAAAAAAAGGTTGTGACGCCTAAACTGCGTCATATCAGTCCCAAATTCAGGGAGCTGGATCTGATGGATCGGCGACTGGAATTCAGCAAGCCGGAAAAAACAGTGAAAAAAGAGGAGGTTTCGACTTCGGATAGAGTTGCCTCCAAGGAAGTTATTGCTGATACCGTAACGACATCTGATCAGACGACGCCAGATGCATCGGTCAATAAATCTGAAGTTGTGGTGGAAGCGCAAGACATAGTGCAGGAGCAACAGCCCCGGCAGCCGCAACAAATTGCCCCATTAAATGCAGAAAAAAATAATGTGGAAAAGGAAAGCGCAGAAAAGGAACTTCAGATCAGAAGCATTGCGCACCTTCCATTGAAAGAACAGGATAACCCAAGCCGTTCAACAGGCAAGCAGCGTCTTGAACAATTAAACCAGAACCAGATGCCAGGCTATGAAGGACAGTATATTTATACAGATGACCTCAGTGAGTTTGCCGTCACGGAAAGTAAGCTGGCTCCTTTTTCGGTGGACGCCTCCAAGCTGAAATCAGGAGCTGTAGGAAGCGAGGCGCTTCAGGATTATGCAGTAACAAGTATTCATATTGCGGATGGTGCGATTGTTTCTGCTAAGCTGGCTGAGGCTTCGATTGCGGAGGAACATCTAATTGATGGCTCTGTATCAGGTCACAAAATCAGAAATGCATCCATCGCTGGAGACAAAATCCGGGATGGGAGCATTACCTCACAGAAGCTGGGCAATCAGGTCATTGATGCAGCCAAAATAGCGGATGGCTCCATCGGCACAAGGCATCTGAGTCGCCTGCTCGTCACAGAGGAATTAATCCAGAATCAAGCTGTTACTGGTGAAAAAATCGCGATTAGCGGGATCGAGACCCGTCATTTAGCTGGTGGGGCTGTCCATACCTCGAAACTGGCGGATGATGCGGTCACCAGTGCCAAGATTCGTGATGGAGCGGTGACAGGTAGCAAAATTGAAGAGCAATCTATTGATACACGCCACATTCAGGCCGGTTCGGTGAAACAGTCTCATTTGGCTGAAGGTTCTGTTGGACGTAATCAATTGCTGGCAAGCAGCATCGGCAGCGAACAGATTGAGGATGGCTCGATTCATACACGGCATATTGCCGAACATGCCTTGAATGGACGACATCTGGTGGATGGTTCGATCGGATCAGTACAGATTCGAGCTGCTGCTGTAGGGAGCGAACAGATCGGCAATGCCGAAATCGGTAGTGAGCATCTGGTCGATGGAGCGATCATTAGCAGCAAGCTGGCAGATCAATCGGTGGGAACAGCGAAATTGCTGGAGCAGGCAGTGACGGCTTCGAAACTGGCAGATCAAAGCGTTGTCGCTTCCAAAATATCCGATGAAGCTGTGCTCGGGAAACATCTGGCTAAAGGCTCGATTCGCGGGGAACATATTGCCAATCGAGGCATTACACCGGTTCATGTTGATAATGGTGCCATTCATTCCATACATTTGGCGAGTGGAAGCATCGAGACGACACATCTATCCGAGGGAAGTGTGTCTGCGGATGCACTGGCTTCAGGTGTTGTGCTGGAAAAACATCTGGCAGAATCTTCTGTAGGATCATTCCAATTGCAGGATGAAGCAGTCACAACCGCAAAGCTGGCATCAGAGAGTGTCACGGCTGATAAACTCGCTCCAAGTGCGGTTACAAGCAAAGCTATAGCCTCAGGTACGGTCAATTCGTCCCACTTGGCCAAAGCAGCCGTATCAACGGCTCATCTGGCTCCCGGCAGTGTGGATTCCGAAGCACTGAGGCCGTATGCAGTGAGAGCCGAGCACCTGACAGAGCATGCCGTAGGTGCCCCTCACCTGCAGCCGGGCAGCGTTCAGACCGATGCCATATCACGTGCGGCAATTACGACGGACAAAATAGCTCCGGGCAGCGTGACTTCAGCACAGATGGCAGGCGGTTCCATCTTTCCACCACATCTTACAGATCATGCTGTGACATCACCTAAACTCTCACCGGAAAGTGTCTCTACAGATAAGCTGGCTGATCTATCGGTCACCTCGGCCAAACTGGCTGACGGCAGTATCACTTCCGCCAAGATTATGGCTGAAAGCATCGTTGCCAAACATATCCCTGCTGAAACGATTCGTGGATATCACCTGAAGCAGCATACGATCTCGCTGGAGCATCTGTCCGATGAGGTGCGTACGCCAGAATTATTTGCAAACGGCAGCATCCCCGGTAGCAAGCTTCGTCAAAGAACAGTGACAACAGAACATCTGGCCACCGACTCGGTATCTGGCGAGGAATTACAGTACGGGGCAGTGGGAAGCGAACATCTGCAACGAGCATCCGTTGATTCCATGCATCTCGCTGAAGGCAGTATAAAATCAGATCATTTGACTGCTCAGTCTGTCCATAGCGCTCATCTGAGAGAAGAGGTCATTCGCAGTGAGCATATTACCGAGCAGGCGATATCTTCCAATCATTTGATGGCCGGAGCGGTGCATACAGAACATTTGGCTCCGCTCTCTGTAACAGAAGCACATTTACAGCCAGGGCTGATCAGTGGTTTGCATCTGCAGTTGGAATCTCTGGGTGCTACACACCTGCAGCAAGGTGCAGTTCAATCTCGTCATATCCAGGATGGGGCTGTTTTCTCCCACCATATTCAGGAGCGGAGTATTGGAACTGAACATCTGGAAGAAGAGTCTGTCCGCTCCGTCATCTTACAAGATGGTGCAGTTACTACATCTAAATTGGCGGATGGCAGTGTAGACGGCAGTAAACTGACAGAGGGCACGGTATCCAGCATTCATTTGACCGATGAGAGTGTGCAGTCTGCACATATCGCAGAA
>NZ_JACLIC010000032.1:0-83056 GCF_019748695.1 Paenibacillus cucumis (ex Kampfer et al. 2016) | reverse complement strand
GTAGGTGTCGCACTTCATATTACAATCCGTCAGTTATAAAAAAGATTATGAGTGCATGTGCTAAGAATTAAACTTGTAGAAATGTCCATCATGCAAAAGCTTGTTCAAGGGAATGAAGCGTTGTGTGGAGTTGTAACCACCAAGACCAACGTAAAGATCAAACGTTGAACCTGCAATACTCCATATCTGGTATCCGCTTACTGGCAAAGGACCACCGTAGAACAGATTCCATTCTTCTGCTGAGAAGACAAGGGCTTCTCTATAGTTCTGCTGGAGCTGTTGCTTCACTTGAGAGGGTTGCAGAGGTTCAGATGTCAGCCAGGTTAGTTGAGATGAAGGGTCAAAAGCAGGCTGTAGAATAACAGGACTCGTCTGCAATCTTGTTGGTTCAAGTATGGGTATCTGTTGTTGCAACTCCTTTAACTCGAAAAATTTCGTTCCAGAGCCAGTCTCTACACGTTCTAACTGATCAACTGGCAACAAGTCTCCATTGGATGCATCGATGTACATCGCGGGATGATTTACACGTTCCACTTTCCAATAAGCCAAAAGAGGAGGAGCATATAGAAGTGTAAGCTTTCCGCCTGAGGTTTGTAATGTTTTTACATCCAAACCCTGTCGTTCCAGAGCCTGTCCTAGTAGTTCGTTATTATACAGGGATTGTTCTCCCTGACCATACTCACTGAGAAGGAGCTGCCCTTGCGGAGTTGTGGAAATAATCATATATCCAACGGGCTTGTCCTGAATGCTGGCATGCACAAACCAGCCATGGTTACCTGGACCTAATGGATAATATTCAAGTTTCGCTACAAGCCAATCTGGATTGGAGGTACCGAGTGCGTTCACTTGCAGTTGCGCGAATTGCTCTACAGAAGCGGGTGCAAACCTGTTAGTTGTTGCCGCTGCATGAGCCGTCGGCCAGATGGAGAGAAGAGCAAAGCAGATGATCATGCTCAAGAAGATCGATAGGCAATGCCCGATATTTCGTCGTTTTGACCGGGGCCGTTTTTTCATCGTAAACACCTTCTTCCTGACTTCATTGTAGAGGATAGGGGGTGCAAAGGGTGCTGCAACCTGTCGGTTCAACGGTTATGAATAAACACTACTTTTGCCAGCATTTGCAGGAAAAGTAGTGTCTTCGTCTTATCTTAAGTGAAACATGCCGCTGCTTATGGCAGTGACCTTCACCTTCGGCTCATATTGCCAGATCATCTCGGTTCGTCTGTTCTCATACTGCAGTTTCATCGCTTCACGATCTATGACCGCCTGTTTTGCTTTTTCTTGCTCAGGGTCTACATCATCTTGCGTCTGTTGTATGGTAGATTCGGCGGCCATTTCCACGTCAGCTGGGACCGGTTCTAATATGCCACGAACCCGATTAATAACAGGACGAACCGTTTCATCTTCAGTAACCTCAGGCATGTCTTCTCGCAGTACGGCTTCATAGTAGGCGTCCACCACATCGAGTTCGAGTTGCAGGCGTTCTTTCGCTTTTTCCGCCCAGCTATAATCGAGCCTGCTTAAGTGAGCGGTGAGATGTGATTCGAGAGCAGCCCCTGCATCAGCGAGCGAAATTTTCGGTGACTGGGCATGCATATTTTCAGCCAGTCTTGGACTGAGATCACGCCGGCTCAGCTTGCTTCCGAACTTTTCGATGATTTCACCCGATCTTAGTGAAATGCCAAGGAAGTGTAATTCCTCCCGTTTCAGGTCACAAGCAAACTCGACTTTAAAACAAACCCCTAGCCAAGGTTCATACACAGCCGGAGATGTGGCCCTGATCTGGCGTTTGGCGGCTTGTTCAAACAGGTTTACGAAGGCGCCACCTTCGCGGGCTGCGGCAAATATCTGCTGTAATCTGCGGCTACCATACACAACATCTTCTCGCAGAATGCGTCCGGGACCAAGCTGCGGCATGGAAGGCGTGATGCCAAAATAACGTCCGAGTATCGTTTCTTTCGGAGCATCAGGCTTCGCTTCAGGTGGCGTTTGAACAGGCTGAGACGCTTTGGCCTTGGCTTCCGCCGCCTCAGTGATCTGCTGATAAGCTTCCGGGTCAAAAACAAAAGTAAATGACATGGTCTCAGGCTCCACCCCTACACGCTCCACAAATCCCCAGTAATACGGACGGTTCGTTAATGCCTTGTCTGCTTCAGGTGATAATTTAACCGTCACATGAGCAGGTGACCGCTCCATGATCTGGCAATCCAAAGCTTCCAGATAGGTTAGGACGTAAGCTTGGATCTCATGCGGTGACATAGTCATGGATATCAGTTGCCCCCTTTGTGAAGATCAAGTTTGGTGATTAAAGGCACCTCGTCAGCAACTTCGCGCTGAATTGTGTTCAGCGACTGTCCGAGGGTGTCCATTTTACGGCGAATATCTTCTTCGTTCTGCGATTCCAGCATAATTTTGTACAGACTCTTTTCGATCGATTCCTTTTTCTCCAGCCGTTCGAGAATAACATCCAGTCCGCCGATGACCATCTCGAACATATTAATTTTCTCATGCAACAGATGCAGGATATGTTCCTCAATCGTACCTTTCGTAGACAGGTTGAAAATGTTAACGTCATTCTGCTGACCGAGCCGATGAACCCGGCCAATCCGCTGTTCTACCCGCATCGGGTTCCACGGTAGATCAAAGTTAATCATATGGTGACAGAATTGCAGGTTGATGCCTTCACCACCAGCTTCCGTTGCAATCATCGCCTGAACACGGCCACGGAAAAGATCCATCATCCAGTCCTTTTTGCCTCGATTCATCCCGCCTCGATAGGGAACAGCCGTTAGTCCGTTGTTACGAAAATAATTCAGCAGGTATTCCTGCGTCGCTCGGTATTCCGTGAAAATAATGACTTTTTCATTCATATCTCGAATCAGTTCCATCGTTTTTTCAGCTTTTGTATTTTCTTTAATCGCCTTGATATGAGCCACCAGTTCCCAGATTTTATCCCGCAGTGGAGAATCCAGCGGTAGCTTTTTGGACAGATTGACGAGTGTTACAAACACAGCGTCCCGACTGCTACAGACTTCCCGTTGCAACGTAACGAGCGAAAGCATGCTGCTAAGGTTGCCGCCTGCTTCCTGGTATTGATCTTTGACAAACGAGGTTACCCCGTCATAGAGTGCTTGCTCTTCAGGCGAAAGTTGCAGATCCACGTTAGACACGTTGCGTTTTGTAAATTGCACGGGGCCTTCGCCACGCCTGTTACGGATCATGACTTTGGACAGCTCATCTTTGAGCTGCTCCTGATTTTTGGGCACACGTTTATCGACGACAAAGTTGGCGGCAAAATCGCCTTGACGACCAAGCTGACCGGGCTTCAGCAGGTTAATGAGATTGAAAAGCTCGCTCATGTCGTTCTGCACAGGCGTAGCAGTGAGTAGCAGGCAGTATTTTTTGCGTAATTGCAGCATGAATTGATAATTGGTTGTTTTTTTATTTTTGAGTTTATGTGCTTCATCAATGATGATCATGTCATAGTCCATACTTAGTAACATATCTTTGTGCGGGTCTCTCTTGGCAGTGTCCATAGAAGCAACAACAACGTCATTTTGCCAGGAATAAGCCTTTTTCTGTGCAACTGCTGGGATGCCAAATTTGGAATTGAGTTCACGTACCCATTGCAATACCAGAGAAGCGGGGACAAGAATTAACACTTTAGATACAAGACCACGAACCATATATTCTTTCAAAATCAGGCCGGCTTCAATCGTTTTGCCCAGACCTACTTCGTCGGCGAGAATGGCTCGGCCTGACATTTCGAATAATACTTTGCGTGCCGTATCCATTTGGTGAGGAAGTGGGGTCAGATCTTGCAAATGTTTCAGACATTGAATTTCGTCAAAGTTCGGAATGAGATTCGTTTCTTCAGCCTGAATACCGAGTTGAAAGAGTCGGTAATCCCCCCAAGGACCGCCCTTGTCCAAACGAGATTCAAGCTGTTCCAGCCAGCTTCGATCAAACTCAAGAGGAACAGGTAAGTCAGCTACAGGTTGATTCATATGATGCGGATGTTTCCGGTTCATGATGCTTCCTCTCCGTTCTTGTGTTATTCGTAGGTAATAGTATGGACGAAGGAAGGCAAGTTCATAACCCGTTTCAGAGGATCTATGATATAGATCACATAGAAAATCAACATATAGTGTAATATAATGGTTATAAATCACTATATGTAGTGTCTAGGCATAAATTATTCTCAAAGACAGCATTGAATTTAAAATGAACGGTTTATTCGGGGAGGTTGATTGCAGAGATGGCATCCAACAATACAGGAACGAACCAACAAGTGAAGCATCATGAGAACAAACATAAGCTGGAAGGGCTCAGCGAGAAAATATTTCTGGATCGGTACGCATGGAAGGACGCTGATTCAAATCATGCAAAAGTCGGAGATGTAGTACTTGTATTAACGAAAGATGATCCCAAGTTTCCGGTGAAGGAAGTCGGTGAGATTGTTGAACGGCAGGCACAACTAGTTAAAGTGCGGACACGTAGCGATACGATCATTGAGACCGATGTGGAAAAGTTGACACTTACGATAGAGAAAACACCGGAAGAGATGTGGGATCGTCTTGCCCGAGCGATGGCATCTGTTGAATCGACACCTGAACAACAGGCTGTTTGGGAGAAGAAGTTTCGCTTGGTGCTGGATGACTGGAAACTGGTTCCTGGTGGACGTATTGCTGCTGGTGCAGGGGCAGGGGCCAGTGATGAGTTGACGCTGTTTAACTGTTATGTCATTCCTTCTCCGCAAGACAGCCGGGGCGGCATCATGAAGACGTTGACCGAAATGACTGAAATTATGGCTCGCGGCGGTGGCGTGGGTATCAATCTGTCATCCCTTCGTCCGCGGCGGGCTGTGGTGAAAGGTGTGAACGGCTCGTCCAGCGGATCGGTATCCTGGGGCGGTTTGTTCAGTTATACGACGGGGCTTATCGAACAAGGGGGCAGCCGCAGGGGTGCGCTGATGCTGATGATGAACGATTGGCACCCGGACGTGCTGGATTTTATTACGGTTAAACAAACGATGGGGCAGGTGACCAATGCCAATCTGTCGGTCTGCGTAAGCAATGCGTTCATGGAGGCTGTGAAGCAGGACGGTGATTGGGAGCTTGTTTTTCCCGATACGAGTGACCCGGATTATGATTCAGAGTGGGATGGGGATCTGGGCAAATGGAAAGCGTCAGGCCGTAACATTATTCCGTATCGTACCGTGAAAGCACGAGAAATATGGCATACGATTATTGAATCCGCCTGGAAATCAGCCGAACCCGGTGTTGTATTTATGGAGTATTACAATCAGATGTCGAACAGCTGGTATTTTAATCCGATCATTTGTACTAATCCTTGCTTCCATCCTAAAACAAGAATAGCTACCCAATATGGACTTATAACAATTGAAGATCTGTATAGAAGGAAAACAGGAGAGTTTTTTATGGTAGGTACGGATAATCGACTTATCGAAAAGGCCAAAGTTGTTGGCGGTCGTTCATACGAAATACCTGGATTACAGATGAGATCAGCAACAGTGTTTCCAACTGGAAAGAAAGAGACCATTAAAATACATCTACAAAATGGAATTGAAATTAGTGTGACTCCTGAGCATCAGTTGTACACTAATTTTGGGTGGAAACAAGCCAAGAACCTAGACTCTGAAGACTATGTTTATATTCAGTCAGCTGAAGGTGGATTTGCAGAAGAAGATCAACTTGGAGAGGAATGGGGATTATTTTTAGGGTGGTTAATTGGTGATGGATGGGTTTCTGCTCGTGGGGAAGTAGGCATGGTTTTTGGAGCTGACGATGAAGAGGTGATACCGCATCTTATAGATGTCGGTGAGAAAATATCGGGAATAAGGGCAAAGATCTATCAAAGAACAAATGGAACAAAACAAGTTTACTGGTGGAGGAAAAACTTAGTTTCACAACTCGCAAGTATTGGAGTAACTTCAGCAAAAGGACCGGAGAAGGTGGTTCCCGAGTTGATATTTACATCCTCGAAAAAAACAGTGACAGCTTTTTTACAAGCTTTGTTTAGCGCTGATGGTACTGTATATGAAAGAGATGAAATGCATCGAACAGCAAGATTAACTTCTAGCTCTAAAAAGTTGTTACAAGGTGTTCAGTTGCTGTTATTGAATTATGGAATCAATAGTTCAATTTATGCTCGCCCTAAATCTTCACAATCTTTATTCAATTACACAACAAAAGGTGGAGAATTTAGGACTTACAAGAGTAAGGGTTTCTACGAGTTGATAATATCAGGTAACAATCTACTTTGCTTCAAAGAAAAAATTGGTTTTAAATATGTTACGAGGAAACAACAGGCTCTAGAGCGAATTGCAAGACCGTCAAGAAAGTCAGAAAAGTTTATGTCGAGAGTGAAGAAGTTGGAAAAAGGAGAATACGTCACTGTATATGATATAACAGAGCCAGTTACACATTCCTTGATTGCTGGTGGAGTTGTGGCTCATAATTGTGGGGAACAGGGCCTTCCAGGCTGGGGCGTATGTAACTTGTCAGCAATCAATTTGTCCAAATTCTATGATGAAACAAACCACGATGTGGCATGGGAAGAGCTGGCGGAAACGACGCGCATTTCGGCAAGATTTCTGGACAATGTGATTGACGCGACGCCGTATCATTTTGAAGAAAATCGATTGAATCAGCATCGTGAACGCCGGGTGGGGCTAGGAACTATGGGACTTGCGGAGCTGATGATCAAACTGCGTATCCGTTATGGCAGTCTTGAATCGCTAGATTTTCTCAATAAACTGTATGGATTTATGGCAAAGGAAGCCTATCTCGCTTCAGCGGAGATTGCCGCGGAGAAGGGGGCGTTCCCGGCGTTTGAGGCAGAACCTTACTTACAAAGTGGATTTATGAAACAGATGATCGCGACGTACCCAGAGGTTGGAGAAGCGATCCGTGAAAAGGGAATTCGTAACGTGACGCTGATTACTCAGGCGCCTACAGGAAGTACTGGAACGATGGTGGGCACATCGACTGGCATTGAGCCGTATTTTGCTTTTAAGTATTTTCGCCAGAGTCGTCTTGGGTATGATGAACAGTTTGTGCCGATTGCTGAGGAGTGGCTGGAGCAACATCCTGGTGAGTCCCTACCGGATTATTATGTGACGGCGATGGATCTTTCGGCCGAAAATCATATTCGCGTGCAAGCTGCCATTCAGAAGTGGGTGGACAGTTCGATTTCAAAAACGGCAAACTGTCCGGCTGATTTTACGGTGCAGGATACGGCAGAGCTGTATGAGCTAGCTTTTGATCTAGGTTGTAAAGGGGTAACGATCTATCGGGACGGCAGTAGAGATGTTCAAGTACTTTCTACTTCGAAGAAAGAAGACACCTCAGCTATTGAGGGGCAGAATGCGGATAAAGAGGAATTCAACAGTCTGGTAGCTGAGTCCGTTTCGGTAGCAAATCCGGTGTATGCAGAGCGAGAGTCCAGCTTGCCAGACTTGGGAGAACAGACTACGGGTGTGGTGGATAAACAATATAAACGCCGTCCACAAGTATTGCGCGGAGCAACGTATAAGATGCATACGCCGTTTGGCATGGCTTACATTACGATTAATGATCTGGACGGAACACCGGGTGAGATTTTCCTCAACGTAGGCAAGGCAGGCTCAGACGTGTTTGCGATGGCGGAGGCACTGGGCCGGGTGTGCTCTCTATTCTTGCGATATGGCGATCATGGCCATAAGGTGGAGTTGCTTATCAAACATCTGAAAGGCATCGGAGGTTCAGGGGCTATTGGTTTCGGAGCTAACCGTGTGGAATCCATTGCCGATGCCGTAGCGAAAGCGCTGGAAAGCCATGTTCAGATGAATGAGCAAGTGAAAGAGGGTGATCCGCTTGAAGCACAGAGTGAAAAGAAGAACGAGGACATTGGAGTGAAGAGCCCGAACAGTGCTAACAGTAGCAACAGCACCAACAATGCAAAGGGAGTTCTGCTGAACACACAGGCACCCACCGAACATCTGGGCGATGCGGGAGGTGAGGGGCAAAAAGCTTTTATCCAATCCATCGACTTATGTCCTTCATGCGGCTCGGCGTCCTTGATCAATGTGGAGGGCTGCAAAACATGCAGTAACTGCGGATACAGCAAGTGTAATTAAGCTATTCCAGAACAAATCTGGAGTAAATTGTTGCTCTAATGAGCCTGAACAGGGATGTTCAACCTAAAAAGTGTACAGACGAAGTGCTGACATACCAGCACTTCGTTTTTTTTGTTGCTAGACTTCAATTGAACTGCCTAGACGTCGATAGGTCTCTTTAGTCAACGGTGTACATTGAATCTAGTTTCCTCTGAATTATTTATTCAATAGACATCCCTTTAATCTTAAATATGTTAAAATAAGGACGGTGTTCTTACAAATCCAGTTAAAAGAGGCACATATTCCGTTTAAATGAATGTTCATGTCAGGTTCTGGACGAAGGAAGGAGGTAGCATCTATCATGAGTAAACATTGGAAAAAGTACTTGTTTTTGTTTGCTCTGATCGTGCCGATCTCAGTAGGTACCATTTTTACGCTCCCATATCACCATCGATATATTGCAGTAGTTATATTTCCACCTCTATTTTGGATGCTCTACTATTCATGGATCACATTAGAAAGAAAACGGGATCGTTAGTAAAGGTTGGTGGAAAGGTGACAATGAAGGCGTTCTTATCGCTATGGTCCGGCTACTTTTGTATTTTTTATGGGGATTATTTTCGTATACAGTGTCGTTCCGAATCCAGTAATGGCTAGTTATGCATTTTCAACAACATTTATTTTTATTATTTCTGTTGTCATTTGTTATACGTTGATTGATATGGAAACGACAAATCAGGAATCGGTAACGGTATTGCATAGTGGCAGTTTAGTAAAACTTTATGTTGCAAAATTGTTGTATTGCTGGTTTTTTACCATTCCACTCGCTCTGTATGCCGTTTCGTTCCCAGCCATTTTTCAAAAGTTTGATCGAAATCCGAGTGTTGAAGAGCTAGGCATGGCCCTGATTTATCATTTGGTTTCATCTTGGCTGGGAGTTGCTTTAGCCTGCTGGTTTAGTTCTAAGTTTGTTCGTTCCCGCGTCATGTCTTTTTTAATGCTGAGTGTGCTCATTGTTATTACACTTTCTGTGCAAGGTATAGAACAGGTGTTGCCAGACGGATTTACACCAATGATTTATCTGTTGCCTCCTCTAAGTAGTACTATAGATGTGTTAATTAATTATGATGCACAAAGTCTATTTAAGAAGCTAATGGTAATAATTATATCGCTCGTATATGGTGCGATTACAGCAGGATTATTTGTTTTAATGATTTACAGACGCAAGCTGGATTCAATGCATTGATATTCTCGTTCCACCTCTAGAGTCCTAGGAAGGAAGAAGCAATTATAAGCAAAACTTTCAATCCGCTCTGAGTTAGGTTTATAATGGATAGTGGCTGCTGAGCAAGTCGGCGGCCTTTTTCTATTGAATAAGTTCAGGTAATTATGTCCAGTCGATGAAAAGCACTATATTAAACATTAAATATAGAGTATGATTTTACAGCTGATTATGCTGGCAGAAAAGGTTACATCGGTTAAACGGGTTTGTAACTATTCTTGTCAATTATGAAGTTGTTTTCAGGCGTATAATGCTAAACGTAATCGTGAAATCACGAGAAAATATAAGTTAGATTCACAATCAATACAACTAAATCTATAGGCAGTTCGTCTTCTTTATGTTGTAAATGAAAGATGGAAGGTGCAATACGTATGTTAATAACAACTAGAATGAGCCAGTGTAACAGGATGCCCCGATCTCGATGGATGTGGACTCGCAGTAACAAGGAGGGGCGCGCATGTCACAATCAGTGAAAAAAAAGAGGCATATGAACGGACTGGATGGCTTACGAGCCATCGCGGTACTTGGCGTGATTGCTTATCATTTAAATTTGGATTTCATTCCGGGCGGGCTGCTCGGTGTAGGTATATTTTTTGTTCTGTCAGGCTATCTGATTACCGATATTTTGTTATCCCAGTGGCGGGAACATGGGCGCATTGCGCTTGGAGATTTCTGGTTAAGGCGGTTTAGGCGCTTGTTGCCTGGCATGCTAACCATGACAGCGGTTGTGATGCTCTGGCTGTTATGTACAGACTCGTCCCGGCTTGCTTCACTCAAAGGGGATATCTTATCCGGTGTTACGTACATAAGTAATTGGTGGTATATCTTTCACCATGTTTCGTATTTTGAAAGTTTCGGTCCACCATCACCTTTTGGACATTTCTGGTCACTGGCTGTTGAGGAGCAGTTTTATCTGCTTTGGCCGCTTCTGTTAATTGCAGCGATCGTTTTGTTCAAAAGAAAGGGATGGCTGATCGTCTCCATTGTCGTTGCAGCTGAACTTTCAGCTGGCGCCATGGCCATCTTGTACAACCCGGATTTGGACCCGAGCCGTGTATATTATGGAACAGATACCCGTGCATTTGCCTTGCTTGCCGGGGCAGCGTTAGCTGTAGTCTGGCCAAGCCGGAAGCTGTCTGGCACATTGCCTGCGATGAATCGGCTCGTATTGGACGTATCAGGAATTGCTGCCTTAGCGGTGCTAATCTATATGATGCTGAATACGAGCGAATACGACTCGTTCCTGTATCAGGGGGGCATGGTGATACAAGCGATTGCCGCAACCCTGCTGGTGGCAGTACTTGCCCATCCTTCGTCTTTGCTGGCAAGGATTATTGGGGCAAAACCATTGCGCTGGATTGGTGAACGTTCGTATGGAATATATCTGTGGCATTATCCGATTATTGTTCTGACCAGTCCTGTTGTAAATACAGGCGATGCACATCCTGTACGTATGTTGCTACAAGTCGTTGCAACGGTTGTACTTGCATCGATGTCGCTAAAATATATTGAAAACCCGATTCGTTATAACGGTTTTCGGGATTCCTTGTCAAAACTGTGGGGAAGAGGGCGTACCTCTTTCGTTCCCCGTCAGGTATGGTGGAAACGAACAGGCCTGCTGATGACGTTCCTGTTACTATGTTATGCCATATCGCAGACGGTACTGCCAGTAGCAGCCAATTCAGATTCACATTCGGTGTCCCTGTCTACGGTGTTCAATGGCGAAAAGTCTGCTGAAGAAAAGGGTCAGGACGTTGTACCCGTTACAACAAAACCTTCGAATTCCGAGGAAAAGAATCCATCTGTTCAGTCAGGTACGGAGTCGACGTCAGACGGGAAAACGAATGGGAGTCACAAGCCTGGAACTGCATCTACAGATGGGTCTAAATCGGCCAAGCCGGACGATTCATCCAGCGATAGCCGGGATCAGGGCAACTCACCCTCTAATCCTGACAATAATCCTGCTTCCAATTCGTCTGATTCAGGAAACAAAGAAACCGACCCATCGGGTTCGAAACCAGATGAAGGCACAACCGATGCAACGGATTCAGGGGCAACGGATAAACCTGCGACACCTGTCACTAAGAATGGAAAAGTCCAATATACAATTATCGGAGATTCCGTTATTCTGGATGCCAAGCCTTATCTGGAGCAGAGCATATCCGGTGTGTACGTAGATGGCCATGTCGGCCGTCAGATGTGGCAGGCTGGAGATGTGCTGAGGGATCTGAAGCGTAACAAGCAAATGGGCAATCAGGTGGTACTTGAGCTTGGAACGAACGGTTCCTTTAATTCCAAAAATTTAAAGTCCGTACTTGATGGATTGAAGGATAAAACACGGGTTTATCTTGTCACGGTACGTGTGCCGCGTCCTTGGGAGCGAACGGTGAACAAGGCTCTGACGGATGCAGCCTCCAGTTACAGTAATGTTTCTCTTATTGATTGGAATCAGGCTAGTGAAGGGCATGACGAATATTTTGAAAAAGACGGGGTGCATCTGACCGCCGAAGGTTCTGAAGCTTTTGCAGCATTGGTGAAAAACAGTCTTCAATAACCGAACGATTAACATGTAGAATCCTTTAATACGAACTTATCCAGCTATTATATCTTTGAATCATGCAATACATGTTCAGCACATGGAGTATACGTCCAATTTTAAAGTCTCTCCCTGAGAGCAATGGGATTGAAGTTAGTCTTGACTTCATGACATTGTCCAGGGAGGGCTTTTTTGATATGTAAACAGGGAACCGATATTATTCACCCCTGCATCCGTGGATCGTCACCTTACGTTATGATAGCGTTACCATTTACAATACAGATATTAAGTGCTCAAGGGGGAGTATAACGATGTGGAAAAAATGGTTTTCAGGCATAGCGGCACTAACCTTATTCGCCGTCATTTTGGCAGGGTGCTCAAGCGGTGATTCTTCCGAAGGTGGTAACGGCAGTGACAAAGTCACCGTGACCATCTGGCATAACTGGACAGGGCAAGACGCTAAAGCGGTAGCGATGCGTAAAATTATTGAAGATTTCCGGACCGCGCATCCAGATATCGAAGTGGTGGATGAAGGCTTGCCTACGGACGGTCTCAAAACAAGGTTACGTACGGTTGCAGCAGCCAATGAGATGCCGGATCTCTTCGTGATGTGGCCGGATGCAATGACCAAGGAGTTTGTAAAAGGAGATCTGTTGCAGCCGATCAACGCAGATCTGGATGCGAAGCCGGAATGGAAAGAGAATTTTATTCCGAATGCACTGGATGGATACACAGTAGATGGAAATATTTATTCCGTTCCGATGAATCTGGCGCCCAGCTCTTTTATTTATTACAATGAGGCACTCTTCAAAGAGAATAACGTAAAGGTTCCTGAAACGTGGGCTGAATTGGAACAGGCGGTTGCTTCGTTTAACGAAAAAGGAATCATTCCGATGGCTCTCGGTAACAAAACGAACTGGGTTGCCCAGTCTACCATTTTCAGTACGCTGGCTGATCGGGTGACGGGTACAGACTGGTTTTTGAAAGCCGTAGCTCAGGATGGTGCAAGTTTCACTGATCCGCAATTTGTTGAGGCGCTGAAGAAAATGCAGGAGCTTGGAAACATGAAGGCTTTTCAGGACGGATTCAACAGTATTGATGAAACCCAGATGATGCAACTATATTTTCAAGGGAAAACGGCGATGGTCATGAACGGTGGGTGGGCGCTCGCCAACCTCGTTAACAATGCACCGGAAGAGGTGCTGAAAAATACACATATTACGATTCTGCCTCCAGTTGAAGGTGGCAAAGGTGAACCAAGAACAACATCAGGCGTTGTAGGAACGGGTCTTGGTGTTAGCAAAAAGTTGAGTGGTGCTCAAAAAGACGCCGCGATGGAGCTATTCTACGCCCTGGCTGGTCCGGACGGTCAAAAAGCTACGCTGGACAGCAGTACATTGGTCAGCTATAAGATTGATCTGGATAAGTCCAAAGCTCATCCGTTGTTTGTGGAATTGTACGATCTAATGCAGGAAGTGAAGATTACGCCGGTATACGATTCCAAGCTGGGATCGGCTACGGTTGAGGTGATTAATAACGGGTTACAGGAGCTGCTGATGGGCGGCAAAGCGGAAGATATTGCAGGCCGAATTCAAGCAGCTCAAGCGAATGCGATGAAACAATAGGTTGTTTCCTGCTTCTGGAGGCTGACTAACCTAACCTAAATAAAGTAAAGCACAGTTCATTCCCCTTCCCGGCAGGGGAGGGGTTTTTAGATAAGAAGTTAACGTCCGATACCGGACAGATTAGAAAGGCAATACGAGGGGAAGTGAAGCCATTGAACGCATTGCAAAGTCGGCGTTTTATTATGCTGGGGCTTGCACCGGCAGTTATTATCTATGCATTGTTTGTATTTGTGCCTGTTGTGTGGTCAGCATACTACGGCTTTTTTAACTGGTCTGGCATTGGTGCATCGACATATATTGGCCTCAGCAACTATGTGGAAATCTGGAATGACGCGATCTTTTGGAGGGCTTTGAAAAATAATGTCATTTTTGTGCTTGCTTCGGTGTTCGGTCAGATTCCATTAGCACTCATGTTGGCAGTTATGTTACACAAAAGCAACCCGCTCCAGCGCTTTCTGCGATCGGCCGTATTTCTGCCGATGGTATTGTCCACCGTGGTCATCGGCATGATCTGGCAGTATATCTACCATCCACAGATCGGTATCTTGAACTTCCTGCTGGATGCACTAGGGCTGGAGAGTTGGAAGCTGCAATGGCTGTCCGATGCAAAGATCGCCATATTTTCTCTTGTGCCACCCTTGCTCTGGAGTTTTGTTGGACTGTATCTGATTATTTTCATCTCCGCTTTGCAGAACATCCCGGGTGAAATCCATGACGCAGCCAAAATAGATGGCGCATCTGGACTCCGCAAACTGGTTTCTATTTCTCTGCCGATGATTTGGGGCACGGTACAAGTTGCAATTATCTTATGTATCTCAGGCAGTCTGAAGTCCTTTGATCTGGTCTACATCATGACCAAAGGTGGACCAGCTCACGCAACGGAGTTGCTCGCTACGTATATGTATAACTCTACGTTTACAACGTACCGATATGGTTTTGGTAGTGCGATCTCTACAACGATTGTTCTGATTTCCTTGTTACTCATCGGAACAAGCCAGTGGGTGACCAGTCGGAAGCGTAAAGAAAACGGATAGAAAGGAGGCACGCTCATGCGAACAACACCTGTGACTATATCAACACCACGAGGCCATGCAGGGCATTCCATTCGGCAGATTCGTAAAGGAATCTTTTGGACGCTGCTGACGGTCTATGGTATTTTAACATTGTATCCGTTTTATTGGCTTGTGATTAGTGCGTTCAAAACAAATGAGGATTTCTACAGCAGACCTTTTGGTCTACCGGCACACTGGAATGTGGCCAATTTTACAAATGCCTGGGAAAGCTCGAAGCTCGGAACGGCCTTTGGCAATTCACTAACCGTATCGATTGGCTCGCTGATCCTGACGCTGTTTATCGCGGCGCTGGCTTCATTCATTCTGGCACGATTCCAGTTTCGCTGGAAAGGGCTGATTATGACGTTTTTCGTTGTAGGCATGCTCATTCCTATTCATAGTACACTTGTTCCGTTGTTTATTTTGATGAAACAGATGTCCTTACTCAATACGTATTGGGCTTTGATCTTGCCGTATACTGCGTTTGCTTTGCCAACGGCAATCTTTGTGTTGACAGCTTATCTGGTCAGCATTCCGCGCGATATTGAAGAGGCCGCTTTTATGGATGGAACCGGACTTTGGGGACTTTTTACCCGGATCATGCTTCCCATGTCGCTTCCTGCACTGTCTACGGTGACCATTTTGAGTTTTTTACATGCGTGGAACGACTTTTCCTTTGCCCTTGTATTTATTAATAAAACAGGATTGAAAACGTTACCGCTTGCCATTGCAAACTTCGCAGATGGATATCAGACGGATTATGGTCTAACGCTTGCTGCCATGACCTTATCGGTTATTCCTACGATCATTGTCTATTTAATCTTTCAGGAACAGGTGATGAAGGGCATGACAGCAGGCGCAGTCAAAGGGTAAGCGAGGAGCGTATCCAAAGGAGGAACAGAGTTGGTTCGCTGGCTTACATCATCACTGCAACGAAAATTGTCCGTGGTGGTCACAGCTTCGATGATTGTGCCACTTGTAGCGCTTGGACTATTTGCTTTCCTATTCTCTTCACGGATCACGGAGGAAAAAACGAAGCTATCGGGGATGGATACACTCAAGCAAGTGGAAGCGAATCTTCGTTATATGCTTCAGGATGCAGAGAATTTATCGATTTTCCTCATTGGAGAACGGGATATTCAGCAGTATCTAAGCCGGGACGAGGATCATGAGACGGATCGTCTGGACATTGTGGGACGAATGACCAATCTGGCTGCATCCAAAAAGTACATTGCGAACATTGCCATTTACCCCGGACGCTTTGATGCTGCGTTGTCCACGGCCACTTGGTATGAACCGGACGGAGGTAGTCTGTTTTCCCCATCTCTCCCTAGTGGAAACGCGGATAAAAGGTGGACGGGTGTATATCCCGTTCGCAATTATGCTGGAATTCAAAACGTTATTACGTTGATCAGGCCAATTCGCAGCATCCACAATTATCGTCCCATCGGCTGGCTTAGCATCAGTTTAAATGAAAATGCGATCTCTAAAGGATGGCCAGCATTTGGACTGGGTAGAGGGGAAGGTAGCCTTGAACTGATTGGCAACACAGGAGAGGTTCTGTCCTCCATGGATAAATCCCGGCTTGGGCTACATGTATCTGATCTCGAACCGGGACTGATTACGCGCATTCAGAAGGGGCATAGTGGGACGACTACGTATGGTGAGGAAGAAAGAAAACGTACGGTCCTTTATTACCCTGAGGAACTGACGGGGTGGACGCTGGTTGGTATGGTTCCTTACGAGCAATACCGTTCAGAGAATAGTTACATTATCATTTTGACAGCAATTGCGGTTGCCTTGTCAGCGTTAATCAGCGGTGGCTTGGTCTGGTTCACGGTTCGCAGGATTACGAGGCCGCTGATTGTATTAACCAGACATTTGTCTCGAATTGATCCGAAGCGTCCCTTGCCGTTATTCCGAGCAGAAAGCGATGACGAGATTGGCAAGCTTGGGGAAAGTTACAATCTGCTTGGTGCACATATTGAATGGCTTAAGGAAGAGATCATTCGTGGGGAAGCTCGCAAAAAAGAAGCAGATCTGCGTGTACTCCAGGCTCAGATTAATCCTCATTTTCTGTATAACACGCTCTCCTCCATTCATTGGATCGCGCTGATGTCCAAAGAAAACCGGATCGCGGATATGGTAGAGGGACTAAGTGATTTTCTACGAATCAGTTTGAATAAGGGACAGGATTACTGCCCGGTTGCCCAGGAGATTGCGCATATCCGTCATTATGTACGGGTACAGTCGATTCGTTTTCCGGATCAATTCGTGCTGCATTATATTGTTGATCCTGCATTGGAGCAACGAATGATGTTAAAGCTTCTGCTACAGCCACTGGTGGAGAATGCGATGATTCACGGGATTCAACAGGCAGGAAACCAAGGCACGATAACGATTATGATTCAGAAGGATTCCGCGGTTGAGCGCATGAACATTTTGGTACTGGACGACGGTGCGGGCATGGAACTGGAGCAATTGGAGCAATTGCGGGCCAGTATTATCCCCGCGGATGAGAGTAACATGTTGCCGCAGGGCAGTCATTCCCATGGGAAGCAACTGGGGCAGTCGTTGTCCGATGGAGGGTATGGTCTCCGTAATGTAAACGAAAGACTGTTTCTTCACTATGGGACGGATGCGTTACTTGAAATACACAGCAAAAAGGGTGGGGGCACCCGAATTTCGTTCTCCATTCCAATTCTGGAGGAATCGCCATGAGATTATTGATTGTGGACGACGAAGTCATCATTCGCACAGGGCTCGCGAGTGTGATCGCCTGGCATGAACTTGGCATTGAGATTCTTCCGCCAGCTGCTTCTGCCGAGGAGGCTTTAACTCGACTAGCGGAGGAACGCCCGCATATTTTGATGACCGATATTCGAATGAACGGCAAGTCGGGGCTGGAGCTAGCGGAAGAAGCACAGCATCTGCTTCCGGAGCTGGAGGTCATTATTTTATCGGGTTACGATGATTTCTCTTACGCCCAGCAAGCGATCCGTAATGGAGTCACAGACTATCTCTTGAAAACGAGCAAACCGGAAGAGATCATCAAAACGGTGCTGCAGGCCAAAGGAAGAATTACAGAACGATGGGCAGAGAAGTCCCGTGAGGGACAATTATTACGTGAGAACAGGGAGAGGAAATTTGTCAGATGGGTGATCGAAGGTCATACGAATTCGGGGAGTTGCCCATCCTTTCTCGCATTTGATGAGGAACATGCGCTCCCCGTTCAATCCATAGAGCAAGTTAGTGGCGACAAACGGCCTGTGAGCAGGCAAGTTGTTGTGATTGAGGCAGAGGGTTGGGGCCGCTCTTCCGATGCGCTGCTCCGGTTTGCAGTGCAGAATATGATTGAAGAAGTGCTCCCAGGAACGATTGCTCAGGTTGACAAACAATATATTGTCTGTGTTCTACCTGTGGCTTCCGAAAATGAAGTAAGCGTATACAGGATCAAGGAAGGCATAGATCGTATGGAGGCATGGTTGAAATGTTCACTTCGCGCTGTGCTTGGTGAACCTGTTAACCACTCTTCTGAATTGCACCGTAGTTATCAAACGGCGTTGTTAGCTTTACAGTACCGTGGACTGCTGGATACCAAAGTGTGGCGATATCAAGAGGTTAACGGCAGGCGAGGTGGCAAAACGGTGTTGACACATGAGGAGGAGACCACCCTCGGTACGTTGCTCATGGACAATGATCCAGTCACACTTACAACATGGATACGTGAACTGATTACGAGGTTGATTGCAGAACCTGATGTCACACCAGGATCATATGTAGCTTGTCTACATTCGGTGATCATTGCAGGACACCGCTGGCTAGCACGAACACTTCAAGCGATTGGAAGGGAACAACCCTCCAGGCTTGAGTCATGGACCCCTGAAACCGACAAGAAACCGGCAGAGATCGGGGATGAATTGTTCCACCATTTATATGATGTGATGCAGGCATATCACAGTCGTATGGGACAAGGGCAGGCCGCACATGTGCAAAAAGCGATAGGTTATATTGAAAATGCACTGGCACAGGATATTAGCTTGCAGCAGGTGGCCGGACAGGTTCATTTGCATCCAGGACATCTTAGTGAATTGTTTAAAAAAGAAATGGGTGTAACCTTTGGTGACTTTGTTACAGATATGAGGATCAGGCGGGCAATGGATATGCTCGTTGTGTCTCCGGCAAAGGTCAGTGAAATCGCAGCAATTAGCGGTTATGAGGATGTGAAGTATTTTAGCAGACTGTTCAAAAAGCATACAGGCAAAACACCGAGTGAATACCGGGAGCAGGCACTTGCATTTAAATCTTCAGGCAGCTAGACGGGAGGAGCAAGAGTACAATGGTCAACGTTTGTCGTACAAGTCAGGATTTATCAGGACAGTGGAAGATACAACATTACGAGGTTGGAGAAAAGCGAGCAATGGATGTTGCCGCTGCAGCGCTGGATGACCGATTCTGGATCGGGGCAACCGTGCCTGGTGATGTTCATGGGGCACTTGCAGAGCGCGGCATTGTAGATCCGATTTATTTTGGACATAACGATGTCAAGAGTCGCTGGATCGAGCAGAAGGAGTGGTGGTATCGCACCGCCTTTAATCTGGACGCGGGTGCATCTTCCGAGGAACGTATTGAACTTGTGTTTGAAGGCTTGGACACGTTTGCAACGGTATATGTCAATGGACATGAGGTTGGAAAAACCGCTAATATGCTGATGTCTCATACATTGGATGTGACCCGTCTGGTGCGAAGCGGCTGGAATGCGATTGCGGTACGCTTTGACCCGCTTCATCTTCATCATCGTGAGAAGGAGACGTTTGACTGGTCTTCGTATACGAAAGAACGCCCGTGGCTGCGTAAAGCGGCTATGAATTTTGGCTGGGACTGGGGGCCGCGCATCGTTACGGTAGGGATCTGGGGAGCGGTCCGTCTGGAGCGAAGCACGATTGCCAAACTGCAACATGTGTATGCCCGAACCAACGCCGTAAGCAAGGAACAGGCTCAAGTACAAGTCACTGCAGAGGTTCAATCTGTTTTATCTTTGCGTAGCAAGCAAGAACGGACACAGCCAGTTGTGACCACTTGTGATATCCGTCTTCTGGATCAGCAAGGAGAGGTTGTAGCCAGCGCTATTTCTTTGCCTGTAAAACAGGGGAAAGCAGATGTAACGTTAGATGTGGCTCATCCTTGCTTATGGTGGACTCATGATCTGGGGGAACCCTATCTGTACACACTTGAAGTTACGCTGTATGCAGATGATATAGCAGTGGATCGGTACTGTCAGTCATATGGCATACGGACGATTGAGCTAGCTTTGCATAATGAGCAGGGAGAGAGCCGGTTTGCTTTTATCCTGAACGGGGTCAAAATCTACGCCAAGGGAGCAAACTGGATACCTGCCGATCAGCTGATTGGAATGATTCCGAATTCGCGGTACCGCGAGCTTGTGGAACTGTCCGTTGAAGCACATATGAACATGCTGCGTGTGTGGGCAGGCGGCATCTATGAGAAAGAAGTCTTTTACGACGAATGTGATCGGCAAGGGGTACTTGTCTGGCAGGATTTTGCCTTTGCCAACGCTTTATTTCCGGATTTCAATCGTGACTTCATGCAAAATGTACAGCAAGAGGTCGAGAATAACGTACTTCGTTTACGTAACCGGGCTTCGCTAGCGATCTGGTGTGGCAACAATGAAATCGACTGGCTGTATGACATGAAAACAGCTAGCGGTGATATCGCAAGTCCGTTCTACGGCGAACAGATTTACCACGAACTGATTCCTGAGGCATTGGAGCGGCTTGATCCGTCCAGGCCGTACTGGCCTTCTTCACCTTATGGCGCAGATCATGGACAGGATGCGAATGACCCGGATACCGGAGATCGGCACAACTGGCAAGTGTGGCACGGTTCTGTATACCCGAGGAAACAGGGAGAAGTACCTGTGCTGGACTATAGCATTGAAGGGGTCACGTTCAAAAATTATAAAAAGGATCAAGCACTGTTTAGCAGTGAATTTGGCATGCATGCTTCAGCTAATCGGTATACGCTGGAGAAAAATATACCTGCCGGCCAGTTTTACTGGGGGAGTCCCGAAATGGCCTATCGTAATAAGGATACGAATCATCAGAAAGGTATTTTGCTAATGGAAGGGTACACGGGCATTCCACAAAATGTAGAGGATTACATGAACTTCTCCATGTTGACCCAGGCAGAGGGGCTACGCTATGGGATAGAACATTTCAGGCGAATCAATGACCGTAACAGCGGTGCGCTGGTATGGCAGCTGAATGATAGCTGGCCGGGAACAAGCTGGTCGATGATCGATTATGAACTGCTGCCGAAGGCTTCCTTTTATTATGCCAAAACGTTCTTTCATCCTGTACTATTGTCGCTCGAGCATGAGCCAGGACATTCGCTTAACGTATGGGTAGTTAATGATACACAGGATGAAGTGGGAGGACAACTTCGACTGAATGTTTATGGTCTGACTGGAGAGCGACTGTACACTTCAGCATATGGAGTGAAGGTGCCCGCTCAGTCATCTATGCAGATCACAGCTTTAGAGGAAGCCGAAGTGCTTGGAACCAAACGGGCGGAAGAAGTGATGGTGGAATTGCAAGCCGAAGGGTTTGTTGCACCCATGAATCGTTACTTTTTGCGTGATCCCAAAGATGTGATGTTACCGCACTCACGGCTCAGCGTTCATGTAAACGAGGAAGAACAATCCGTAACCGTTAATGCGAGTGTCGCCATTGCACGTATGGTGAAGCTGGAGTTGCCGGTTGGCCGGGTTCGATTCAGTGATAACTATTTTGATCTATTGCCAGGAGAGAGCCGCACAGTAACGCTACAGCATCCAGAGATGCAAGCTTTACCACTTAAAGAGCTGCGAGTAAGTGCGATGAATGCAAGCGAGGCTTGATTTAACCTCCAAAAACCTCCATTGGCGTGGAGGTTTTTTAGATTGAACGGAAAAATATATCACGAAAAAAGAAATCCGCTGATGTTGTGTATTCATGGATTCGCAATCAGCGAAAGGATTCATACCGTTGCTGAAAAGAGGACTCCATGTGCACTTGACGTGCTAGTTGTTGCTGTACTTTGGAGCCACGAATGACCTGCAGTTGCTGTAGCACATCGGAAGATGTGAAATCATTCTGTGCCATCTGCATAAGCAGTTCGGCAAGAACATCGGCATCCTCAAGCGCAGCATTCAAGCCAAATGCTCCTGTAGGTGTCATCGTATGAGCAGCATCGCCAATGAGTACGACATTATCCTCCGCCCACTTGGAGCTATAACTGCTCTCTACAGACAGTAGCACAAAGTCACTCCAGTCCTTAATATGCGCAGCGACAGAATCCGCAAGACAGGGGAAAGCTGCTACCAGCTTGCCTACAAAAGGAGCAAAGGGTTGTTCACGCAACTTAGCATATCCTCCTTCGGGAATGTTCCATCCAATCTGTACATAACCGCCGTATTGTGAAAATAACGCGAGTTGTTGCCCATCCATACTTGCCATACGAACGGCAGGTTCCCATCCTGGTGGGGCAGGAATACGAGCCCATAACAGATCGTAGCCGTGTTTGCGAATCTCGGGTGCAAGGCCGGCATGTTTGCGCACCGCCGAATATCTACCGTCAGCTCCAATAACGACAGATGCTCTAATGGAGGCAGGAACACCATTTTGACGCACGTTAATGCCAACAACATGACCATCTTTGTCCCGAAGCAACCCGGTCATGACTGTATTGAAGCGAACCTGATATAACGGGCTTAGCGCTTCAGTCTGGGCCGTAATCGCTTCGAGGAGATGATCTTGTGGTACGTGAACGCCAACATGATGCTCCCCTTTGCTTGGATCGGGGTTAATGGTATGGATGATGTTTCCTTCTTCCCAATATTGAATCTGCTCTAGATGCAACAAGCCCTGCTCTTGAATATGGGAATATAATCCGTGTTTGTTCAAAATAGCTTCGCCATCTGCATTCAGCAGTTCTCCACGGAATGATTTATGCAGATGAGGCTGTCGCTCAATGAGTAATGTAGAGATACCTTTCTGGTTAAGCAAATATGAAAGCAAGGCGCCTCCGGGCCCTGCCCCGACAATGCAGACATCCGTGTAGAGTGTATCGTTTGTCTGAGATTTCATCAATTTCATGTACATTATTCCCTTGCTATATAGTAGTGAAAATCTAGTAGTGGACGGAAGTTTACTTTATGATAACAGATTTATTTAAATCATTAAGTAACTAAAAGTAACTTAGTAGATATACGTTATTATAAACAAAGTGTTCTTTATATACAATAGGCCAAATTCAATTTTTTTATCAACATAAAGGGACGCAACCATTTTGCTCACCAGACAATCTTTTTTTTCGCAACCAAATGTGTGTAAATATGTTACAATATAAGGCAGGTTACAATGAAAGGCAGGAGGAACGGATATGAGCCCGAATACGGAGCGAAACTCGCAATTGGCAAACGTTGATCAATTGTTGGAGGCCTTCTTCAGATATAAAAATAAAGTATTGGATCAACAGCAAAAGTCAGAAACAAACTGCAAGCTGAATCCAACAAAAAGCCATATATTGGGCATGATTTTACGTGAAAAACGCTGCATGGCAGTTGATGTTGCGCGTCAGCTTAGTCTGTCCTCTGGAGCTACGACGATTGTACTTAATCAACTTGAAAGCGAAAATTTGATTCAACGTGAACGCAGCGAGGAAGATCGCAGAATCGTCTGGCTGTCCTTAACGGATGAGGGAGAGCAATTAGCCAGAACGTTGAATGCTAATCGTGGCCGCATGACATGGGAGCTGTTACAAGCGCTTACGGAGGAAGAACAGCAGTTAATGCTGGGCATGCTCAAAAAAATAGAAATGAAGCTGCTGGAAAATATGAAATCTTTCGAGCAGACCTATCGTTAATGCATATGACACCTGAAGACGTCAGTCCTCATGCATTCGTACCCGGTACCGGGTATGAATATGTGAAGACTGGCGTTTTGCGTGTTATAACAGAGCTATAGATGAAAGTGAGATACATGATCGTTCAAGCCTTCCTGTATAAGAATATCTTTCTGCCGACTGCCCATTAAGTCAAAATGAGGGAAGGGCTGTCTTCGGTGAATATAACGCGGGTCTAACCCGTGTTCACGACACCATTGTTCCAGGCGATCAAGGTCTGCACAGCCTACTTTGGTGACACTGGTTATGCCGGGAAATCTGGAATCGATCCAGAAATGAGTGAGATAGGCGATTTCACCGCGAGCGACTTGTTCTTTCCAAGCTGTAAGTTCTTGCCGTTTAATCCCAAAAGCCATAGTTGAACGTTCCTTTCCGACTGAGTATGTCCTTAACATATTGTACATCTTATATATGAACTCAATCAAAATGTTTCGGCACGATGTGTATCAGCATGATTGAAGTGGGTAAATGAATATGAAAACTTTGTTATAAACATCAATGCTTTTGTTAAAATAAAGGCATCACGAACGATTCATGACTTATATAGCGGAAAGGGTTGTCATCATGGAACTATTCATTGCGGTACTTGCACTACTCGGACTGATCGGTCTATCTAACGTGTTGAACCGGTTTGTCCCTTTTATTCCCATTCCGCTTATTCAGATTGCACTGGGAGTAGCTGTAGCCCTGCTACCAGCAGGTGTACATCTACCATTGAATCCGGAATTGTTTTTTGTGCTATTTATTGCGCCCTTATTGTATAACGATGGAAAAAGAACGCCAAGGAACGAACTATGGAATCTGCGAGCGCCGATTCTTTTGCTTGCACTGGGACTGGTATTTGTTACGGTTGCTGTTGCCGGATATGCCATACACTGGCTGATTCCGACCATTCCACTTCCTGCCGCATTTGCGCTTGCGGCCATTCTTTCTCCGACAGATGCAGTTGCTGTAGGTGCTATGGCCGGACGTGTACATCTGCCCAAAAGTATACATAGACTTCTTGAAGGAGAAGCATTAATGAATGATGCTTCGGGCCTGGTTGCATTTAAATTTGCTATCGCAGCTACGGTTACGGGTGTTTTCTCACTCACTCAAGCCACATTCAGTTTCATTATCATTGCCGTAGGAGGTCTGCTTGCTGGTGCGCTCATGTCTTTTTTGTTTATTCGGCTCGGGGTATGGATTCGCAGACTGGGCATGGAGGATGTAACGATTCATATGTTGCTTCAGATTCTGACTCCATTCGTCATCTACCTCGTGAGTGAAGAGATCGGGGTCTCAGGCATTCTGGCCGTGGTTGCAGGCGGGATCATTCATGCGATTGAGCGTGACCGGGCAGAATCGGTTCAGATTAAGATGCAAGTGGTGTCTGCGAGCACTTGGTCTGTTATTTTATTTATATTGAATGGTCTGGTGTTTGTCATTCTCGGCGTGCAGGTTCCCGATGTGCTTAGTAAGATCTTTGTTAACGTATCATTCAATAACTTCGAGGTGCTGGGTTATGTACTGATCATCTCCGTTCTACTTGTGTTGTTACGTTTCTTGTGGATTTATCTGTTCTGGCAAGTCAATGAATGGCTACGTGCGAAGTCCGCTATTGGCAAACCACGCTTCAAGGAGATTACTATTCTCTCTCTATCGGGAGTAAGAGGTGCAGTGACACTGGCTGGAGCATTTTCGATTCCATTTGTGCTTCAGGACGGCTCGCCTTTTCCCGAGCGTGATTTAATTATTTTTCTGGCGGCTGGTGTTATTTTGTTCTCTCTGATTGCGGCGAGCGCGTTGTTACCTGTGTTAGCCAAGGAAGAGGGGAAATCCTCCGATGAAAATACACCTCAGAAATCTGAACGCAGAGCACAGGACATTATGCTGAATGCCGCTATTCGAGCAGTCAAGTCTGAAATGAACGATGAAAATAAAGCAGCCGCACTGGCCGTTGTGTCTGACCTGTCCAAATATATTAAACAGGCGACAGGGCAGTTTACAGCAGATAATCGTAAAGCATTGCAGAAGCAGGAAACAGCGATCAATCTAATTGCTACACGGGCTGAGCGCAAAGAGATTGAAGTGATGATGGATGAAAATGCCCTTGGGCCTGAAGCGGCTTTCAAATGTGATAACTGGCTGGATCGTAAGGAGATGATGCTCTCCAACCGGACGAACACTCAACTGCTGGCGTCGCTCAACGAGATTGGACGAATGCTGGGTCAACTCTTCACAAACCGTTCCAGCAAACCACATCAGCCCTTTATGCTTGAAAATGCCGAACTGTTCCGCAAGGTGAAGCTACGCACCTCTCAGGCAGCAATCAAAGCTATCCGGGCACATATGAATGACTCCAATCGTGTGGCGGCTCTCGCGGTTATTTCCAAATATGAACGGGTGATCGCAAAGTTACGTGCATGGAATCAGGATAAGACGACGGAAGATCCGTTCAATCAGGATAAACTGGAACTTCAGATGCTAGCTATTCAGGAGCAACGCAATACAATACAACAACTGTATGAGAACGGAGAGATTACACGCGATGTTGCAGCCAGATTACGTCGTTATATCAATGATGTAGAGGCAACAGCTCTTAAAAACGATTAATGGATTATTCATGAGTTCGCATGAATCGGGCAATGCTAACGTAGAGTTTGACGTATGAAATTCAAAGTGAGGATATGACATGAACCTGAAAGCTACCCGATTCATCGCATTGTTCATACTGACTGGAACAATTCTTGGCAGTTCGACAAGTTGGGCGTATGCCAAGCCAGTGCAGAAGAACCGTCAGTATTATGAAGAACGGGGAGAGATCGTATGGGAAGTCCCCACGCAGGACAAACTGATCGCTCTGACTTTTGATGATGGACCAGACCCTGTTCAGACACCGCAGATTTTAGCTTTGCTCAAACAGTATCATGCGAAGGGAACTTTTTTTGTACTCGGCAAGTGGGCAGAGAAATTTCCTGACATCGTCATGCAGGAGCAACGTGAAGGACATGAGATCGCAAATCATACATTTGCACACACGTATGCGGTTCGTTCAACAACAGCGGACAAGTACTTGAAAGACATGCAAGCGGCAGAAGCTTCGATTGTAAATGCTGGTGCGGAGCGCCCACTGTTGTTCAGACCTCCTGGGGGGTATTATAACGATATGGTGATTCAGGCGGCGAAGCAGAAGGGCTATACGATCGTATTATGGTCTTGGCATCAGGATACTCGAGACTGGGCTCTACCTGGTGTATCAGCGATTACAAACAAAGTATTAAATAATGCTCGTAATGGAGACATCGTTTTGTTTCATGACAAAGTGGAAAGTAAATCCCATACGATTGATGCTCTTCGAATGATTTTGCCCAAACTGCAGGAACAGGGTTATCAATTTGTTACCGTATCTGAACTTCTTGCTGTGAAAGCTCGTGAAGCTTCCAAGGGCGGGGTGTCGTCCTCATTACCACGAAAGCATCCGTAGTGCAGGCGATTGAGAGCGATTGAAAGATTCATCTGTAAAACCAGCTGCACCTAGAATGTGTTGGAAAGTAAGATTTTTTAGTAAGTCTAAAGCTAATCACAGCCGCAATCAAGCTGAACCAATGATGCTTTGCGGCTGTTTGTCGTGAAGTTATTCATTGAATCTCGGTTTGGCGGGTATGCTGCAAATTGATTGGAAATAAGTCCTAGGCTTTTGTTTTACAATCGAAACGTCTACAATAGATAAAGTCTTTATATCAGACAGTATTATGTTAATAGAGAAGGTGAACAAGTTGAATGGACAAAAGAGAGCTGACATCAGACCTGGTTTAGAGGTGGATATCGTACTGAAACAGGATCAATCCAGTGGCAAACTCACGAGAGGAATCGTCAAGGATCTGTTAACCAAGTCTCCTTCACATCCTCATGGAATCAAGGTGAGATTGACAAACGGTCAAGTGGGGCGAGTGAAACAAGTAATTTCTGCAGGAAATCATCCGCAATGAGTGTGAACGGGAGGCTGGATACAACCGAAAAAGTAATGGCGCACCTGTCGGTTGGCAATCAACAGCAACAAGATGCTTACCGTGTGTTGCAGGAGAGCGGACTACTTTTCATGCTTTCTACCCACGCTGCGTTCCCTGCGGGGACGGTACCGATTGACGTGCATCTTCCTGATAGTGATCTGGACATCCTGTGTTATTCAGAAGATCTGAACGCTTTCCAAGTTAAGATGACTAGGCAACTAGAGAGCATTGCGGTGAACGGAAGGACAGAGTGGACGTTCGGAGATCATGCCTTAGGTCAGAACGTATATGTCACATGTAAACTGAGCTTGGGATTATGGCCTGTTGAAATATTTGCCCAAGCAATTCCTGTCGATCAGCAGAATGCCTACTTACATATGCAGGTCGAATGGAGTTTGTTGCAGTTATGGGGAGAGGTAGGGCAACGCGAGATCCGCAGACTTAAGCAAGCAGGGTGGAAAACAGAGCCTGCCTTCGCCCATGTCCTAGGGTTAGAGGGTGATCCTTACATAGCAATGAGAGATCTAGCCAGCCTGCAGAAACCGGAGCTGTGGGACTTTGCCAGATCACGCGTCACATTTAAATGAGAAAGATCGCTACAATTGTAGTTACCGTTAATCCGATGATAACCGGTTTCAGATTACGCCTCGCAAGTTCAAACGGGCTGACCCCGCAAATTGCGGCAGCCGGAATTAATGCCCACGGAATCAACGTTCCGCCGCCAACCCAGATTGCGGCTACCTGGCCCAGTGCGGTAAGTACCGGAGCCGAGTTTGTCGTACCTGCAAACATGGCAGCAATGGAACCTACGAGGGAAATTCCCGAAAAACCAGAGCCATCCAGACCGGTTACAGCTCCAGTGACGGTCATCGTAATCGCCCCGACGGTTCCATTCATTGGCACAATCCCCGCAAATGCAACGCCAAGATCATTGACGATCCCGTGTGACCCTTCAGGAAGTGGATTCATAAATAACTCCGTTATAGCAGCATCCCCGAGATAAAAGAATGCGGCAATCGGAATGACCGGACCAAATACTTTGAATCCGAACTGGAATCCTTCGATAAGATAATTAGTAGTTTCCTCTGAACCGTTATGGCGGTGTGCGGCAATGGAAACAGCAATCAGAATAACGACGGCGGTTCCCCCGATTAGTGCCGTTGCATCCCCGCCCTGAAGGTTCAGCACAAACATCAGTACGACATCCAGTGCGAATAACAACGGAATGAGTATAGCAAATATTTTTCTCAGACGAAGAGGCAATGTGGTAACTGGTGCAGACTCATTTGGTTCTGACTGTGACTCAGACGCCGGCTGCTGTCGTGGAGCAAACTCCTGTTCCTTCCATTTGGGGGTCTTCATTTCTTTGCGAAGCATCCAAAAGGCGGTAAGAGTAGATATCGTGCCCATGACAACGACGAGAGGAACACTCGCAACCATTACTGACGTAACTGGAATACCTGCTGCGTCTGCAGTAAGTTTGGGAGCACCTTGGATAATGTAATCCCCTGACAAGGCAATGCCATGCCCAAACAGGTTCATTGCAATGGCGGCTCCAATCGGAGGTAAACCTACGCGAACCGCTACCGGCAAAAGTACTGCTCCAATCAAGGCTACTGCAGGAGATGGCCAAAAAAATAAAGATACGACCATCATGATAAGTCCAATGCCCCAGTATGCAGCTTGAGGCGTGCGAATAAATCGGGTGAGCGGTGTGACCATGATTTCATTAATACCTGTGCGGATCAGAACACGGCTCATCGCTACGATAATTGAGATGATAAAGATTGTACTTAACAATTCCTTCGTTGCATAGATAAAACTGTTAAAAACCCCGGTGACGGAGCCACTTAATGTTTCAGTTGCCAGCAGTCCGATGGTCATAATGCCTGCGACACAGATAATGGTTGTATCTTTGCGCCGAACCATGACAGCGATAATCAGGACAATAAATGCCAAATACACATAATGCAACGGGACAAGTTGAATATTCATCATGATGACAGCCTCCTGCATCCCTGGTCATCGATCCTGGGAGTGCTATATCCTATGCATGTCAGACCCGCATGTTCAAGGAGGTGGTGATTATCTAAGGATATGTCCTGCTTTTATAAATTGAACTATTCATTTACACAAAAACGGAGAGGACAGAAAAAACCTGGAAAAGCGGAGCGCTCGCCTTTATCACCGGATTTTCCCATTAATAAAAGGGAATCAAAAAATCTGGGGATAACAGCGATTGGAAGGTTATTCTGTCATTGGAGTGCCCCGGTGTAAACGTCTTTAGTTCAACTTATAGAGCAGGATTTTTTTTACATCCAGAGAATTATATGAGTGAAACGAGCAAACACACGACAGGGGACTATGACTATAGCAAGTCACGATAACACACATCAGAGGGTCACCGAACCTGATAGACAACGGCAAACTGAGGTGATTACAATATACATGCCATCTTCAGGTAGAAATTAGAAAAAATTCAGCCAGCCTGAATCAAAAGGACGTTAATGTATGAACTTGATCCGTTCATTACGCTTTAAATTTATTGTGGGACTTACGTTAATCATGCTACCGCTGTTTATGCTGTTGTACTATAACAATGTGTATGCCATGAAGGTCGTACGTGATAAGGTATCCCTCACCAATATGAATCATTTGGCCAAAAACGTGGAACAAAATGAGCGTGTATTACAGGAAACCAATCGATATTTATACAGCTTGGGTGAGCGTGACCCTGATATTATCTCGCTGTTTTTTCTTGAATACGGAAGCGGAGATTACATCATTGCCAAGCAGCGAATCATGAACAAGTTTATGACCGATATCGGTTTCTATAATCTTATCGATTCTTTTTATTTGTATGATGCGGTGAATGATGACCTGTTGCTGGCAACCGCGGGCAATTATGATATTAAAAAATCGGTGGTACAGCGCAATATGCCTGCACAGATGCGGCAGCTCGAAGGGGATATCCAAAGGCCGGAATGGAGCATCGTCCGCGGAGGATCATTTAATGCACTTGTGAAAACGGTACGTATCAATCAGCAGTTCTATGCTGGCGCACTGGTCGATATGAATGCGCTGAATGACACACAACAGTTTGCTGAATCAAGTGACAGAGGTGGAGCGGTGATCGTTACACCTGATGGCAGAGCATTATCTGATTCTACGTTAAATAAGGGGCAGATCAAGCTGGTCGGCGATCATTTGACCGATTTGGAGAGTCCGTATCAGGTCATCTCGGAGCCGGATAGTACTGCTCGTCAGTATTTAATGGTGGGCATTCCCTCAGCCATGTCGGATATGAATTATATCGTCTTGTTGCCAGAGGAAGATATGATGCGTAACCTGCCGTTTTTCCAACAGATCATCAGGCTACTTCCGATCGGGGCGGCCGTTATTTTGATCACAGCACTTTTCTTCCTAAGACAGCTTCTGTTCCGTCCAATGAATGCGCTTATTCGGGGAATGAGAAGGGTTAGCCGAGGGGAACTCGATGTAACGCTGGAGGCACCGTCTTCGTCTGAACTGGAGTTTGTGACACGTAGCTTCAATCAGATGATTCAGGAAATTCAACATTTGAAGATTGATGTATATGAAGAGCAACTGCGTACGCGAGAGGCGGAGTTCAAGCAATTGCAGATGCAGATTAATCCTCACTTTTATCTGAATTCCCTGAATATTATTCATAGCCTCGCTTCCTTGCAAAAACATGAACTGGTGCAACAGATGGCTGGTCATCTGGCTGATTATTTCAGATCCAGCTTAAGGGCTGGCAAACGAGTGATCACGCTAAACGAAGAGATGGAGCACATTCGACATTATCTTGAAATTCAGAAGTTAAGGTTCCCGAGCAAGCTGGATTTTGAACTGGATATTGATCCAGAGGTGGGACATGTTGTGCTTCCGCCGCTGACAATTCAGCCTTTTGTCGAAAATGCAATTATCCATGGTTTTCAACGCAGAATGCAGTCATTTGTGATTCGGATTACCGCACGTCTGACGGAAACGTCCAGTAGTCAGGCCGAAGATGGTATGCTCCTGCTACAGATTGTGGACAACGGGGTCGGGTTCAAGCCCGTGCTACTAGAACAACTACAACGGGGAGAATATGCCAAAGATCCCGGGGGGCAACACATCGGGATATGGAATGTTGCACATCGGTTACTGGTGAAGTATGGTCCGGAGGCCGGGTTAACGTTTGAAAATAGGATAGACGGAGGCGCTGCAGTAAGCATTTATTTGCCTGCTCAGACCGAGGAGCAAGAAGGAGGAAATCATGCGGAACCTGTTGATCGTGGATGATGAAGTGTATGCCCTGCAAGCCATGCTGGAGGGAGTGGACTGGAATGCAGCCGGAATTGACCAGGTATTCGGTGCATGTGATGTGGAGGAAGCTCGGCAGGTCATCCGAACCCATGCTATCGACATTCTGATTTGCGACATCGAGATGCCTGGGGAAACCGGGCTCGACCTGCAGAGCTGGGTATTGAAGCATGACCCTGGCATTCTGACGATTTTTCTGACAGGTCATGCGCTCTTTGATTATGCCCAGACCGCCATCAAACTGAATAGTTTTGATTATCTGTTGAAACCTGCTCCCGCAGACCAACTGCTCAAAGTAGTTATAAGAGCATTGGAGAAGATTAGAGACGGAGAGCAACGCACACGAACGAACGAAGTTTACGAAACCGTATACAAACGCTGGAAAACCCATAAACCACTCCTGACGGAACGTTTCTGGAAGGACGCAGTATCTCAGCGAAGTGCACTTACTCCACAACGGCTGCAAAAACTTGCTGAACTGTACGGTGCAGAGATTGATCCCGAGGTGCGTGTACTGCCCATCGTGATCTCTGTTGAAGAGTGGGTACGTGAATTTAATCTGCGCGATGAAGAGGTACTGGAATATGCTCTACGCAATGCAGCGAGAGAAATATTACTCGGAGAGAAACCGGGTGAAGTGTTCCAAGATCACAGTGGCTTAAATATAGTGCTAGCCTATGAGCAAGATGATGTCATCCTTGCTGCTAGTGAAGCGGAGCAACGTTGTCAGCGTTACATTCAGGAGTGCGGCACATACTTCTACTGCCGGCTATCCTGTTATGTAGGTGCACCGGTAGCTGTAACCGAATTGCAAGGCATGTTGAATGAACTCATGGACATGGAGCGCCGCAACATTAAAGAGCTCGAAGAGGTTTTTGTGTATGATGAGCGGGATCGGGATCAGGAGGATCGGTTTTTGCCTATCCCGTGGTTCTCGGAGCTGTCTATCCTTTTTGAAACCGGCAAGGTAGAAGATTTGCGAGAACGTGTGGATGAAATTTTTGATTTACTTGCTGCCCAGGATGGGTTATCTCCAGAGATGTTACGGCTCTATTATCATGCGATGTTGCACGTTGTCTATCCGCTTCTGCACCAGAATAATGTGTCTATTCGCAGCTTGTATCCCGGAGAACGGGAGCCGGAAGAAGCCGTAGTCACGAGGTCATTACCGCAGTTGAAACAATGGACTCTGGATCTCATAGATCGTGTCATTCCCGTATTGTACCCGGATGATCAGAACCCGATGTCAATTGTAGATCAGTTATGTATCTATATTGAAAACCACATTGGAGAAGAACTGATGCGGGAGGAACTGGCTGCTTTTGCCGGATTTAACCCGGCATATTTGTCACGTTTGTTCCGTAAAGAAAAGGGAATGTCTCTGTCCGAGTTTATCCTTCAGCGCAGAGTGGCCATGGCGAAAACGTTGTTATCTCAATCCACCGTCAAGGTAACGGATATTGCGGGTAAGGTCGGATACTATAATTACTCTCATTTTACGAAAATGTTCAAAAAATGTACCGGCATTACACCACAGGAGTTTCGCAAACAATCCAGAACCATGTAATCAGGCGCAGCATGCTGCGCTTTTTGTTTGTTTTTTATGGCATCAAAGTCATAATTTGATAACTGAATAGGTCACCACAGCAGATAGAGGACTTGATCGCCCCGCCGTATACTTGAACCACAGGAGGCGCACGGAGCTTCATCCTGAGGAAGAATTCAAGAGGAGTGAGGGAGAACACGTTATGAAGACACAACCCCAAGCGGGTAAGGGCGTACGGATATCGGAGATACCGGAAGGCACGGTTCGAAAGCGCAAGTCCGTGTTGTACAATCTTGGCAAGTACAAGGTACTTTACCTGATGTTTTTGCCAGGCATTCTGTTTCTGCTGGTAAACAATTATATGCCGATGTTCGGCGTTCTGATCGCATTCAAAAATGTAAACTACGCGGATGGAATCTGGGGAAGCCCGTGGAGCGGGTGGGACAATTTTAAATACCTGTTCTCGACCAGCGATGCATGGGAAATTACGCGAAACACCCTTGCATACAACACCGTGTTTATTGCACTCAATCTTACTGTCGGTGTAGGTCTCGCCATTTTGCTTAACGAAGTTAAAAACAAAGCGATGTCCAAACTGTATCAGTCGCTGATGTTGTTACCTTATTTTCTATCGATGATTGTGGTTAGTTATCTCGTTTTGGCTTTCCTCGGCAAGGACTCGGGATTCATGAACTCAACCATACTGCAAATGTTCGGAGGACAGCCAATTGACTGGTACTCGGAACCGAAGTATTGGCCGTACATCTTGCCGCTTGTGAATACGTGGAAAAATATCGGTTATTATGCCGTCATTTATCTGGCCGCTGTTGTGGGCATTGATGAAGAATATTATGAAGCGGCTGTGCTGGATGGTGCATCGAAGTGGCATCAGATTCGTTTTATCACCATTCCGTTTTTGATCCCGCTGATTGTTATTATGACATTGCTTCAGATTGGCCGGATCTTCTATGCAGACTTCAGCTTGTTCTATCAGGTTCCGCTGGAATCGGGCGCGTTGTTCCCTGTAACCAACGTTCTTGATACGTATGTATATCGGACATTCCTCATTGGTGGAGACATCGGGATGTCATCTGCGGCAGGTCTATATCAAGCGATTGTCGGATTTGTACTGGTGCTGGTGTCCAACACCATCGTCAGACGGATCGACAAAGATAATGCACTATTTTGAGAGGAGGCAAGTCAGTTGTGAAAACACGTGATCCATTAGCTGTATCCAAGCGTTCTGCTGCTGTTATTCATTTCATGTTTTTATTCTATGCCATTGCCTGTATCGTGCCGATCATACTGGTCTTCGCCATCTCTTTCTCCGACGAGACAACGGTTATTGCGAATGGCTACAAGCTTATACCGGAGCAATTCAGCCTCACGGCCTATGAATTCCTCTTTAAAGATATGGATCAGATCATCCACTCGTATGGAATTTCTATCATCGTAACGGTTGTTGGTACGGTTACGAGTGTTGCGCTGACCGCATTATATGCTTATCCACTATCACGAAGAGATCTGCCATACCGAGGCTGGTTCGCCTTTTTCATCTTCTTCACGATGTTGTTTAACGGTGGACTTGTTCCCTGGTATCTGGTTTACGTCAACGTGCTGGATTTGAAAAACTCGATTCTCGCTTTGATCTTGCCGTTGCTCTTATCACCGTTCTTTGTACTTGTCATGCGTACTTTCTTCGCGAACTCCATTCCCGTTTCGATTCTGGAATCGGCACGTATCGATGGAGCAGGTGAATTGAAAACGTTTTTGCGAATTGTACTGCCGCTTTCATTGCCGGTTATGGCAACCGTCGCGCTGTTCAGTACGCTGAACTATTGGAATGACTGGTATCTTAGTATGATTTTTATTTCGGATAACCGGACGATCAGCCTTCAGTACCTTATGTACCGGACGCTGCTCGATATTCAATATTTAACAACCAACTCTAACGTTTCTTCACAGATCTCATCGCAGGGCGGACTTCTAAATCTGCCAAACAAAACGTTGCAAATGGCGATGGCTGTCGTCGGTATCGGTCCAATCGTACTGGCGTACCCGTTCTTTCAGCGTTACTTCATCAAAGGTCTGACAGTAGGTGCTGTGAAAGGATAACTCCGGCCGGTTAGGGAGGGAGTATGGTCAATCGAAGATAGACGAAAGGGCATATACAGAAAGCTTGCCGTTTATGAGGAATTGGGGAAGAACGGTAAACGTGTGGAAGACAAGGGTCCATTATATGAACAGGAGGGGTTCAATTGGTTCAATCGTTAAAAGTATGGTCACGTATGACGGCGGCGGCCATGGCACTGGCACTGGTGCTTGCAGGCTGTTCGTCAGACAAGGGAAACTCTGCAACACCTGGTGCTGAGGGCAGTACGCCGAACACAAACAATGAAAAGCCTTATGAGGTTTCCTTGTTCTATCCGGGAACACCTCAGAAAGATGTCGCTCTTGTGGAAGCAGAAATTAATAAAAAGATGGAGCCCAAGATTGGGGCAACCATCAAAATTAATGCTGTGGACTGGGGACAGTGGGATAACAAGCTGAACCTGATGATCTCATCAGGGGAAAAAGCAGACATTATCTTTACCGCTGCTTGGCAGAACTACACGGTAAACGTGGCGAAGGGCGCATTCTTGCCGCTGAATGAACTGCTTGATAAATACGGTCAGGATATCAAGAAAAATCTGGACCCTGCTTTCCTGGAAGGTTCCCAGGTAGATGGCGTGAACTATGGTGTACCAACGAACAAGGAGCTTGCTGCCACACGTGGCGTGCTGGTGCGCAAGGATCTGGCTGATAAATACAAACTGGACCTGACAGCAGTTAAAACATGGGCTGATTTGGAACCACTGCTCAAAACAATTAAAGAGAACGAACCGTCTGTTACTCCGTTCTACATGTCCAATACGAATGGTAATGGACTCTTGGAAAATCTGGATTGGGATTACCTCGGTGATGCATCTGTACCTGGCGTAATCTCTAAGACCGCAGGAGAGACTACCGTTTTGAACGAGGTGGAAACACCGGAATTTAAAGAAGCAGCCGAACTTGCACGTAAATGGTATCAAGCGGGTTACATCAACAGTGATGCAGCTACGTCCAATGTATTCCCGAAAGATCAGGCGAAAGCCGGTAAAGCTTTCATGTGGACGGATGGTATGAAGCCAGGTAAAGACAAGGAAGAGGAAGGTTATGTAGGACATCCGCTCACGCAAATTGAGATGACCAGTCCAACGATTACAACTGGGGATGCCTCTGGTGCAATGCTTGCGATCTCCCGTTCTTCCGAACAACCGGAGAAAGCAATGCAAGTCATTAACTTGTTACACTCTGACAAAGAAATTAACAATTTGCTCAACTTCGGTATTGAAGGCAAACACTATGTAAAAGTAGAAGGTCAAGAGAACATCATTAAGTTGCCTGACGGCGTAGATGCAAACAGCCGTACCTACAATCCAGGTGCACAATGGCAACTGGGTAACCAGTTCCTGAACTATCTGTGGGATAACGAAGATCCACAGAAATGGGAAAAGTTCAAAGAGTTTAACGCAAAAGGTGTAAAATCTCCTGCCCTTGGTTTCACGTTTAACAGCCAGTCGGTTAAAAACGAAATTGCGGCCGTAAATAACGTCAACAAACAATTTAAGCCGGGAATGACTTCGGGTGCCGTTGATCCGAATGAAATGATTCCGAAGTATTTGGAAAAATTAAAAGCAGCAGGCATCGATAAGATTATCGCAGCCAAACAAGAGCAACTGGATGCATTTTTGGCTCAAAAATAGTAAAAAAGCTGTCCTGAGAGATCGCATGATTCCATCATCCAATGCATCTCATCAGGCAGGACTCCAAAAAGGGATGTTATCGGTAAAAACCGATAACTCCTTTTTTTCGTGTCTGGATCGTTAATCAAAAATAGGAAAAATATGATATAATCAGGTGGTTGATTAGGAGGTGCTTTCGTGTCGAGAACCAGGCTTGTGTTCTCAGGGGGATTATTGCTGTTTGCCATCATCTTTACCTTTAAACATCATCTCGGTTTCTCAGTAGGGGATTCGCTGTTATTATTCATTGGTATTTCTCCGTATACCACATCCTATTTAAGTGGTGTACACATCACGATGTACTTTGGACTTGGAATGCTTGCCTGTGGATATTATCTTACGCGTAAAGAGATCATGTGTACGTTTCCACTTGTGGCAAAAACGTTATGGATTGCTGTTCTGGCTATCATACTCTGTTATTCATTTATGACAGACAAGTTGATGTACGTGGTGAAATGGGGAGCAACAGGTATGAATAGCATATCTTACATGCAGAATGACAGCTCATGCACCTATGATGTGTCATCTAATGGATATGCCTTGGCAACCTGTGAATTGACGCTGAAAAATTACAGTAACTCTGCGGTTGCTGTAATGGTTAAACCTGATTTGTATGGAAGCTATTCAAATCAGGATGATCCGCTGTCCGAATCATTACAGTCGGTTCATCTAGAGGCGAGACCGATTCGGATTGAGCCGAGGAAGACATTCACGGGTACACTTAAATTTTCAGGTGTGGCGGAAAGCCCGCTCGAAGTGAGGGGCAGATTGAAGGATATTGTATTAGATGTGGAAGTCGATGGAAGAAATACGGTTTTTGATTATGACATTCCTTAGTTCGTGATAAACAGACTCTAGTTTCAAGTACATAACATATATAATGAATCACTTGCAGAAGGAAAACATAAAAAAAGCTTTGCTTATACGGACGGAACCGGCAGATATGCCGGTTTTTTTCGTGTACAGAAGTTGAATTTAGTGCTGATAAATTGGTTTTATCTCCTTTTCCACAGGGGAGACAATGTTTAGGATAGATAGTGGGGCACTCTATTGATTTGGTTTGCCCGTGTGCAAGAAATAGATTGTAATTACAACCAATTTGATTACAATTAATGTCACGATATAAGTTAACTCTTTTTTACACGTTAACGGAGAGGACAGAAAAAACCTAGAAAAGCGAAGCGGTCGCCTTTATCACCGGATTTCCCCTTTTTTAAAAAGGAATCAAAAAATCTGGGGATAACAGCGAATGGAAGGTTATTCTGTCATCGGAGTGGATTGTGTAAAATCGTTAGTTCCACTTCTGTAGTAAAAGTAAAAAAACAAATAAAGCGAGATGAAACTTCCATGTCATACCGGACAAATCTGTTTTCCAAGATGGTCATTTTAATTCTGATCATGCTTATTCCCGTTGTGCTCCTGTACTGGTATTCCAATCATAAAACAACAGCCGTACTAAGGACTGAGCTTAATCGTTCGAACAGCAATCAGCTTGAATTTTTCCAGAATCAGGTCAATACCCATATTGAATTATTATCCTCTTGGCCGAACCTGCTGATTCATGACCCCGATATTGCGAGCTTTCGGCGCATATTTGCGGAGAGCCGTTATTTTGATCTGGATGCCATCAATCTCGTCAAGCGAATCCAGAACAAGCTGAGTATTCAGGAAAGCTCATCTAACTGGGAGACCAAATTATATCTGTACTCTCCATCGCTTGGCAGGGTGATCTCGGAACGGGATGCCCGTACTTATGACAAGCAGGCTTTAAAAGAAAGCCTCATCTCTGGCTGGGATGTGCACAAAATCGAGGATGGGCAGAATGATCGGTTCAAATTCAGCTGGATTACGGTGTCACCTTATGGCATCGAGAATCCTGCGGAGAATGCAGAAACGATTATCAAGCTGGAGTTCGATAGCGATAATATCCGTGACATGCTCGATAAATTCAAAGGCGACGGCAGGCATGACCCGTTCTATTTTCGCGAAGGGACTGGGGTGATCTATAACCGGACATCAGATCGTACGTTAACTAATCAATTAATCAAAGAATTATCTAGCCATACACTGCAAGACGTAGAAAATCGCACGATCGTCATTGGAAATGAGCCATACATGGTCAATTCTGTGAAATCGAGTACAACCGGCTGGTATTTGGTCGATTACATGCCGCTTTCAGATATTTTGAAACCGATTCACCAGTCGAATCAGCTGTTTTATTCTGCAATGATTTGTCTGCTGCTGATGAGTTGTATTGCGGCGTACTTGTTATATGTGCAAGTTCAAGTACCGGTAAAGCAACTGATTCGCGGTTTCCAGCGATTGAAGCAAGAAGATTATTCGGTTCGTATTGAGCCCAAAGGCCGTAATGAGTTCAGTTTTTTGTCTGAACGTTTTAATTCCATGGTGGAAAAGATTCAGCAGTTGTTTGAGCATGTATACCTTGAGCAAATCCATGTCCGGGAAGCACGTTTAAAGCAATTGCAGTCACAGATTAACCCGCATTTCTTCTATAATTGTTTTTCATTCATTACGAGTATGGCGAAGCTGAAGCGAGTCGATGCCGTTGTGGCTATGTCGCATAATCTGTCGAGGTATTACAGGTACACCACAAGACAGGAGCGGGATGTTGTTCCGTTATCTGAAGAGATTGAATTTGTGACCAACTATCTTGAAATTCAACGTATGCGTATGGAACGTATCCACTACACGCTGGATCTGCCAGAAGATATGTTGCGGATTGAAGTGCCTCCGCTAATCGTACAACCTCTGGTTGAAAATGCGGTCATCCATGGTATCGAAGCGGATGCAGAAGCCGGAGAGATCCGGGTGTCCGGTGAGCAACGAGGCGGTACACTTTTTTTGATTGTCGAAGATGATGGTCAAGGAATGACGCAAGAAGAGCGAGAAGCGATGTTGATCAAACTTGCAGGTACTATGGATCAGGAGATGGGCTGCGGATTGTGGAACGTGAATCAGAGGTTACAACTCAGGTATGGAGGGAAGGGTGGCATTGAGCTGGCGGAATCAGAGCTCGGGGGAGTTCGTGTGACCTTGTCATGGCCAGTGGAACAGCAACCTCTGCTGAAAGACAAAGAGTGAATATAAGGGACTAGGGAGTGACCACATTGATTGATATATTGCTTGTGGATGATGAAACATATGTAACAGAAAGTTTGGAGTTAACGATTCCTTGGGGGGAACTTGGAGTCACGACGGTGTTGCGTGCAGCATCGGGCAAGGAAGCGCTGGAGATTATGGAAGAAAATGCAGTGGATATCGTCGTGACGGATATTCGCATGCCAGGTATGACAGGCCTTGATCTGATTGCGGAAGTAAACCGGCGCTGGCCTCATGTGCGCTGTATTCTGCTGACAGGTCACAGTGATTTTGATTATGCTAAAAAGGCAATTCAATTACAGGCGGCTGACTATATTTTAAAACCTGTTAATGATGATGAGTTTATGAATTCGGTATCAGCGGCGATTACCTCTCTGCGGGATGAGTGGGATGAGTTCGACAAATATCATCGTCTGCTGTACAGTCGTAAATCCGACTACAAGATTCTGAGAGAGAATCTTATGCATGATTTGCTGCTTGGCCGAGAGGTTTCGTCGAAAGCGCTGCGCGAGCAATTAGAGCAATATGAGCTTCATATAGAGCCGGAACACCCTGCTGCGATGATGCTGATTCGTCTTGCTGGACGTTTTGCATCCATGGATCAGCAGTCCATTGATTTGATGGATTTTGCTGTTGGAAATATCGCCGAGGAAGTGCTCGGGGAGACCTATCATGTCTGGTTCAGCCGTGGGCCACATGATTGCTTGGTGATGTTCCTGCAGAACAGGGAACAGGCGGAAGAATCCCTGCTGGTTAACAGTCCATTACGTAATGTCGCCGAGACCTTCCGGGAGCATGTGGTGCGTTATCTTCAAGGAGATTTATCCATCGTTGTGACCCCTCCGTTTCCTTTTAAAGAACTCACCAACGTTTATCGAAAAAGCCTGGGTTCTCTTGTTCTTTCGGGACCGGAAGAACACAAGATCATCTATGTGGATATGGAAAATACCATAAACAAGCGCCCCGAAAATGATGCGGCTCAGGCTCTTGAAGAGTTGTACAAGCCACCGGTACTGCCGCAGCTACTGGAGACCAAACAATGGGAGACAGCAGCCGCCAAGTTGAATGCCGTTTTTGATGCGGCGGATCAGGTTTGCTTGTCCAGAGAGTATGTGTATGAGATGTACTTGTCGGTTACCAATGCTTTTATGTACATCGCCCACAAACAGGGTCACTTGGTGCACGAGATCGACCATGCGGGGTTTGACTTGTTGCTGGCTCATCAATTGATCCAATCTCCAGAGAAGCTAAGGCGCTGGGCCATGGATATGCTGGCGAAGCTGCAGGAGGAATTGTCCGATCAGGAGGGAGCACAGAGTCGTAGACATGTCATTAAACAGGTGCAGGAACTGGTGACCAGAGACACCGGGCAAGACCTCTCCGTGAAGATGATTGCGGATAAAGTCTATTTACATCCGGTATACCTTTCGAAAATATATAAAGCAGAGACAGGCGAGGGTCTGGGAGATTATATGATTCGCATGCGTATGGAACGGGCACTGTATTTGCTTAAAAATACGAATAAAAAAATATATGAGATAACGAGTGAACTCGGATATCAAAATCCGCAATATTTCAGCAAAATGTTCAAAAAACATTATGGGTTAACACCGAATGAATTCCGGGATCAGACATAAATACAACATCATTCGAGCATATAGGTTGGCAAAGGTGCAGAAATCTTGATTTCGTATCATAGGCTGATGTACCTGACCCGTCCTATAATGAAAGGGTAACCAAAACGATTTAAGGGGGAACAACATGAGAGCGCAATCAACGAAAAAGAGATTCTTGTCGCTTCTCGCTACAACGCTGTGTCTGACTGTCGTGCTTGCAGGATGTTCAGGTGGCAATGAAAGCAAAGAGAGTGCAACACCCAGCTCCACAGGAGCTCAAAATGAATACAAGGAAAAGTATGATCCAGCGGTAACGATCACGACGGCATGGGGGATTGACCCGGAACTGAAATTTAAAAACGGTGAATCCATGGAAAATAACGTAGCTACCAAATGGGCAAAGGACAAATTTGGTATTGATATCAAATCCCTGTGGTCCGTGACGGATACGAACAGTGCATTCGCAACAAAATTGCGTTTGGCGATGTCTTCCGGTCAGGAAATGCCTGATATCGTTACGGTTGGACAACCGGACAATCTGGTGGCTCAAGACTTAATTGACTCGGGTATGTATCAGGAAGTTGGACCATTGTTCGATAAATATGCTTCAGACACATGGAAAAAAGCGATGGAGCAAGATCCAAACGTATGGAATCAATACAGCCGTGACGGTAAAAGAATGGGTATTCCCGTACTGGATTACGCATACAACAACGACTACCTGCTCTGGATTCGTCAAGACTGGCTGGATAAGCTGAATATGAAAGCACCAACAACCATTGACGAGCTGGAAGTGGTTATGGATGCATTCAAAAACAAAAATCCGGATGGTCTTGCGCCGGATAAAGTAACACCCCTGAGCATTGGTTTCAAGAAATCCATGAATACATGGATGGGTGATCCATCTTGGATCTTCGGCGCTTATGGTACACTGCCTTCCCAATGGAATGTAGGTGCAGATGGCAAGCTGGAGTATGGTTCGATTAACTCAGGCATGAAACAAGGGTTGACAAAACTGAATGAATGGCTGACAAAAGGATACATTCCTCAGGAAGCAGCGCTGTGGGATGAGAACAAAACGGCTGAGCCGGCAGTGGCAGGTACAGCAGGAATTATCCCTGGCCCTTACTGGATGAGTGGATGGCCATTGATCGATACCGTGAAGAACGTACCAAGTGCCGTATGGAAGCCCATTGCTATCCCGGCTGGACCCGATGGTAAAGCAATGCGTCACGGAACACAGTTTGTTAACGGTGTGACATTGATCAAAAAAGATATGGCACATCCAGAAGCATTCTTTACGTATCAAAACTACCTGTTTGATAATTATGCAGATCCGAAGCCAGGAAGTGAATATGATAACGGTTTGTTTGATGGATACGACTATCAATTGGATGCCAACGGCAAACAGAAAAAACCGGATGAAATCGATGGTGGATATGTCAACGTCGTACGTTACCTGCTTGTTCGTGACGGCGCGCGTATTCCGGATGCTCAGATGAAAGCATTGATGAATCTTGCAGACGGTAAAGAGCCGCAAACGAAGCTGGAAAAAGACGTAGCAGTGAACTACGGACCTGAAACGCCTGCAGCAGCGAAAGTGTTGCTGGAACAGAAAGATATTTCTTTCAAAGACATGTTCACAGGGCCTACAACGAAAACGATGAAGTCCAAACTGGATTACCTCAACAAAATCGAGAACCAGACCTTTAATGAGATCATCTATGGCAAGAGTCCGGTCGATTCGTTTGATACCTTTGTTCAAACATGGAAATCCGGTGGCGGCGATCAGATCACTCAAGAAGTGAACGAATGGTATGACGGCGTGAAAAAATAATCGGCTATACACGATGAAAATGTAAAGCCAAACGTGACGCACAGACGATAAAAGTCTGTGCGTTTTTTCATTTTTCAAACCTTGAAGAATGCATAAAAAACCTGCGAAACGGGGGAATACAGCTCCAAGAGTCCCTCTTTCCAGTACATGTCCAAAGTAGTTGCTTTTGTGCCATTTATATTGCTTTTATGCGCTGTTTTGGGGTGCTGGTAGGTTGATATAATTTGCCTATAGAGCCACTCAGGAGTACTTGAGTAGGAAGAATTACAGGGGGAGCAATCATGAGAACTTTAAAACGAACTTGGCCATTCCACGTAATGCTGCTGCCAGCCATCATCTTTCTGATTATTTTCAGTTATGTGCCTATGGGCGGAATCGTTATGGCATTCCAGGACTACAAACCATGGATGGGTATCAGCGGCTCGGATTGGGTCGGGCTTGATAACTTTAGATATTTATTTGAACGTGATGATAGTTTGCAGGTTATCTGGAATACCCTCATCATCGCGGTACTCAAACTGATTTTTAATTTGTTTGTCCCGTTTGTGTTCGCCATTCTGCTCAATGAAGTTCGCAAGATGGCCATTCAGCGTACGATCCAGACGCTCGTATATCTGCCTCACTTCTTGTCCTGGGTTATCCTGGGCGGAATTCTGCTTGATCTGTTGTCGACGGGAGGACTTGTAAACCGGGTGCTCGGCACATTTGGCCTCGGACCCTACTTCTTCCTTGGAGATAACAGTTTGTTCCGACCAACGATCATTTTGACGGATGTGTGGAAGGAATTCGGGTATAACATGATTGTTTTCCTGGCTGCCCTCGCCGGCATTAACCCGGCGCTGTATGAAGCGGCAGAGATCGACGGAGCAAACCGCTGGAAGCAAACGCTCCACATTACGATTCCGTCACTTGTACCGATGTTGATGGTCGTTGGAACGCTGGCTTTGGGTAACGTACTCAATGCAGGATTCGATCAGATTTTCAACTTGTACAATCCGCTCGTATATCAATCAGGAGACATCATCGATACATTCGTATACCGCTCGGCGTTGGAAAATGGAGAGATGGGCTTTGCAACCGCAATTGGATTGTTCAAATCGGTCATTAGTATGGTTCTGATCCTCGTATCCTACAGCCTGGCCAAGAAATACGCCGGATACCGCATATTCTAATCGAATGAACAGAGAAGGAAGGGACTACGATGTATCATAAATCACCATCATATCGCATTTTCAATGTCATCAATATCAGTTTTCTTATTCTGATTGCTATCATGTGTATTGTGCCAATGATTCACGTACTGGCTGTATCTTTCAGTAACAAGGCTGCGGCAGATGCAAATCTGGTCAGTCTCTGGCCGGTAGGGTTTTCCCTCGAAGCCTATAAAAAAACAATGAATAATCCGATTTTCCTGAACTCACTCTGGATTTCACTACTTCGTACCGTCATTGGTACAGGTATTACACTCCTGATTACTTTCCTGGCGGCATATCCGCTATCCAAGGAAAATAGTGAGTTCAAAGGCAGAACGGTATACTCCTGGATTTTCGTCTTCAGCATGATTTTCAACGGCGGTTTGGTACCGTTCTACATGGTTATTCAAAAGATTGGTCTAATGGATTCCTTCTGGGTGCTGGTGCTTCCGGGTGCAGTCAATACGTTCCTGGTCATCCTGATGCTTAACTTCTTCCGCGGCATTCCGAAAGAGCTGGAAGAGGCGGCACTGATTGACGGAGCGAACCATTTCAGAACCTTGTTCAGCATCTTCCTGCCGATCTCTATGCCTTCCATTGCAACGATTGCACTGTTCAGCATGGTGTTTCACTGGAATTCGTGGTTTGACGGTCTCTTGTACATGAACAATGCGAAAGATTATCCTTTGGCAACCTTCATGCAGACGGTCATTATCAAACGTGACATGAGCACGATGGCGATGAATCCGCAGGAAATGGCAACGATCTCGCAAACGACGGTGCGTGCAGCCCAAATCTTTATCGGAAGTGCGCCGATTCTCATTGTGTATCCATTCCTGCAACGTTTCTTTGTAAAAGGTATGACACTGGGCTCAGTAAAAGGCTGAGCCTCAATCCCTAATCACTGGAGGCTGATATTTTGAATTCATCAACCAATCAACCATTTGTTCTCGGCATGGATGTGTCATTTATGGACGAGATCGAACAGCATGGGGGAACATATCGTGATGTGGATGGCAAAGAAGAAGATCTGCTGACCATTCTCAAATTAAATGATACTAACGCTATCCGGCTTCGCATCTGGAATGATCCCGTCGGCGGATACTGTAATCTGGAGCGCACGGTAGAAGTAGCCAAACGAATCAAGGCACAGGGATTACAGTTTCTGCTCGATTTCCATTACTCTGATCGCTGGGCTGATCCCGCGAATCAGTGGAAACCGAAAGCATGGGAGAACCTGTCCTACGAACAGCTTAAACTGGCTATATGCACATATACGGCGGATGTGCTTCGCACATTGAAAGAACACGACGCTTTGCCGGATATGGTTCAGGTTGGTAATGAAATTACGCCAGGCATGTTATGGGATGATGGACGTGTCGGTGGTGAAGAGCATGATACAGACGAACAGTGGCAACGTTTTGCAGGGCTTGTGAAGTATGGTATTGCAGCGGTTAAATCCGTTGATCCCTCCATTCAAATCATGATTCATATTGACCGCGGCGGCGACAATGCCGAAAGCCGTAAGTTCTATGATCGTTTCGAGGCGTTAGGTGTAGAGTTTGATGTCATCGGTCTGTCTTATTATCCTTGGTGGCATGGAACGTTGGATGCCTTGCGTGACAATTTGAATGATCTTGCCAAACGCTACGGCAAACCAATTAACGTGGTTGAAACGGCATACCCGTGGACGCTGGAACAGCCAGAAGGCATCGAATGGATCATGAATCAGGAAGACATGCTGCTGCCAGGTTATCCTGCAACGGTAGAAGGACAAACCCGATATCTGAAGGATATGTTACAGATTATTCGTGATGTTCCCGGCGGTCTGGGCCATGGATTCTATTATTGGGAGCCTGCGTGGATTCCGAGTAAAGAAGAATGGTCTGTGGGGCACCCGAACAACTGGGGTAATCTGACGATGTTTGATTTTAAAGGGCGCAAGCTTGAATCATTTAAGGCGTTAACTGCGGCGCAAGAATTGAATGTTACAACTTTTGTTTAAAAGATATGCATTAGGTAAATTATCGTAATTCAACAGCAAGGGAGTTTTTCATAAATGACGTACAAATTTCCACCCGTAAGTTCCAAAGCCCCGCACATGCTTCATGGTGCTGATTACAACCCGGAGCAGTGGCTTCGTTATCCAGAGGTACTTGAAGAGGACATTCGTTTAATGAAACTGGCGAAGTGTAATGTGATGTCCATCGGTATTTTCTCCTGGGTATCCCTAGAGCCGGAAGAAGGCGTGTATACGTTTGAATGGCTGGATCAGGTGCTGGACCGTTTTGCCGCGAACGGGATCTATGCGTTCCTCGCAACACCAAGCGGTGCCAGACCGGCCTGGATGTCGGCAAAATATCCTGAAGTGTTGCGTGTCTCGGAAAATCGGGTTCGTAATCTGCATGGTTTCCGCCATAACCACTGTTATACCTCTCCGGTGTACCGGGAAAAAGTAACGGCGATGAACAGCAAGCTGGCGGAACGTTACTCGGATCACCCGGCTGTCATCGGCTGGCATATCTCGAATGAGTTCGGAGGAGACTGTCATTGTGATTACTGTCAGGAAGCCTTCCGCGGCTGGGTTCAAAACAAGTACAAAACACTAGATGAATTGAATCATGCGTGGTGGACAACATTTTGGAGCCATACGGTAACGGATTGGAGTCAAGTCGAGTCTCCGGCACCACACGGCGAAACTCAGGTTCATGCGATGAATCTGGACTGGCGTCGTTTCGTAACGGATCAGACAGCGGATTTCATTGTTCATGAAACGAAGCCACTCAAGGCGAAAAATCCAAATCTGCCGGTAACGACGAATCTGATGGAGTTTTACGGCGGTTTGAACTATTGGAAGTTCGCAGACATTCTGGATTTCCTCTCTTGGGACAGTTATCCGACATGGCATGATGCAGAGGACGATGCGAAACAGGCATCCCGGATTGCGATGATGCATGATATTGTTCGTTCAATCAAAGGCGGACAGCCTTTCCTGCTCATGGAGAGCACACCTAGTTCTACGAACTGGCAGGATGTAAGCAAGTTGAAGCGTCCTGGCATGCACCTGTTGTCCTCCTTGCAGGCGGTAGCTCATGGATCAGATAGTGTTCAGTACTTCCAGTGGAGAAAAAGCCGCGGATCAAGCGAGAAGTTACACGGTGCGGTAGTAGACCATGTAGGCACAGAGCATACCCGTGTGTTTCAGGATGTGACCGATGTAGGTACAGCACTGCAGAGCATGGAGGATATTGTAGGAACTACGGTTCCTGCTGAAGTTGCAATTATCTTTGATTGGGAGAACCGCTGGGCTGTCAATGACTCCCAAGGTCCACGCAACATCGGGGTGAAATACGAGCAGACGGTAGAAGCTCACTACGAAGCGTTCTGGAAAAAGGGCGTAGCGGTTGATGTCATCGATATGGAAGCTGATCTATCCAAGTACAAAGTGTTAGTGGCGCCGATGCTTTACCTCGTTCGTGAAGGAGTAGGCGAACGGATCGAGAAGTTTGTAGAGCAGGGCGGTACATTTGTGGCAACCTACTGGTCTGGCATTGTGAACGAAAATGATCTGTGTTTCCTGGGTGGATTCCCTGGACCGCTTCGTAAAACGCTTGGCATCTGGTCAGAAGAGATCGACGGATTGCATGATCGTGAACTCAATGGAATTATTCCAGCGCAGGGGAATGAACTGGGACTCACTTCGGAGTATGATGCAATTGAGCTTTGCAACCTGATCCATCTGGAAGGTGCGAGGTCACTGGCCGTGTATCGTTCCGATTTCTACGCTGGGCGTCCAGCATTGACGGTAAACGAGCTTGGCTCAGGGAAAGCTTATTACATGGCTGCTCGAATGAAAGCGCCGTTCTATGATGACTTTTACGGCAAGCTGATTGCTGAACTGGATCTGGAGCGTGGTCTGAAATCAGACTTGGCTGCAGGGACTACTGCACATGTTCGTACCGACGGTAATTCCGATTATGTGTTCATTCAGAACTACACCGAGCACGAGAAACAGGTTCAGTTGGACGGTCCGTCGTATACAGATGTACTTAGTGGAGAAGCGGTTGAATCAAGTCTGGACTTACAGCCATACGACATTCGTGTATTGCGCAGAGCGGCGAATCGTAAGTAAGTTTAACGGGAGATATGAATAGGGCATTGGAGTTTATCGGAAACATGAGCCTTAGGAATGCACTCCGATAAATGAACGAATGTTACACCTAGAGAGATATTAAAATGGATTGTCTTGAGCCTTCAAACAGGTGCCAGGACAATCCATTTTATTTTTTCTTTTATGGGACTTGAGGGCTTTTTTTGGACAATATAAAGGATAATCGTGTCCACGTAGCGAAGACAAACACGTAACTTGTCAACTTAAGACTTTCATTGTCTGGGAGGAATTGAAATGAATCAGAGAAATCTGGACGGCAACAGCATTATTATTCGGCTGGAAATGACAACGAAAGATATCAAGTTTGGCGAAGTGGCCTCGGCCATCTCGGAAGCTGGAGGAGACATTATTGCCATCGACGTCATTTCGACCAATCAGGATGTCAGTGTGCGCGACTTGACTGTCGCGGTCACCGATTCACAGGATAACAGCAAAATTATAGAAGCAGTACGCCAGCTTAAAGGCGTGTCCATCGTTAACGTATCAGATCGTACATTCCTGCTGCATCTGGGCGGCAAGATTGAAGTTACACCGAAGACACCGATTCACAACCGGGAAGATCTGTCCCGTGTGTACACACCGGATGTGGCTCGGGTATGTTCGGCTATATCAGAAGAGCCCGGCAAAGCTTTTTCATTAACGATTAAACGGAATACCGTAGCGGTGGTTTCTGATGGTAGTGCAGTGCTTGGACTTGGTAATATTGGCCCGCGTGCAGCCATGCCGGTAATGGAAGGTAAGGCGATGCTGTTCAAACAATTCGCAGGTGTGGATGCGTTCCCGATCTGCCTGGATACACAGGATACCGAAGAGATCATTCGCACTGTGAAAGCGATATCACCTGCATTTGGCGGCATTAACCTTGAGGATATTTCTTCTCCGCGTTGTTTCGAGATCGAACGTCGGTTAAATGAAGAGCTTGATATTCCGGTATTTCATGATGATCAGCATGGTACAGCCGTTGTATTGTATGCAGGTCTGATCAATGCGCTCAAACTGGTTGGCAAGTCTATCGACGAGGTGAAAATTGTCGTGTGTGGCATCGGAGCTGCGGGTGTAGCTTGCAGTAATATCTTATTATCTGCAGGAGCGAAGCGGCTGATCGGTGTGGATCGCGACGGAGCGATCGTACGTACGAATTCTTATGATAATGATGTATGGACGGAATATGCGGCACGTACCAATCCCGATCTGGAGACAGGTTCCCTACGCGAAGTTATCCGTGATGCCGACGTATTTATTGGATTGTCCCGCGGTAATCTATTGACACGTGAAGATGTGCAGACAATGGCGGACAATCCTATCGTATTTGCCATGGCGAACCCGGTACCTGAGGTTATGCCGGCTTTGGTTGAAGATATTGTTGCGGTCATGGCAACCGGACGTTCGGATTATCCGAACCAGATTAACAACGTGCTTTGTTTCCCAGGTATGTTCAGAGCTGTTCTCGATTGCCGGGCGACGGAAATTAATGAAGAGATGAAACTGGCTGCTGCTCAAGCGATAGCCTCATCCATCTCAGATGAAGAGCGTACGCGTTATTACATTATCCCAAGTGTATTTAATGATAAGATTGTCAAATCGATGCGCAATCGTGTTATTGAAGCGGCAATCAAGACAGGTGTGGCGAGACGTGTCCCGCGTGAACAAGCACGTGAAGGCGGAGAATCCTGATGACATTAGATTCATCCACTAATGAAAGCATTTTGGAAGCGGCTCGTATCTTTGTGCAAGAAGAGGCTTCCAAACATTCCGACGGACATGACTGGACACATATTCAGCGTGTCACTGCCCTGGCGGTCAGGCTAGCACGGCACATGGGTGCAGATCCGTTTGTATGCCAGCTGGCTGCACTATTGCATGATGTACCGGATGAGAAGCTCAATGACAGCTTGGAGGCCGGTATGGCAAAGCTGAACACTTGGCTGGACAACCAGCCACTACTAGAGCCTTCCACACGGGAAGTGGTAGTAAACATAATCAGTACGATATCCTATGCGGGTGGGCAAGGGGCTGCAGTCGACTCGTTGGAAGCACAAGTGGTGCAGGACGCAGACCGGCTTGATGCGCTGGGGGCGATTGGAATTGCCCGTACGTTTGCCTTTTCAGGAGCCCGTGGGCGTGAAATGTATGATCCATCCTTACCGCCGCGGGAACAGATGACCCGCGAGGAATATCGCAATGGGCGCAGCACTACGATCAATCATTTTTACGAAAAGTTATTCAAGCTTAAAGATCTGATGAATACATCCTACGGCAAGGAACTGGCGCAGCGGCGTCATGAGTATATGGTGCAGTTTGTGGAGCAGTTCAAGCAGGAATGGGAAGGCACGGACGTATAAATGTATAGAAGGTCACCATAGGTCTTTAAAGGCTAAGTGGTGACTTTCTTTCTTAGATTAACCCTTACATAACCAAGGTTCAGGACAAAAGAAACGGGAAGGAAGCTTCTTCTGTCTTCGTAGTGGCGGTATAAATAATTTACTTATTTGAAATCGTGTCTAAGACTTATGAGAATGAAGATGCAAAGCCATAAGCTCTCATGGTACAATAAATCGTTCTCCTGAACTCATTCGGGCAAAATAAGAAATATGGGGTAATAATGAACATGATCATCATCAAACGTAAACGAACAGGTCGGGAAAGAGGAGGGAGATGCCATGTCATTTGGAGCACGTGTACTTAAGACAGGTATAGCGGTCACGCTGGCTTTATATCTGAGCAGTTTGTTCTTGAACCCGCAATCTCCTGTGCCTGCCGCGATCGCAGCGATATTTGCCATGCAACCTTCCATCTATCGTTCATGGAAGTATTTCCTTGATCAGTTGCAGACGACCACGCTGGGCGCAATTGTAGCGCTACTGGGTGGGATGGTGCTGTCCAACGAGCCCATTGCCGTGGGCTTGATTATTGTGCTGGTTATTATGATTTGTCTTAAATTAAATATGGGTGAAACGGTTGGGCTAACACTGGTCACGGTGGTATCGATTATGGAAGCTTCAGGAGATTGGCACTTTGCGCTGAATCGCTTCTTGCTAACGCTTGTGGGCATTGTATCCGCCTTTCTGATTAATATCTCGGTGTTCCCTCCTAAACCGAAGGTGCAGTTTGTGAAGCAGATTCAGAGTGTGTTTAATGGGATGTCACTGCTTCTTCGTACATCGATCTCCGATGAGATCAAAGAGGTTGTTTTCCGGGAAGAGAAAAGCAATCTAGGCGGATCGATCAAGTCTTTATCTGACAAGTATCATTTGTTTGAAGAAGAGCAGAAGAAGATGAAACGTGCCAAGTTCAGTGAAACCCGTCAGATGGTTGTATATAAACAAATGCTGTTAAGTTTGCAAAAAGGATACGATGTACTGGATTCGGTAGAACGCCATTACTTTCAGGCACAGCGGACACCGGAAATGGATTTGTTTTTTGATACCCATCTCGAACGGGTTATTAAATTTCATGAGCATGCCTTGCTCAAATTTGAAGACAAACTCAAACCAAATGGCGAAGAGGCCGCACTGTTTGTAACCGAGAATGATCATTTCATGGAACAGGCCATTACCCAGTTTGATGTCGATAAGGACGGCATGTTAAGGTTATCTATTGTGGCTGCAGCTATATACGATTACGGATATCAGCTGGAGCGGTTGAATCGACTTGCGGACCATGTGCGCACTTCAAGTGAAGATAAAGAGTCGCATGACCACATGCTAAATTGGCTGAAATGGCCTTAGATGGCAAAATAAGATACAATATAGGCAATATAAAGCCCGGACAGTAGCGTCCGGGTTGTTTGTTCTATCGGTGAATGCAAGTGACTTGAATCGCTGAGAATCGATAGGAATCAATGGTAACCATTATGAATGAACTGAGGGGTAGAAATGGAGATCAAGCAGTTGGATGCAGAACTGTTGGAATGGTTAGGCGGAAGCGATCTGGAGAGCAAACAGCATGAAGCGATGCAGTTACTAACCGTCACTGGTGGACAATGGCCTCATCTGGCGATGATCAGCATGGGAGAAGTTATCGCTATAAGCCCTGATTGCCTTCGGTTGGCGCTCTGGCAAGGGACACAAACGAGTATGAATATGATGGAAACGGGTAAGGCTACGTTAATTGCAGTGCATGGTCAGCGTATATTGCATATTAGGCTTGAAGTCCGTTTACTTCCTGAACTCGGGGACACGATTCACCCGCGAGATCGGTATGAGTGTAACATCCTTCATATTCGGATCGATCAGGCACCATATGCAGAAATTACGTCTGGTATTACGTTTCAATTAAAAGATCAAACGGGGGCATTAGCACGCTGGAATGCAACCATTGAGGAGTTGAGGAAGTAGAGGGACAGGCACATGTGGGTAATACTGTGTGACGCGGTAAAGCTCCTAGATCAATGAACAAAGCGACAAGACCACAAGCAAAAATAACAAATAACGTCTCCGCTTGCATCGGGACGTTGTCACTGGTACAATATAAAATGGTTTTCAGAAAATTAGAATTAATTAACATAAAGTTAAAATGTTTACTTTCTAATAATTATACCATTGCCTTTTCGGGCTTGTCAAATGGATATTCGAAGACACAATCCGGGGAAAGAGAGGCGCATAACATATGAGTAATGAGCAACAGTGGAACCAGGAACAGGAGCGGGTGAATACCGTGACTGATCAGATTGAGCGCAAAATCGCTACATTGGAAGAAGAGGTAGGCTCCTTCCGTGACGAAGTGGTCGGGATGCGTAAGGATTTCTGGGATGAAGTCACAATGAACTTTAGTGAAGCCGATGATGTCGGGGAGACGTCAACGAGTATGCGGCAACAATCGCAGGTTTTGTCCGATCGTGAACGAAGTCATCTGAATACAGCTGCGGCTTTGGATAAAATGAAACGACTGCATCATTCACCTTATTTCGGACGAATTGATTTCAAGGAGGATGGATACCCGGAATCGGAACGTATCTATCTGGGTATTGCATCCCTGCTGGACGAGAAGGAGGAGTCCTTCCTGATCTACGACTGGCGTGCACCGATCTCCAACCTGTATTATGATGGTGCGCCTGGACCGATCTCTTACCGTACCCCAAGCGGCGAGATTAGTGGAGAGATAGAAATGAAACGTCAATTCGTCATTCGGGATGGGCGTATCCGTTTCATGTTTGATACAGGGGTAACGATCGGAGATCAGTTGCTTCAGGCTGTGCTGAGCCGAACGTCTGATGCACAGATGAAGAGCATTGTGGCAACGATCCAGAAGGAACAGAACCGGATCATTCGTAATGACCGGACGCGTATGCTGATTGTTCAGGGCGCAGCAGGAAGTGGCAAAACCTCTGCCGCTCTCCAGCGAGTCGCTTATCTTCTCTATAAATACCGCGAGCATTTGCAAGCGGATCAGATGGTTCTTTTTTCACCGAACCCGATGTTTAACAGTTATGTATCTACGGTACTTCCAGAGCTTGGGGAAGAGAATATGTTGCAGACGACGTTTCAGGAGTATCTGGAACGCCGTTTGGGACGGGAATATCAGCTTGAAGACCCATTCATCCAGCTGGAATATGTGCTGACAGGAACGGAGGAGCCTGGTTACGATGCACGAATGTCCAGCATACGATTCAAGTCCTCTGCATCATTTTTGAAAGTCATTACACGTTATAAAGAAAGCATGTTAACGGGAGGCATGAAATTCAAGCCAGTTCGTTTTCAGGGTAAGGCGATTGTCGATGCGGAAGCGATGGCAGCGAAATTTTACAGCTTCGATTCGTCTGTCAAACTTGTTAGCCGCCTGGAACTATTACGCGATTGGTTGCTTAAGGAACTTTCGACGTTTGGTAAAGGTGAACTAGGTGCACCGTGGGTTGATCAGCAGCTTGATCTAATGGAAGCGGAAGATTTGCAGCGCGCTTACCAACGCTTGAAACGTAAACAAAGGGGCAAATCACATACGTTTGATGATTTTCAGCAAGAAAGAGAGATTCTGGCGAGAATGGTGGTCAGTGACCGACTGAAGCCTTTGCGCAAATGGATCAAATCACTGCGTTTTGTGGATGTCCGTCAGTTGTATGCAAACCTGTTCGAGGATCAGGCGCAGATGGTTCGTCTGCTTGACAGGGAACCTTTGCCTGTCCACTGGGAAGAAATCTCGACCATGACGTTACGCAGATTAAGGATCCAGGAGTTGGCTTATGAGGACATTACGCCGTACCTGTATTTGCGCGAACTGTTGCTGGGATTCCATATTAATTCGAACATTCGCCATGTCATTATTGATGAAGCTCAGGATTATTCTGCCTTCCAGCTCGCTTTTATGAAAAGACTCTTTCCACACGCGAAAATTACGGCTCTGGGTGACTTTAACCAGGCTATTTACGCCCATTCATCCGTACTCAGCGGCACTGGACCATTAAGTGACTTATACGGGCCAGAGAACACGGAGGTTATTGTGCTGACACGCAGTTACCGCTCTACGATGGAGATAGTGGAATTTACACGCGGCATGGTTCCTGGTGGGGAGGAGATCATCCCGTTTAACCGAAATGGAGAGAAACCTAAAGTCATCGTGACTTCTGATTCAAAGCAGCATGTGCAGCAAATTACGGCAGATCTTCATCATCTGATGCAGGAGGGGTATGAATCCGTAGCGGTCATCTGCAAGACGGCAGAAGAGAGCCAGGAAGTACACAACCTACTAAGTCAAAAGCTGAATACTGCCCCTAAGCTGATCAAAAAAACAACGCTGGCTTTTGAACAGGGCGTTCATGTGATTCCTGCTTATTTGGCGAAAGGTGTGGAGTTTGACGCAGTCTTAATCTATAATGGCTCCGCTGATGCCTATTCCCGTGAGCAGGAACGTAAGCTATTCTATACCGCCTGTACCCGGGCAATGCATTTACTGCATGTATACTCTTTAGGAAAACCAAGTCCATTTATCACCTCACAGTCAGAAGAGTGGTACGAGATGAAAGATATCCCTGCAACTCGTGTGGAGTAAAAAGAGCACTAATCTCCGAGCGATATGTTGGGGTGAATACTCTTGCAAGATGAGGTCAGCCAGACATGTTCTGGTTGGCCTTTTTTTGTGTATGCTATGAAGAGAAAGTTGCTAACAATAGTGACATAAGCAGACATATCTTAGTTGTTATTGATAAATAAGGTGAATCTCCTTGTGCATGTATTCAATAGATGTAATTTTTCTTTACACACGAAGCTCAGGCTCATATAATCGTAACAATCTATTTTTTGGAGCGTTGCATGATGATGGGGAAAAAAATTCATTGTATGAGTAACAAATACTTTAATTTTAAGAGCAGGCAACGGAACAGGGAATCTAACGAAGGAGGCAGGTAATTTGAAAACAACAGCTTTTGAGCGGCCGCTGATGGCCGATTGTGTACCGGATCTGGTCGCTACAGCCCGAGGAGATAAGAAGGCAACTTTGGTGATTCGGGGCGGTACTTTGGTTAACGTGATATCAGGGGAAATCTTGCCGGATATGTCTGTCGCTGTGCAAGGGGCACGAATTGCGTATGTTGGCAGAGATGTAAGCCATACGATCGGAGAACATACCCGCATTATTGAGGCAGATGGAAAGTATATTGCTCCGGGACTATTAGACGGTCATTGCCATATTGAGAGCACACAGATGAAAGTATCGGAGTTCGCAAGAGCTGTACTGCCTTCCGGTACGACAGGTGGATTCTTTGATCCGCATGAAATTTCCAATGTGCTTGGGCTTAAAGGACTGCGGCTCATGCTGGATGAAGCACGTACTACTCCCATGGCGGCTTACATGCAAGTAGCTTCATGTGTACCTTCAACTCACCCAGGGCTGGAGACTACAGGAGCTTATATTGGGCCGGAAGAGGTAGCAGAGGCACTATCATGGGGACCGGACATGATCGGCCTTGGTGAAGTGATGAACTTCCCGGGAGTGGTGTACGGGGATGAGACCATGATTGGGGAGATTCAGGCAACTCTGCGCGCTGGCAAAGTGGCTGATGGACATTTTACTTGGGCCTCGGACGACTGGCGTCTGCCTGCTTATGCGGCGAGCGGTGTGACAGGAGATCATGAGTGTGTTACAAAAGAAGATGTAGTGGAGCGCTTGCGGCTGGGGATGTATGCGAAGATGCGGCAGGGTTCTGCATGGCATGATGTCGCGGAGACGATTAAAGCATGTACGGAGCTTGGACTCGATACCCGGCGAATGATGCTGGTAACGGATGATCGAAGCTCGGAATCTTTGCTAAAAGAGGGTCATATGGACTTTGTCGTTCGACTGGCCATTTCCCAGGGCGTGAAGCCAGTAACTGCGTTCCAGATGGCTACGATTAATACGGCAGAACGTTTTGGTGTGGCGCGTGATATCGGGGCGGTGATTCCGGGTAACATAGCCGATATTATTTTGTTAGACGGACGCCTTGCGGATGTCCGTGTAGGCACAACGATTGCTGCAGGGCAAGTCGTAGCCGAGAACGGTAAAATGACAGCTGTGTGGGACACGTTCACTTATCCTGAGGAAGCGCTCAATACGGTGAAGCTGGAAGCAAACATCCAGCCGCAGGATCTGGAACTGTCTGCACCTGTTGTGGAGGGAACTATAGGCGCACGCATCATCCATGTGACGGAAAATCATGTGGAAACGAAGCAGAAGCATGTGCAAGTGAATGTGCAAGGCGGCAAGGTGGTTCTGCCTGCTGCTGGTGAGATATGCAAAATTGCCGTGCTTGAACGCCATAAACAAACGGGAAATCGCGCAGTGGCATTGGTCGGTGGGATCGGGTTCACTTCGCCAGCAGCTATAGCCATGACGGTAGCCCATGACAGCCACAATCTGTTAATCATCGGAAACGATGATGCACTTATGGCAGAGGCCGGTAATCGTGTCATTCGTATGCAGGGCGGTGTAGCTGTTGTAACAGATGCGGGTGTAACCGAGTTTCCTCTTCGGATCGCGGGACTGATGTCGGTGGAGCCCTTCGAAGTGGTAGCGGAACAATCGGCAGCAGTCAGTGAAGCACTGCAATCGGCAGGATGTACGTTGAACAATGCGTTTATGACCTTATCGCTGCTGGCGCTGGTGGTTATTCCTGAACTGCGTTTGTCTGACATCGGACTGGTACGCATCTCTGCAGAGGGCATTGAACGGGTCTCTTTGTTTGATGAAACGAATGTGGATTAAGCAGATAAAGCAAAGGTAAAGCATCAAATGAGAGATATCGAGTAATAAATATCAATGTTTCATTGCAAGCCTCGCCGCCTTCGGGCGGTTTTTTGTTTGGAGAAGAAAACGCTTCCTAGGTCTACAGAATCGAAGTATTAAAAGGAAATATAGACTGAAGTCGTAACTGAAATTCTGATTTTTTACATATAACATTAAATTTTGTGACTTTTGGACTATATATTCAGAACTGTGAATTCCCGAAATAAGTTATATGATTCTTTCGTCGTGAGTCTTAAAGGTGATGTTGCGTATAAAAGCAGTTTAAATTCATGGAACTTCCGTAATGATGCAAAAAATGAATCCTAAACGACATCCTTTCACCCGGATTTATACGTAAGAGCTGCCATAACTTCAAGGGAGTGTACAAATATGAAAACCAAAAAAGAATTTCGTTTTATTCTGCTGATGAGTTGTCTGGTACTGTGTTTAAGCACAGCCTGTTCTACCCGAGTGGATGCGGTAGGTTCGGTAGAACCGGTAGACAGTTATGCCACAATACATGGCAAGCTGGATCGGCCTGTGCGGGGGACGTGGGTGTGGGATACGACTCAAATCCGAAATAATGCGCAGGATATTTTAAGTTTTGCTAAGGCCAACAACATTAATACGATCTATCTGCAGATGAACCGGGACATTAAAATCCCTGAATATAAGAACTTTATCCGTCTTGCACGGGCTCAAAATATCGCTGTGGATATCATGGATGGACGTTCCGCTTGGGGACTGACTGAAAGCAGGGAACAGATAGCTTCCTTTATGGACTGGATTGAAGCTTATCAGGCACAGGCACTGGCTAACGAGAAATTTGCAGGTATTCATCTGGACATTGAACCTCATGTGCATCCGCAGTGGAAGATCAATCAAGCCAGCGTCATTACGCAGTGGCAGGGAAATGTAAATTATATTGTAGACCGTGCTGCGCGTATGAAGATGCCTGTTGCCGCTGATCTGCCGTTCTGGCTGGACAATTACAAAATTCCAGGATCAACGATGGCTGTGAGTAGCTGGATGATCCGCAAATTTGATTCCATTACGATTATGGCTTATCGGGATACAGCTGCTGCTATCTACAATGTGGCAAAGGACGAACTTATCGATGCGGCCTCTGTAGGTAAGAAAATATCGATTGCGGTGGAAACGAAGCAAAGCAAGGAAGGCGACTTTATTACCTTTTACGAAGAGGGGGACGCCTACATGGAAGAACAGTTGAAGCTGGTAGAGAAAATGGCGAGTGCCCACGCTTCCTTTAATGGCTTTTCTGTACATGAGTATTCTTCATGGAAGACGTTAAGAAAGTAGAGCAAGCCACCAAACAATAGAGGTTAACGTAAATAAAAGGTGCTTGCAGCTTACGTGCTGAAGGCACCTTTTTGTTGACCTTGTAAACATATATTCTAGCAAAAACTCATCAATGGTAACCGTCGATGTGATTCATTCCTTTTTTAAACCAGCAAAGTCTCTGTAAACGCAACAGGCACCAGTGTGATATTTTCGGAAAATATTTTACGATACTGAGACGGTGTTGTGTTCTTGTGTTTCTTAAAGGTAGTAATGAAATAACTCAAATGCTCAAATCCAACATCCATAGCGATATCAACAATCTTATGATCCGTATTCTCCAGCTGTGCGCAGGCCTGCTGTACCCGATAATAATTGATGTAATCGACAGGGCTCTTCTGCACCAACTTTTTGAAAAAACGACAGAAATGTCCCTCGCTCATATTGGCTTCATCCGCCAGGTCTTTCAGCTTCAGCGGTTCAGGATAATGCTTATGAATGTAACTGAGCACTAATTTTAGACGCTCCATCTTATCCGGTGTGCCCCCGTTAACTGCGCTTTTGAGCGGAAGCACCTTCCGCTGTTCAAACATGCGAGCAAGCATGAGATAGAGATAGGCTTTCGTGGATATCTCACAGGTGTCTGTCCCGCTCGCGTGATCTGCGAAGATGCGTTTCAGGTAGGCCAGAACTTCTGAACCCCAAGCTTCATTAGCTGTAATGTGATAGGGGAGCTGTATACTTTTTCGCAAAATAGGTCCAATAAACTTCTCCTGCACCGCATCAAACGTATGACTACCGAGCAGATCCGAATGAAACACAATGGAAGAAAATATACAAGGCTCATCGCCCATCAGATATCCTGCATGAATCTCACCTCGATGAATAAAAACAGCCTCTCCGGCCTTCACCTCAACCCGGTTCATGTCAATTTGAAACACAGCAGAGCCTTGCGTCACCATCGTAAACTCCATCTCATCATGCCAATGGCAATCGAGAATGCTGTCCCCATTTAATTGCTGAATGTCGGGATACACACTGACCGGATACATGGCATTGCCGTGGATTCGATCTTCCCGTAAATGTTCCCATTCCATCATGGAACCTCCTTATGCATATAAATAGATGTAATCGTTTGCAAATTATTATAGGAATTCGTCAGAATTACGTTTGGAATATCAAAATACTGATATAAATGATCAAAATCCAAGAAGAAAATCGTCATTAATATCAATATCATTATAGTATAACCGAAGGAGGTAATCCAAGATGAAATTTACCGATGGCTACTGGCAGATCCGCGACGGATATCATGTTCAAAATCCGGCGGATATTCGAGATATTGTACAAAAGGGTGATTCCTTTACTGTATATGCAGCAACGAAACGCATTGAGCGCAAAGGCGATACACTGAACGGAACGCTGCTCAAAGCAACCTACAGCTCCCCGATGCCTGATGTCATTCGTGTGCAATTGAACCACCATAAGGGCAAAGTTAATCCAGGCCCCGAGTTTGAACTGAACACGCTAAATACCGATGTGCAAATTGCGCAGGATGAGAACGGTGCAGAACTGAAAAGCGGAAATCTTCGTGTAACCGTGAACAAAACAAAAGGCTGGGATATCGGCTTCCACTATAATGAAAAACGCCTGACAGGAAGCGGCTGGAGAGGCCCAGCGTACATTGAGTCAGCATCAGAAGGTACGTTCTTCCGGGAACAACTGGAGCTGGGCGTGGGCGAGTATGTCTATGGCCTTGGTGAACGATTCACTCCGTTTGTGAAAAATGGTCAGGTCGTGGATATCTGGAATGAGGATGGCGGTACAAGCAGTGAACAGGCCTACAAGAACATTCCGTTTTATCTATCGAACAGAGGATACGGCGTATTCGTCAACCATCCTGAGAAGGTATCCTATGAGATCGCTTCCGAGAATGTATCGAAAGTGCAGTTCAGTGTTCAGGGTGAGACGCTGGAATATTTCATTATCGGCGGTGCTAATCCGAAAGAGGTGCTGGATAACTACACTAAGCTCACAGGTAAACCGGCTCTGCCGCCGGCATGGACATTTGGTTTGTGGCTGACGACATCGTTTACGACAGATTATGATGAAGCGACCGTTAATCATTTTGTCGATGGCATGGCTGAACGTGATCTGCCACTATCCGTATTCCACTTCGACTGCTTCTGGATGAAGGAATATCAATGGTGTGATTTTGAATGGGACAAAAATATGTTCCCTGATCCGGAAGGCATGTTGAGACGGTTGAAGGACAAGGGACTCAAAATCTGTGCGTGGATTAACCCGTATATTGCCGAGAAATCCATTCTGTTCGATGAAGGTATGGAAAAAGGTTATCTTGTCAAGACAGCCGATGGCAGTGTATGGCAGTGGGATAAATGGCAGGCGGGCATGGGGCTGGTGGACTTCACGAACCCAGAGGCAACTTCATGGTACAAAGACAAGCTGAAAGGTTTGATTGACCAGGGCGTGGACTGCTTCAAGACCGACTTTGGCGAAAGAATTCCGACCGATGTTGTGTATTATGACGGTTCCGATCCGGTGAAAATGCACAACTATTATACCTTCTTATACAACAAAGCGGTATTTGATGTACTTGAAGAAAACCTGGGTAAAAACGAAGCCGCTCTGTTTGCCCGCTCAGCAACCGTAGGTGGTCAACAATTCCCCGTACATTGGGGTGGCGATTGCTCGTCCAACTATTCGTCCATGGCAGAATCACTGCGCGGTGGATTGTCGCTCGGTCTTTCCGGGTTTGGCTTCTGGAGCCATGACATCAGCGGTTTTGAAGCGACAGCCGAGCCTGATGTATACAAACGTTGGGTACAGTTCGGGTTACTCTCTTCACACAGCCGCCTGCACGGTAACGAATCGTATCGTGTGCCTTGGTTGTTCGATGAAGAGGCTGTCGATGTTGTGCGTGACTTTACGAAGCTGAAGCTTAGTCTGATGCCGTACCTGTTTAATTCCGCGGTAGAGTCCTCTGTACAGGGATTGCCAATGATGCGGGCGATGGTGCTGGAATATCCAGATGATCCGACTTGTGCGACACTTGACTTACAGTACATGTTCGGAGATTCTATCCTGGTTGCACCGATCTTCAACAAAGAAGGTAACGTTCGTTATTACCTGCCAGAAGGTACATGGACCAATTATCTGACAGGGGTAAAAGTTCAAGGTGGGTGCTGGATCAGTGAAAATCATGACTTCAAAACACTGCCAATGATGATCAGACCGAACAGTTTGATCGCGGTAGGTGCGATAGACAGCAAGCCGGATTACGATTTTGCGGACAACGTATCATTGCATTTGTTTGAACTTGCTGATGGGCAGACAGCGCAAGCGGTTGTTGTAAATCAAAGTGCTGAGCGTGAGTTGCAAGTGACCGCCACACGTAACGGTTCGAAGCTGGAAGTTCGTGCTGAAGGTGCAGGCAAGCCATGGAAAATCGTGCTTCGGGGCATTGATTCCGTATCCAACGTGGATGGCGGATCACAAGAAGCTGGCGAGCAAGGCATCATCGTAACGGCATCAGCAGGTGCAAGCCAACTTACAATTGAGCTGTAACATGTTAGAATAGACCATAAAGGGACGGTGCCTGAAGGCGCCGTCTGTTTGTTTATTTATACGAAATAAATGGATAGTTCCTTCAAGGAGAGAACGGAAAGTGGGAGGCAATACAATATGGCACACCAACACTCAGACAACCAACAGCATCCGAATCCGAATCAGAACCAGCACCAACATTCGGGCTTACATAGCCCAATATCAGCAGAAGTTTTGCATGCACTGGTACATCGACATTTTGGAGATCACGTTGTCGTAAAACAGTACGGACTGCTGCAGGGTGGTTTGTTTAACACGACGTATCGCATCCAACTGGAGCATACGGCGATTACGGACGTCATTTTGCGCCTTGCACCGGAGGGTATACAACCACTGCAACTGGCAAACGAAAAGGGTGAGCAACTAACCGAGCGTGATCCGTTATTTTCATTTGAACGCACAATGATGGCCTCGGAACCTGTCGTCTATGAGCATTACCGTAAGGCAGGTATTCCTGCACCGGAAGTACTGGCTTGTGATGACAGCGCTCAGGATGTTCCGCGAACCTATATGTTTATGGCGTTTATCCCAAGCGTGCAGCTTGATGATGCGTCTATCGAAGAGAAAGACAAAAATCATTTGTATACCCAATTAGGCATGTACACAGCCACCATGCATCGGATCGAAGGAGCATTATTCGGTTGGCCTCAGGCGGATGGTACGATTCGCGGATCGGAGCACTGGTCTGAGGTGTTGATAGCTATCGCTGATGAAACAAGCAAAAAAGCGGCCCTAGTAGGGTTTATGCCTGGCATAGGCGAGAAGATTACGGCAATCTTCAAGCAAAATAAAGCTCTTTTTGATCAAATTAAACAACCTGTGCTTGTCCATAATGACCTATGGGCAGCAAATGTGCTTGTGCACGGTAAACAAGGGGGAATGAGCATTGCCGCTGTTATTGATGGAGATCGCTCGATGTTCGCCGATCGGGAATACGAGGCCATCCTCAACACGGATTCTGCCGCATTTCACGCAGGTTACGGCCGTTCCCTTGAATCCTCACCAGAAGGGCAAGCACGCCGGCTTGCGTATCGTCTATTGTCCTCATACTTTAACGCTTACGTTCATCAGCATCAGGTAGACCAACCGGAAGATGGCCGAATATTTGAGGAGCGTACGTTGGATTTGTTGGAAAAGTGGAAGATCGAACAATTCCGCTAATGGAACCTATCCATTTTGACATATGCTGAATAATCACCCCCGGATTAACCAACAATAACGCTGTTGTGTGTAGAATCTGCGAAGGTGGTTAGGGTATGTCTGATAAAAAGTGGGACCTTGTCGCACTTGCTTCCATCCCTGTTATTATGACACTGGGGAACTCCATGCTTATACCGATTTTGCCACAGATTGAACGGGAATTGAAGGTATCTTCATTCAAGGTCAGTATGCTAATAACGGTATATGCTGTAGTGGCCATCTTGCTCATTCCATTGGCAGGATATTTATCGGATCGATTCGGCAGGAAAGCCGTGATTATTCCCAGTCTTGTCATTGCAGCAGCCGGAGGTGCAGTGGCCGGGATTGCCGCATGGTTCATGAGCGGTAATATCGCCTATTGGACGATTCTTGGGGGAAGGTTTTTGCAGGGAGTGGGTGCAGCAGGCGCATTTCCGATTGTCATCCCTCTTGTTGGAGATATGTTCAAGAATGAAGATGAGGTTAGCAAAAGTCTGGGTATTATTGAAACTTCAAACACCTTTGGCAAAGTGCTTAGTCCGATTCTAGGTGCTGCGCTGGCGGTGTGGTTGTGGTATTCGCCGTTTTTAGCGATTCCAGTACTATGTCTCATTTCACTTGTGCTCGTAGTATTTTTGGTGAAAACACCGAAGAGGAAGGAAAAACCGCCTACATTTTCGGAATTTGTTGCTTCTATCCGTGACGTTCTCAAAGTAAAGGGACGCTGGTTGTACGCTTTGTTTGCGATCGGTGGAATTTGTATGTTTCTTATTTTTGGCGTCCTATATTATCTTTCTGAGACGCTGGAGAGTGAGTTTGCGCTCAAAGGTGTAGTCAAAGGACTGGTTTTGGCCATCCCTCTGGCATCGTTATGTCTGGCTTCGTTTTTGGCAGGCAAGTGGATTGGTAAAAATAAATCACGCATGAAATGGCTCGGTTTTGCCGGACTAGCTTTGGTAACGGTATCGCTGGGGATCATCGGCATGTTCGATAATATTTACGTTGTGGTGGGATTGTTCACCCTAGGGAGTGCGGGTATTGGTGCTGCACTGCCATGCCTCGACACGTTGATTACAGAAGGTGTAGACAAAAAGCAACGTGGTACCATTACAGCCCTGTTCAGTAGCATGCGTTTTATCGGCGTATCGCTCGGTCCACCCGTTGTTTCTTTGTTGATTGGTTCCCACCATTTTTTGCTTTTTGGCATTCTGGCTGCGTCAGGTGCTGTCGGAGGTCTGCTCACATTGCTGGCGGTTAAACCAGAGAAGAGAGGTGAGCCTACTTCTGGCAGTGATGAGAAGCAAGATGATCAGGAGAAGCAGGACGAAGAAGACAAGCACGGTTATAAAGAGAAGCAAGACGGTCAAGATAAGCTACGCAAAAGGCGTGTGCAAGAAAGTGAAACCGACCAAGGATACAGACCTTCGCCACTGCGCCGCAAAAAAAGTCCTTACTGATGGGTGGATGGAATGCTCCCTTACGTTAAAGGGAAACCTGAACCTGAAAACGCGTTTACGTCTCAGAAAGCAGCGTAGCTGCTTGCCAGATGTAAACGCGTTTTTTGTACTGACAACGTCACAGGTGATATTGTCAGTGTGGATATTTTTATGAACACCCATGTTAAGGTAAGAACCTCAGTAAATACATATTATGAAGGAAAACGTAATTATCTATTAGTTTCTTTTATCAGGTGCTACTTGCACATCATTCGTATCATGTGAAGCAGCGCTACCCGTTGCCGTGATATGTGTATGGGATAACAGCGGATGCGTTTCGATCTGGAAACTGCCACTTCGTTTACCCTGAATCAGATAGATCAGCAGGAACAATGCCATAAATAAAACAGAGTAGCGGTACATTTCCGTATAACTTGTCAAGGAAGCGATAGCGCCAAGCAAAAGTGCACCCGTAGCAATACCAAAATCAAGTGTGTTCAAAAACATCCCGTTCGCCATCCCCCTTTGAGCAGGGGCGACGACTTGAATCATCCAGGTCTGTATGGATGATTGCATAGAGCCATATCCAATACCATAGATAAAAGCAGCGACAAACAAGATGGGCATCGTCGTTGCCCAGGAAAGCGTGACAAGTCCAAGTGCGATACATATTGCCCCAGGAATCAATAAAGCTTTAGGACCCTTACTGTCGTAAATTCGACCGGCGAACGGTCTGACGAGTAGAACAGCCAGTGCATTAAACAGGAAAAACAGCGCTGGGTTAGCGAGATGCGCTTCTTTGCCATACAAAACGATAAATCCAACCAATCCGCCGTAGGTAATAGACAGCAAACCGTTCAGCACACTTGGAAGGATCAGTTTTCGGTTAAACGGAGCCTTTTCTTTAGAACTCGGTTTTGCTCCTGAAACAGATGCAACATCGCGAGTAGCTTGCTCTTGATGTGACGATTGCATCGAAATAGCCTGCGTAGTCTTTTTCTTGGCTATTTTTTTACGTGTCAGGCTGTAACTGAGTGGATAGATCACAGCAATCACTCCGGCTGTACTGAGCATAAGGGTGACAAACCCAGCTCCTTGTAGCAAAGTGACACCGATAATCGGCCCCATGGACATCGCCAGACTGGTGGACAATCCAAAGTAACCCATGCCTTCGCCCATTCGTTTGACGGGTACAATATCAGATGCCATGGTTGGAAATGCAGTGCTGCTGAGCCCGAATCCAACCCCAAACACCATGCGGAGCAGAAGCAGAACAGCGATACCCGCAGCAAAATAATAGCCGAGCGTAGCAAGCAGGGCTACAGACAAGCCAATATAGATCATCGCATTACGAAAACCTTTCTCAAGCGCTTTCGCAGAAAAGAGTCGTGCTACGATGGCACTTAATGCAAACAGGCAGGTGAACAGGCTGACTTGAAATGCATTGGCATGGAATCGATCCTGTACATAGGAAGGTAATGGTGAAACGATCATGTGTAGCTGCAGAAATAATAGAAAATTACACAGCATGAGCAAAATAAAATCGGTCGTCCATAATCGGACAGGTGCAGATTGTTCTTTCATGGTGAAACATTCCCCCTGAGTTGTAATAGTTACAGATTGTGATTAATGAGGGAAAGAGTATGTTTAAATGCTTCCATCTGGTCTTCCGGTATACCTTCAGCAAGTTTTTTATTCATTTCTCTTTCAATTGGAACAAGCACATCAATTAATGCTTTGCCATCTTTGGTAGGATACAGCAGATAGGCTCTACGGTCCTGGTCGCTCGTGCGGCGCTCGACCCAGCCTTTTTTCTCCAGTAAATCGATAATCCGTGCGGTGGTGGGCTGGTCTTTGAACACAAATCCTGCCATTTCTTTCTGATTAACGCCTTCCTTACGTACCACATTAAAAAGCACAGAAAATTGCTCTGTGGTAATATCGTAGGGTTTAAATTGTGCCGCTAGAAGGGCAGATGTTTTGCGGTGGGTGAGTCCGAGCATAAATCCGACGGACTGCTCCAGAGAATAATCCATGTATTGATGAACCTCGCTTCCGTAGAAAATGTCTCTAAAATTCATATAGTTGTTATAACAACTATATGTGTAACAAGTAATTTTGTCAAAGGAAATGGTAGTGCCGCAGGAGTGGAGCACATCGATGCAAAACGTTAAAAATCCTGCTAGAATAGGGATGAAACGGCTTCCAAAGTAATAAAAAATTTGTTATGTAAGGAGCGTTTAATCATGCTGAAAAATATTCCTGCGATCCTCCCGCCAGAGTTGCTTAAACTGATGTCCGAAATGGGACATGGGGATGAACTTGTGCTAACGGATGCGAACTTCCCTGCAGCCAGTCATGCTGAACGTTTAGTACGCTGTGATGGCATAGGCACTGTGCAGCTATTGGAAGCTATATTACAGCTATTTCCGCTAGACACCTATGTAGAGCGACCAGCCGCTGTCATGCAGGTGGTTAAAGGTGATCCGGTCATTCCGATCATCTGGGAAGATTATCGGCGGTTAATCGAGGAGTACGAGGATATGAGCGAAGCACTTGAATACGAGGATCGTTTTGATTTTTATGATCGTGCCGCCAAAGCTTATGTCATTGTTGCAACGGGTGAACGTGCTCAGTATGCAAACCTCATTTTAAAAAAGGGAGTTATTTTCCCTGAACCAGGACATGTTCAAGAGCGGCTGAATTCAGAAACCTATTAAAATCCATATGCGTTTAGGGCGACGGAGCTGGCGAGGCTTTCGTCGTTTTTTTACGTTTGCCTGATCATTCCGCTTACGATCTGCTGATCAAGTCTGATCCGAATTCGGTTCGTGCAGCCACTTCAAGCAATGGTTACCGTATTTGTCAGTGAACAACGATCACTATAGTGTGCAACAATTGGGTAGAAATATACTTTATGCCTGGCATGTTTCGGGAAAGGGGACATAAATGCAAACTTTACGCCTGTTGATGAATGGGGGAAAGGTATGATTTCTTTTACAATGAACTTAAGGAAGATTTGATTCGAGGGATGTATCGTAAGGAAAAGAATGAAGCGAAAGAGGGGAAAAAAGTACGTGGAAAATACAAAGAGAATGACAATTAAAATTAGACAAGCGACTTTAAATGATATTTCGGAAGTATCGAGACTTTTTAATGAGTACCGCATATTTTATGGTCAACATTCGGATCTAGAGACAGCTACCTTTTTCATTAAAGAACGAATGAGTAAGCAAGAATCAATGATTTTTGTTGCTGAGTGTAACGAAGAATCAAAGGTGCCTGATACAGCCCTGGGGTTGGTACAGATTTATCCGAGTTATAGTTCTGTCTCGATGGGACCGATCTGGATTCTGAATGACCTGTTCGTGGATTCAACATATCGGCAGCAGGGGATAGCCCGAAAGCTGATGCAGGCCGTGATGAAGCAAGCGAAGAAACAGCAGATTCTTCGTATTGTACTTTCTACGGCGATCAGCAATCGGCAGGCACAAGCATTATATGAATCCGAAGGATATACACAGGATCAAAGCTTCATGTATTATGAATGTAACGTCGAGCGTGAACATGAATCCTGATTAAAATGCTATAGATCATCTGGTATTGTCGGGATGAGGAGGGATAACCAGATATGATGCAGTGGATTGCGATGATTACGATGTTGATAGATCATATCGGAGCTGTGTTTTTTCCACATGTGGTTGAACTGAGAATCATCGGTCGTATCGCTTTTCCAATCTATGCCTTTGCCGTATTTATCGGCTACAAGCATACACGTAATGTTCAGAAATACATATGGCGGTTATTCTGGATTGCAGTAATTTCCCAGGTTCCGTTTATGGCTGCGTTTAATCATTTTTCACTGAATGTGGTTTGGACCCTGTGGTCGGCACTGCTTGTTCTGCTGGCCCTAGATAAGCTTCCTTCGAAGCTGATTAGTATCCCGATTGCGATCGGGGCGGGATGGGTAATGGAATGGTCACATATGGATTATGGTATGTATGGTCTGCTTCTCGTGCTGTTATTCCGTTATTTCAAAGGGCCGGTGCTGGTTATGGCACATGTTATATTAAATGCCCTTTACCTGATGCTGCACCATAGTTTTCTGCAGATGTACAGCGTAATTGCAACAACTGGTATTGCTATTGCACAGTACTACCAGGCAGGTTTCCGTTTGAAAGGACCCCGGTGGATCTGGCGTTATTTCTATCCGGCTCATCTTGCTATCATTGCAATAATCCGCTGGCTATAGTTTTTGTGATGCAAAGATAGCGTATAAAAGGGGTAACGCTTATGATGATCAACTATCAATTTTAACTCATCTTTATACAAAAAAGCCACTTATCGCCGTAGCGATAGAGTGGCTTTTGCTATATTTCTTTCTATTGATATCGTTATCCGACATATCGTTTAATCTGCAACCGTTGTTGTACCATAATTCGGACGGATCGCTGCGGGGAAATAACCGATCTGAACTGCATAGTCCAGCATGGTATGAATGAAACGCTCATCGGTCTTGGCGCAGAAGATTCCAGCTGGTTCAACGTAAGCCGTTGTTACCGGCGATGCATAGGCATATGCTGAATCCTTCGCTCCGTCACCTTCCAACTGAGCGATCGCAAGTTGCAGAGCTTCCGGCTCTTTGGCAATGGTTGTATCAAACAGCCAGTGTTGGTAGTCTTCAAACGGCATCGTTTCGACATCGTAACCTGCACGCTTCACGGCTTCTACCAAGGCATCATACCGAATCGGCTCTGGATTACAGATATGGAATACACGTCCGGCTGTATCCTGACGTAAGGCCAGATGCACGATTGCTTCGCTGGCATAATTGATCGGGGTAAAGTCCATCAGCCAGTCCGCGGCAGGCGCTTTGCCCAGCAATAACATTGCTTTGATCATGCGGTAGATCGCATTGCTATCGATATTGGTCTGAAAACGACCTGTACGAGAATCACATGTCAGGTTGCCTGCACGGTAGATACTGACTGGCACGCCTTCTTCTGCGGCGGTCATGAGTACTTTCTCCGCTTCGAGCTTACTGTCGGAGTAAACGTTGTCCACATGTAAATCTTCCGGGAAACGGTCATATTGCAATGTCGATTCCCATTGTCCACTGAGGGCCAGATCTTCGGGTATGCCCATCGTTGATATGTGATGGAACGAAGCCCCTTTTTTGTTACGTATCAGGTCTAGCAGAGCAACTGTGCCTTCGACATTGGTTTTAGCGAACTGTGCCGCCTCCCCGAAATGACGAACATCAGCCGCGCAGTGAATGATACGGTCAATCCTTGACTCAAGCAACGATTGTTGCTCAGCGGCAAGACCCAGGTTCTTTTCCTCCAAATTCCCCTCAACAATCACAACACGATCTTCAAGCTGGTCAGCAAGTTGTTTGCCGAAATAACCTTGCATCACTTTGCTTAAACGTGCCATTGCTGTCGTGCCATCGCTTGGGCGACGAACAAGCGCGTAGATCCGTGCCGAAGACGTCACAATTAACTGTTGCAGTACATGTGAGCCCAGATAACCGGTCGCACCCGTCAATAGCACATGCTCAGGCTGAAGAATGTTCGGATATCCAAGCTGTGGAGACAGTTCCACCGGATGTTCGGAAAGCTGCGTGATGATGCCATTTGCAGTGGTTGTCCGATTCGCTGGTTCACGTTGCTCCGTTAAAAGTATGGCTCGGCGAGCAAGAGCACGAATTGTTTTTTCTGCAAAGAAATCAGCGATTTTCAGCTGCGGATAATGTGGTTTCAGAAGAACCAGTACATGGATGACTCGCAGGGAGTCGCCACCAATACTGAAGAAACTGTCTTCGACACCAAATTCTTCGTGTTGTAAAATCTCCTTCCAAGCATGGAAGAGTATAGATTCCGTTTCTGTCTCAGGCATCACGCGGTCTGGCTGATCGGTATGACGTTCAGCATGTGGCATGGACACCATGGCCTTGCGGTTGATTTTCCCTGTTGGTGCAATAGGCATCTCATCCAGCTGGCAAATCCATTTGGGTACGAAGTACGATGGTAGTTTCTCTGAAAGTGTTGCTTTGATATCCGTTACGGAAAGGGTGCTTCCATCTTTGGACGTAAAGTAACCCACGAGCATGTTTTGGCCGTCCGCTTCCTTCTTTGCAATAACGGCAACATCCTGGATCTGTTCCAGTCTGGCCAGATGATCTTCGATTTCACCGATTTCGATTCGGTGACCCCGAATTTTCAGCTGAGAGTCACTGCGTCCCACATATTCCAGTAATCCGGTATCCAGCATTTTGGCAATATCACCGGACTTGTAGATTTTCTCACCAATCGCAAACGGATTATCAATAAAGGATTGCTCTGTGCGTTCTGGCAGGTTCAAGTACCCTTTGGCAAGTGCAGGAGTTGCGATATACACTTCGCCTGGTACGCCTACAGGGCATAGCTGGTGTTCTTCGTTGACAATGTATACTTTGTAATTATGAATAGGTCTGCCAATCGGAATATTAACAACGTGTCCTGGGACCTGTTCACTGATCCGGTGTGTCGTGGTGGCCACGGTGCATTCTGTTGGTCCATATACATTAACGATGTCAATCTGATTGCCAAATTTGCGTTGGAAAGCCCGAACCTGCTCCCCGTAGAGAGCTTCTCCAGCTACGGTGATGATACGCACTTTTTCCAGTTTATGAAAGCCTTCATCTGACAGATAAGAGGCCAGTTGATTAAAGAAAATCGTTGGCAATATCGTAATAATGGTCGTCCCTGTTCTTTGGATTGCACTTGCAAACTCTTCAATAGATACTCGTTCTTCCGCCGATAACAGATAAAGCTCGGCTCCATAGAACAGAGCACCGATCGTATCCCATACGGATGCATCGAAGCTGTATGTGGCAAACTGCGTTAATACATCGCCAGGTTGAATGTCGCAGTCACGCTGTACAACACTGCCCAGATTGGTGACACCCCGGTGAGCGATCAGTGCGCCTTTCGGTCTGCCAGTAGAGCCTGAAGTATAGATGACGTAAGCGAGATCATCAGGTTTGATATCCAGGTTCGGATTGCTGGCAGCAAATCCTGCAAGTCGTCCGTCCACGGAAAGAATGTGACGTACCGTAGAAATGCCGGAAAACAATGCTTTAGCTTGATCGAACGAGGCTTCTGTTGTCAGTACAAACGGAGAAGCCGTATCTTCGACAATGTAACTGTTCCGTTCTTGCGGATGTTCGGGATCAATCGGCACGTAGGCACCGCCTGCTTTAAGAACACCGAGCAACGAGATAATCGTATCCAGGCTGCGATCCATAAAAATACTGACAAATTCACCTTGCTTTAATCCGTTGGATATTAACACGCGAGCAACCTGATTCGCGCGTTCATTTAATTCCCGGTACGTATAACTCGCTGAAAGTGAGGTAATCGCCGGAGAATTCGGGTATGCCGCAGCGACGGCTTCAAACCAGCCATGGATGGTCGGATGCGCTGGCTCAAGTACCGCGGTGTCATTCATTTCCCGATAGAGCAATCGGTCTGAAGCAGTCAGTATGTCTACTGCACCGATTGCTTTGTGATCATCACGCAAGAGAGCGAGAAGTAATGTTTGAAAATACTCCGCATATCGCAATATCGTTGATTCTTGTAACAACGAACGGTCATAAAACAGATCGAGAATCATCTCGTTCTGATCATAACGAACGTTCCAATTCATCACCTGAGGTGCCTGAGGCAACTGGACACTGTTTAGCATAAACAGTGTCTCAGGATATCCTCCGGTTTGTTGTGTATAAGGAATCTGAAGTTGCCGTGTAATCTGTTCGAATAATTCACTGAAAGTTGTCTTGCCCTGAAGCTCTAATGAAAGATAAGAAGCTGCCTGATCCGGAGCAAGTACTCCAATCGCGAGCTCCTCTTCAGCAGACAATCGGAATAACAAGGCTGCATAAGCTGAAAGGAATGCAGGGTACACCATCTGTTCCCCAAACTTCTGATTAAGTTCACGACTCAATGACGCTTTCAATGTAATATGAGTAGACTCATAAGAGAATGTTTGCTGGCGACGTCCATAATCCAATGGAATCTGAAGAACAGGCAAGCCAGATTCCACGGAGTGGGAGAAAGATTGGTTTTCAATCACTTCAGGTATCCTCCTTGGTTGAAACCGAGTGTTAGTTATTTTTTTATTGCTGTTTGCTTACATTGAAATGAGAAATCAATTCCTGTAGTTCTTCAGACATATCGTTGAGTCGAGTAGAGGAGTCTACCAGCGTAATCAGAGAAGCCTTTTGCTCGTCTACAGATACAGAGATTTTTTCACTGCTATCAGCTGTCTTGCTTACACTTGCAGACAAGTCATCCGCTGTTGCGGTCATCTCTTCTGTGCCTGCTGAAATTTCCTGGGTTGCACTTGAAACTTCCTGGATTTGGTGGGATACCTTTTTCGCTGCTTCCAGGATTTCATCAAATAATTGACCGGTTTGATCCGCTACGGAGAGACCTGTATCTACTTCAGAAGTACCTTGTTCCATGGCTTGTACAGCTTGTTTAATACCGGCCTGAATCTCTTGAATCAATACGCCAACCTGACTGGTTGCCTGTTCGGACTGTTCGGCGAGCTTACGTACTTCGCCAGCAACTACCGCAAAACCTCTTCCTTCTTCACCTACACGAGCCGCCTCAATGGATGCATTAAGAGCAAGCAAATTAGTTTGGCTTGAGATCCCCGAGATTATGTTCAGAATATCACCGATTTCCTGTGAACGGCTCTCCAGCACTTCGATCGCTGAAGCTGTATTTTTCACAGATTGCGTAATCAGGTTCATTTGCTCGGATACCTGACGAACTACAGTATTACCTTGTTGTGAACGACGCTCCATCTCATAGGCTTCGTCCGCAACACTTGCGGAACTACTCGCAATGGTCTGGATTACGGTAGCCATCTCGGACATCGCGCGTGCACTATCACGGGTAGCCTGTTCTTGTGAACGGATGTTTGTACTAATATGAGTAACGTTATTGTTAATGGAGTCTGCATTTTCACTGTTGCGCTCAGAGACTTCATAGAGTTCCTTCGCAGACTGGTTTACTTCCTGGGAGGTCATTTGCACTTTAACGATCGTGTCGTTGATACGGCGTACCATGACATTGAATTTTTCGTTTACAAGTCCCAGATCGTCTTTTCCTGTCGGGATGTTGACATCCAGATTACCTCTGCTGACTTCATCGATGCCTTTGATCAGATGACGAATCGGAGAGAGGGTATTTTTCACGACAAGATATTGAATAATGAGGAACAGAAGCAAGAACGCTACCAGAATAATAACTCCATTTAATAACAAGGAATTCAGACCTTTTGGAACTGCGCTGGCATCCGCATCCACAGCGAAGTATGCGAAAATTTTGCCGTTGCTGTCTTTGATCGGATAAGCAATGGTCGTCCAGGTTCCGAAGTCATCGGAATAAAAGGTGGTGAACGTTGGACGATCGGTATTTAGCATCTCTTTCAGAGCATTGGCTACAACGACAGGTTGTTCGTACATATCGCCAATATTTACATTGTCGCTCTGAAAAGCCTCTCTCAGGTTTGTTGGCATCGCAACAAGGGAAGTTAACCGTTTGTTGTCGCCGCCAAGCTCCACACCGAAGATATAGGCTTGTGCAATGTTAGGATAATATTTTTGCATTTCGTCGAAATAAGCTCTTAGTTTCGTCTGAGCAGTACCTTCGTAGCTGCGCTCTGTAATTGCAGTTTGTACATCTGCCGCATTGATATCTTGAGCCCACTTTTTCGTAATCTGCGCTACTTGTCCATGCAGTTGATCAACCAGAATCGTTCTTTGGAAGTAATAACTGCTTGCAATCAGAGCCACGCCAATAATGATGATGTTGGTAAATGAGAGCAATAGGTTCTTAGAGAAAAACGACATGTTTTTCCAACTCAATGATTTCACTAAACTCCACTCCTGATCTTCTGTAAATTAAAAATCTGTAAGATGCGCTTTTGGAGCAAAAAGTTACTTCATTCTGTCATCTCCTTCTAAAGGGAAAGTGCGACAATGGTCTTGGTTTTCTTAGTCACTATGCAAGACTTATGTACCTTTTGAAACCAGTGTGTCTAATTATTAAAACACATCTATATCTATTATGTCGTGTAAAATGTCGTTAATTTGAATAGTTTTGTTAAAACTTTTTTAATATTTTACGTATTTATGGACATATCTTTCTTTTTATAGGTAATTAGTACTGTTTATTTTTAAAAATTGCCATTTTTTAGTTTCATTCTGTATTCTATAACATAGCGGGAAAAATTACACCATTTATCATCAGAAAGCCGATCTTAATCTGTTCAGGAAGCTTGGATATACATCGGATGAGGTTTTATCTATAATAACTACATAATGGTTTATACAAATTAATGAGCAGGCGGGGGTTAAATAATGAATCTGAAGCAGATTGCAGCAGAACATGCGGCAGCGTTCGTTGAAGATGGAATGAAAGTTGGTTTGGGCACAGGCTCAACCGCATATTATGCGATATGTCGAATTGGGGAGCGGGTTCGGGAAGGTCTGAACATTCAGGCAGTAGCTACCTCAGAGGCTTCAGACAAGCTGGCACGAGAATGGGGTATTCCGATTATTCCTTTTGACCAGATTGGACGACTAGATCTGACGATTGATGGGGCGGATGAAGTGGATCCGGATTTTAACCTGATCAAAGGCGGTGGCGGAGCTCTATTGCGTGAAAAAATAGTGGCAGCAAATAGCGATAAGCTGATCATTGTTGCTGACGGTAGCAAGGCTGTACAAAAACTGGGGAAATTCCCTTTACCGGTCGAGGTTGTACCCTTTGCATCGGAATGGACTTTTCAGGCGCTTGAGAATATGGGATGTCAGCCAGAGTGGCGGATGGATGGGCAAAAACAATACCTTACGGATAACGGAAATCTGATTGCAGACTGCCATCTGGGGTCCATTGCCGATGCTTCCGAACTTAACGTACAACTGAATATGTTACCAGGTGTCGTGGATAATGGACTATTTGTGAAGATGGCGGACGTTGTGATCATTGCCAAAGAAGACGGCACTATCGACGAACTTCACCGTCCGTAACGAATTTGACGGAAAGTTGGTGTCATGATCTAGAATGAGAGAATTTACCCTTAGAGATGATGAGCTTGTTCTTCGAATCGTGGAGCAAGATGACCTTACTGAACTATATGAGCTGATTTATAAGGATGACAATCCCGAATGGAAAAAGTGGGATGCACCTTATTATCCGCTGGAGCATGAGCCATACGAGCGTTTTGTGCAGCATACACTTGCACGGTTGGAAGCAGATCAAAAAGCAGGGCGGCCAGCATCCCTTCGTATCATTGAGGCAGACGGAGAAATCGTTGGAATGATCAGTTATTATATTGAAGATCCGTTATCGATGTGGCTTGAGATGGGAATTATCATCTACAAACCTTCTCGATGGGGGAGGGGGATCGGTACACGTTCACTTTATATGTGGTCAGGTCATTTATTTGAAAATCTGCCCATCGTGAGGGTTGGACTGACTACGTGGTCTGGTAATGAGCGAATGATGCAGGCTGCAACAAAGATCGGACTGCAAATCGAGGGGCGGATGCGGAAATGCCGGCTCGTTCTTGGAGAGTATTATGATTCAATTCGGATGGGCATGCTCCGCGAGGAGTGGGAGCAGAAGTTATCCGGTGAAACGGACGGAAATGTATATAACTGATGGAGGATTATAGAAATGCTGAAAACGGAGGATAACCGGGAGTTGTCATTGCAATTGTTTGTGGTTCTTATTCGCGCATACAATTCAGTGACATCACGTTCCAATCGGGACATCCAAAGCCATGGACTCAATTCCACAGAATTCGGAGTACTTGACTTGTTATATCATAAAGGACCACAGGCTTTGCAAAAGATCGGTGAAAAAGTATTGATGTCTAGTGGCAATATTACGTATGTTGTTGACAAGTTACAAAACAAGAATTTGCTTTTTCGGCGTCCCTCCAAGGAGGATCGCCGGGTTATATATGCGGAATTGACGGAAGAAGGGAAACAGTTATTCACGCAAATATTTCCACAGCATCATCAAGTCATTATTGACATTCTGGAGGGGCTTGAACCATCCGAAAAAGTTGAGGCGATACGCCTACTGAAGAAACTAGGGCTTGCTGCAGAAGGCAAAACGGACCTGCGTATATAACGTGGATCCGTTTTTTTTGTGTCTTCAACATACCTCGGATACTGGCTATATGGCTTGCGTATAGCTACATAATATAGGAAGATTGTTTTATATCATCGAAATGATATAGAACTCTTCATGTATACTAGATAAGTAGAGTTTCCTAAACGGAATGATATACATGATATAGATTTATGCAGCACAGGATGCAGGGCAAAGGAGGAATGCGTCGATGAGTCATCGGGAGGCCGGAGAACGTTTACTTCAAGATGCAGAAATCTTGGCTGAGAAAATAACCGAAATGCAGTATCGTTTGCAGCCCGACTTAATGGAACGTTTCGGTCCAATTGGAAAAATAAGAACCAAGCAGGACTCACAGTACAGTCTGAGCTATCTGGCAGAAAGTGTGCTTGTGAAAAGTCCCGGTTTGTTCACTCACTATATATCGTGGTTAAAAGTTCTGCTTGCCGGCTATCAGGTATCTACGGAAGATCTGGAAATGAATCTTCAGTTGATTAAAGAGGCGTTAAATGAAGAAATCGAACAACCTCACCGTGAGTTTCTGTTGGAATATCTGGAGATGGGGATCGATGTAATGAAGCATATGGATACCCAGGCCAGCTTTATTCATGCATCCATGCCCTACGGGCTCGAAGCAAAGACGTATTTGCAACATTTGCTAGATAATAAACGCAAGGAAGCTTTCGAAATTGTAGAGTCAGAACTGAATGATGGTGCAACGATCCGCGATATGTATCGCTACATTTTTCAGCCTGTTCAATACGAGATCGGCCGGTTGTGGCAACGGGGACAGATTAGTGTTGGTCAGGAACACTTTTGCACAGCGGCAACACAATCATTTATTTCTCGTTTGTACTCTAGATGGCTGATTGGACCGAATAAGGGAAAAAAACTGGTTGCAGCCTGTGTGGGGAGTGAACAGCACGAGATTGGGTTACGCATGCTTACAGATGTATTCGAAATGGAAGGCTGGGATACGTATTATCTTGGAGCCAATGTCCCGAATGGAAGCATTGTGGAAGCAATCAAGCGACATGAGAGTGATGTAATAGCGATTTCGGTGACGATGACTTATCATCTTCATCTGGCTAAAGAGTTGATTGAACGTATTCGCAACCATGCAGAAACGGCTCATGTCAAAGTGATGGTTGGCGGTTATCCGTTTAATATAGACAAGGAATTATGGCGAACAGTCGGTGCTGATGGTTATGCACCTGGAGCAGAAGAGGCTGTTGCTATTGCTGAGCGTCTGCTTAATCATCCGGTGTCGCTTGACAATGTAAGTACGGCAAGTGAATAGGAAAGGGATGAAGGGATGCCGAGTGACAATGAAGAGATACAGAGACTGCGTAAAACGATTGAGCAGTTATCTGACCAACTGATTCGAAGCAAGGAGCAAGAGGAACGCACTCTTTCAGCATTTTCTGATATGAATAATGAGCTTGTGACGCTTCAGCGGCAACTTTCCAAGAACAATGCGGGTCTTGAGTCAGCACGTCAGAAGGCTGTAGCATCTGACGAATCCAAAAGTGCTTTTATGGCGGTCATCAGCCACGACTTTCGGACACCGTTAAACGGAATATTGGGGATGGCTGAGTTGTTAGCGTTATCGCCTTTATCGGAGGAGCAGAAGGATTCAGTAATTGTTATCCAGGAGGCAGCCAAGCTTTTGCTCAAATTAATTCAGGATCTTCTGGATTTTTCCAAGCTTGAAGCAGGTCAATTGCGTCTTGATCAGGGAGAGGTAAAGCTCCAAGAGATTATGGATTACATCTTGCGTCTGCTTAAGCCCCAGATTGATAAGAAAAGAAATCGCATGATCATGGATTGTGACCCAGAAGTCGCCGCCGTGCTTGAAGGAGATTCCACCCGAATTACACAAATATTGATTAACCTGATTCAGAACGCAAACAAATTCACTACCGATGGATATGTTAAGGTGGAAGTTAAGCTTGTAAGGCAGCAGGCACGCACTCAGCTTGTACGCTTCGAGGTGCATGATACGGGAATTGGTATTTCAGAAGAAGATCAGATAAGTTTGTTCGAACCCTATATGCAGACAGAGCAGGGACGTTCGAAAGAGTATGAGGGTACAGGTCTTGGTTTATCGATCTGCAAGTCACTTGTTCAATTAATGAACGGAGAGATCGGAATCAGGAGTAAGGAAGGGGAAGGTTCCATTTTCTGGTTTGAGCTTGAACTTGGGCTACACATGGTGGAAAGCAAAGAGAGTGCCCAGTTAACGGTAGCTGACGAAACTTCGGATCTTGCAAATGATGCCAAAAACGATGTTGGCGATGCGACGAAGAACAGCTCTAAGGATGCACCTGAGCAAGATGCTCGCACCTTGCCCATTCTACTGGCTGATGATAATGTTATTAACCGTCAGCTTGTTCAACTGCAACTCAAAAAGCTGGGTTTTACTGAACTCGAATGTGTATCCAGTGGGGAAGAGGCTGTAAATGCGTTTCGTGATAAAACATACAGTCTGATCTTGATGGATAGTATGATGCCCGTTATGGACGGGATTGAAGCAACACGCCAGATTCGTGCAATAGAGCAGGATGAGATGCGTCCATCGACGCCGATTATTGCAATGACAGGCAATGTAATGCAAAGTGAGAAGGACAAGTGTTATGAGGCTGGAATGAATGACTTTATCGGTAAGCCATTTACCTTAGAGGTGCTCGATACGACCATTCGGAAGTGGCACTCGGCATCGAAACCTGTACAGATTCTGAATTTGGACGTTGTCCGTGAGATTGCTGAATTAAATACGGATGGGAGCCAAACGTTGCTCAGTATGTTGCTGGAGATGTACCGGGCGGAAACGCCAGGTAAAATTGAGGACTTGCGCAGACATGTTGTTTCAGCCGATCATAAGGCGGCGGCCGAGACTGCCCACGACTTGAAATCAGGAAGTCTAAGCCTCGGAATTAGTTATCTCTCAACGTTGTTCAGCCAGATTGAGAAATACGCGAAACAGGAACTAACCCATCAAGCAGAACCACTGCTTGATAAGCTACTTCCCGCGTACCAGGCTGCTTGCGGAGCGCTGCAGCAGGCTAATAAAAGTTGAAGCATGCTAGGTTATGACGGCATTATAATTGATTTAAATATGGAGTCGCTTTAACTCATAGACTGAAATGGAGGATTTTTTACATGATATTTTACGGGCTGGCGGCTCTCATCATCATCATCATAGCTCTGCTGTGGGTTGGAGGACTTTATTTCTTCAAGACAGCGATTCGGCGTACGCCGAAAACATTTTTGGCGGATAACCCCAATCTTAAGACGGAAGTGGAAGATGAACTGATCAGTACGGTTGCTGATTTACAATGGCTTGATGCTCAGGATACCAAGACCGTTACCATCCAGTCTCAAGATGGATTGAGACTCTCTGGCATCTGGCTTCCTTCCAAGAACAAGTCTGCAAAGACAGTTATTCTGGCTCATGGCTACTCGGGGAAAGGCAGAGAAATGGCGGGCTTCGCCCGATTTTACGCTGAAACCCTGGGTTATCACGTATTAATGCCGGATGATCGCGGACATGGTCAGAGTGAAGGAGAGGTCATCGGATTTGGCTGGTTAGATCGGAAAGATTATGTTCAGTGGATCGGATGGGTGCTGGGACATGCAGGACTAAATACAGATATTATTCTGCATGGCATATCGATGGGAGGTGCGACTGTGCTGATGACAGGCGGGGAAGAGCTGCCTGATCAGGTCAGAGCCATTGTATCGGACTGTGCCTATACATCGGTTGAGGAGGAATTGACGTTCCAGTTGAAGCAGTTGTACAAGCTACCACCCTTTCCATTCATTCCGGTGACCAGTTTGATTACAAAATGGAAAGCCGGATACTCATTTAAAGAAGCATCTGCACTGAAACAACTCGCCAAAGTTAACGTTCCGGTGCTCTTCATCCATGGTGAGGCGGACCTGTTTGTACCAACGGAAATGGTGTATCGCTTGTACGAAGTGTGTAAGTCAGAGAAGGAACTGCTGACGATTCCTCGTGCAGGTCACGGAACGGCCTTTCAGGTTGATCGCGAGAAATATAAAGCGGTGCTGGGAGCTTTTTTGCAGAAACATATGCCACTTTGAGACCGGTTCACCGATGGAGGGAGATAGATATGCCACGTTTTTCAAGAGAATGCTCGTATTGTCATCAACCTATGAGAGAAGATGAATTCAAATGTAAGTCGTGCGGCAATATGGTAACGACCAAAACGGCCAAGCCAGATCAGCCATATATGTCGGAGTATGAAGAATCGACATTGGATCGTTATTCTATGGTGCTGCTCGTGATCATGACGATATTTTTTGCGCCCATTGCGATGACCATTGGTGGAATACTGTTGTTTAATGACTATGCCAGTAAACGGGATGCGGGGAAAATACTTGTCACGGCCAGTTTAATTATGATAGTAATTTATATGATTCTTTTCTTCGTTTTTAGGTGAACGTTACTGTAAAGGTCTAAATCCATTGCAGGAGGTAACTGAATGCGGGAAGAACAATTTGAGGCTGCTCGTCAAGCCGAAGCGGGATATCATTCTAACTTTTATAAAAACAATGAATTGTTTGAAGACGGAACATGGATGTCCAGACCCATGCCTATGGTGATGGAGATGTTGGAACGTTTGCTTGTTCATAAACAGGAATTACGTGTACTTGACCTGGGATGTGGTGTGGGCAGACATACGATTCCGATTGCACAACGTCTGGCAGATACAAACAGCGAGGTTATTGGCGTGGATCTGTTGGATGAAGCGGTAGACGGACTTCACAAGTATGCGAAACAGTATGAGGTGGATCACATCGTTCAGGCCGAAAAAGCAGATGTTGAGCATTACCGGATTCAACCGAAAGCTTTTGACTTTATTGCGGCCTGTTCCTGTCTCGAACACACAT